>NZ_JABWMG010000001.1:0-225198 GCF_013366455.1 Salinivibrio sp. EAGSL | reverse complement strand
TCGGAACAGCCACTTTTGGCCCGATGATACCATTGGCGTAGGTGACACAAGCCCCGGCACGGTGTTGGATATGTGCAAATTGCCAACGGGCGCCTGTCACGATCAGGGGTTAATAGTTGGCTCCGATGTCGGATGGCGCCAGTTGCACTGCGCCAGTTGCACTGCGCACGGCTTATATCGTGATAATTCTTGATCATGGGCTGGGGTGTATGCGGCCGGCGTGTTACCGACCGCATAAGCTATACCTGCGAGCCTAGTTCAGCGCGTTGATAATGACGATTTCTCGTTCAAGGTTTTCTTTCTCTGTGCCTGTTGCCGTAGCGAGTTTTGCTTCACGAACGGCCAGTGCTTCGGCTTTTTCTTCTTTGGTGTTAAAATGTAAGCCTTTTACGTTGATCGCCGCAACGTTGGTATAACGCCCGTCGTCGCTACTTGGTACATCAATTTGCTTGCTGTTGACCAAATCTTTAATGATATTGCGTGTGTTAGTGTCAATATCTAGACCTTTTAACTGCCAGCGAGCCATAGGTTTGCCGGTATAAACGCCACCTTTTTCCTCTGTTAGATAGCGAATAGTCATATTTCTGATGGTACCTTCTTCTTCACCATAAGCTTGTTCTGAGTCGAACAGCACCGGAAAATCTTTTCCTTCTAACGCGCCACCTGCTTTGGTCAGGTGCCCCATTCGATAACTATTCATCCCGAGGTTTATCTCGGTTGTATTGGTAATTGGCTGTCCATCAGCAAAGGCTAAATCTGTTATGCGTTTTCCTGCCGGTTGAGTAAGATCAATGGTATAGGTGACTCCCGCAAAAAAGTCATTGGTTGAGTATTTCGATGCGCGACGTTCAGGGTTAAAGCTATAGGTGACATCACCCGGTTTGACTGAGTTGAAATAGTCAGCGGACCATTCCATATATTTGCGTAGATCTGCCCCGGTCATTTGATAGACAGTAATTTCGCCGCCAGCATATTGATAGTTATAGGCGATATCTTTTGCTTTAATCGGACCGACGTTTAGCTCGGCATTGTCATTATCAATTTGCAGAGCAATCACGTTGGCTTTTGGTGCATAGAAAAAACTGGCTTCTTGGAACAGTGCACTAATGCCAGTATCTTGAATGTGAACTTGCGGGATCCCTCGGATCTCATTCTGGGGGACCAAATCCACCCCTCTTAATTCCGCGACTTCGCGGTTTGCCATCGCACGAAGGCGTTGGTGGTAAGGCTGGTACAAGGTTTCCATTTCTGGATCTGACGCTGTGCCTTTAATTTTATAAGTAAAACTATCTTTGTTAACCAATGTGTATTGACCGTTTTTTTCCTCAAACGAGAGATCAATACGAGATAGAGCACGACCGTATTTATCCGGCTCAGTCACGATCACACCATTAACAACTGCTTTATCAATGCGAGTATGCATATGGCCGGCGACAATCGCATCAAGTTCTGGATTGGCATTGGCAATATCTGTGACCCCGGTATTCGCAATGTCGTTTTCATTATCCAGGCCCATGTGGGCGACTAAGATAAGAGCGTCGACATCATTTTTGAGTGTCTCGACCACTTTTTTAACTTCCAGTGAAGGGTTGGTAAAGGTCACGCCTTCGAGTCGCCCGGTGCCTTCGGCAAAGACTTGTGTCATCGGTGTATCCATACCAATTACACCCACTTTGATGCCATTTCGCTCGATGATGGTATGAGCGGGTAAAAAAGGGTTGCCGTCAGGTCGTTTAATATTGCCGCCGAGTGATTGTCCCTCAAATTGATCGAGCGAGCGCTGCAAAACATCCAAGCCAAAATCAAACTCGTGGTTACCCATGACCCATACATCATAATCCATTTGGTTAAAACCAAGCATCATTGGACTTGTCGCTTCACCCTTAAACGTCTCGACAAAGTTACCTTGAATGGTGTCACCCGCATCGACCATGATGACGTTTTTGTTGGTGCTACGAATATCCGCTACCTTGGTCGCGATCTGGCTCAAACTGCCACGCATATTGAGTTTGTCTGCCGCGTAATCCCATGGCATGAAATGGCCATGTAAATCTGATGTGCCAAGGATAGTGACATTATGCATATCCCCATCAGCGGCAAGAGTGGGGAACGAGAGTGAGAGCATGATCAGACTAGCGAGTGCGTTTTTTTTCATCAGAGAGTACCTGTTTAAAAAGTTAGGCGAACCTTAAGGGAAATGAGCACTACATAGAGTGACTAGAGTCATGCTTTTGGATTGTTAATATCAGTGTGTTACATTTTTATGAGATGTTGCACGCTTTCAACAATATCAGGGATAGAACAATGCCTGTGACAACGAAGATCATGCTTTAATTTTATATTAATCAGATGCTTGAGGTTTTTTTGTCTTTTTCTTTTATTTTTCAAAGCCGATGAAATGATTCTGTCCTACGCTGAAATTGAACAATTTTAAGTAGATATAAATGTGATAGAGGCGGTAGGAATGGGTATGAACATCAATAACACCATGAAATTAGTATTTTTTATTATTGGTGCAGGCATTGTGGTGAGTTTTTTTACGATCGTTCAGCTTAATGGCTTGATGAATAAAGTCGATGAAATGGCCCAGATCCGATACGAGTCTTATCAAACGGCCGATGAATTAAGACAAAGCTCTGATGACTTAACGCGTCTGGGTAGAACTTACACAGTTACCGGCAATGAAAAGTATGAAAAAATGTATAACGATATTCTAGCCATTCGTAACGGTGAGAAACCTCGGCCTGTTAACTATCATACGATCTACTGGGACTTAGTGTTAGAACATGGTCAAAAACCTAAACCAGATGGCCAAGCTATTTCGTTAAATCAACGGATGAGAGATTTAGGCTTTACCGAGAAAGAGTTTGATTTACTCAAAAAGGCTCAGGCCAATTCTGATGGGCTGGTGAATATGGAAGTCAAAGCCATGAACGCGGTTAAAGGACTATATCCGGACAGCAGCGGTAATTATACCGTTCGAGGAGAGCCCGACAAACAAATGGCGATTGAGCTATTGCATAGCTCGCAGTATCACCAAGAAAAAGCAAAAATCATGAAACCCATCGAAAGCTTTTTTATTGCGTTGGAACAGCGAACGGATGCACAGTTCAACGAGGCAGCATCTAGTGTCAAAAAAACGGTGCTCATCGGCAATATCTCGTTAGCAGTGGTGATCGTAATTGCGATTTTGGGATACATCATCACGAAACGAACGGTTGTTAATCCAATCGATAGGATGGCATCCACGCTAAAAAAAGTAGATGATAATTCAGATCTTACGTTGCGAGTCGACGATAGTAAAAAGAATGAAATTGGAACCATTGGTAATACTGTTAATAAAGTTATCGGAAGTTACTCATCGACGATTAATAAAATTAATGACGTTAATCATATGATCGCTCAGATTACGGATAGTTTGGTCGATATTACCAGTAAAAATGCCAAAATATCTAACCAGCAAAACCAAGAGCTCGAGATGGGTGCCACGGCCATGGAAGAAATGACCTCCGCCCTTGCCACGGTGGCGGAGAACACCTCCATGGCAGAAAAGTACGCAGGTAGTACTGAGAAAGAAACCACCACTAGTAAAGATGTGTTCGATAAAACCATGGTCGAGTTTGGCAGTTTAGAAACTGAATTCAAAAAGACATCAGAGGTGATCCAAGAGCTTGCCGATGAATCCACTAATGTGGGTAATGTGCTTGATGTGATTAAAGGCATTGCAGAGCAAACTAACCTCTTAGCGCTAAACGCAGCCATCGAAGCGGCGCGAGCAGGCGATCAAGGTCGTGGCTTTGCGGTTGTGGCCGACGAGGTGAGATCTTTAGCGCAACGGACACAAAAATCTGCTGGAGAGATTGAAGAAATGATCGGTGGTTTGCAAGGTAAGGCGGAACAATCAACACAGACTATTCGTGTTAACGCAGATAAGATTGCATCGACACGTGACAATATGACCACCGCAAACGAATCGCTTGGCACGATCAAAGAATCTGCGATAGAAATCCATCGACTGAATTCATCGATTGCATCGGCCACGGAAGAACAGCTTTCTGTCAGTGATGAAATCTCGAGCAATTTATCAAACATAAAAACCTTATCAAGCGATATGCATGAAGCGATTGATCAACTGGGCCCGATTGTGTCTGATTTAAAAGATAACGTTGACGCATTGAACGGTGCTATTCAGGATATTCGTACCTAATTGACAGGCGATGACTGTTAACCGGATTGCTCGAGTGAGCAATCCGGTTTTGTCCAAACGCTCATACGTTCTCTCATTGCAATGAGATCTACCGACAAACACTGACACACTCGTACATTCTCACGACAGCCTTTTTTCTACTTGGTGATTATAGTCAGCCTTCTTTAACGCGTTTTTGCCTGATCAGCAAACCAAAACTGGCCTCAAATGAGGCCAGTTTTGCTCGTATTAAACCTTTGAATGTGCAAGTGTTATACGATACGTCGCCGAAAGATGCGATGACCAACGGCATTGAATAATGCGCCTGCCACAATTAATCCACCACCGAGATAGGTCCAAATTGAGGGCACTTCATTAAAGATCCATACCCCAAGCAAGGTTGAGAACACAATTTGTATATAGGCATAAGCAGACGCTTCACCGGCTTGTTGGGTTTGCATGGCTTTGGTGAGTCCATACTGGCCAACCTGGGTAAATACACCGACTAAAACCAATAGCAATGTGAGCGATAAACTTGGCATCACGAACTGTGGCCACATCAGCACGGTCGCGACGGGTAGGGCAACCATGGGAAAGTACAAAATAATTACCGAGCTGTCTTCGGTGCGGCTGAGTTTACGCACAATCACATAAGCCATTGAGCTGCCTAATGCCCCCAGAAGCGCAATAATCACGCTAAACGTGGGCAAGGCCTCCGCAATATTACCGTTAAGGTTAGGTTGCACCATCACGTAAAGCCCGATTAAACAAAGCGCAATACACACCAACGTGGCGCCTTGTAATCGCTCTTTGAGTAACACCAACCCAAGCACAGCAGTAAACACCGGGTGAGTGTATTGCAAAACAGTGGCTTCGGCTAAGGGTAAAGTCGTGACCGCATAATACACACACATCAGCGCGGCTGTACCGAGTACACCACGCAGCAACAGGAGTTGCTTATTGTTACCCCATACCGACAGGCCTTTACGTTTTACATCGGTGTAGCTGATGATGAGCGACACCAGTGCTCGGGCGGCGACAATCTCAAATACCGGGATACCATTGACAGCCACGTATTTCACACAGGCGGACATCAAGGCAAAGCCAAGCGCAGACAGAAGCATAAAGCGGATCCCAACTGGGATCGCAGAGAAAGAGAAGGCAGGCATAATCATACAAACTTAAACAACAGGGCGACTATGATAACGCGTCTCGGTGCGCTTTGCTTGATGATTCGATAAATAAACGCGCGTCAGCGATTGCCGCGCGTTGTCGTTGTTTAAACTGCCGAGGCATGCGGCGACGGAGTGATTTAATCGGTGTTTAAGTAACGTCGCGCTATGGCCAAAGTTGGGTTAGCGAGCTTAGCAATCCATCGCTCGCACCTTGTTGGCCCAAATAGTCGAGCACAACCGGCACAAACTGCTTTAACGTGGTCGCGTCGATACCAAGTTTTTCTGCTGCACGATACACATCACCCATTGAACCGATGCCACCCGCACTCGCATTGTCTCCGAGTAATGACGAAAGCGACGATAAATCAGGGCGTAAACTTGCAAGCTCTTGTTGATCGCTGCCGGTGAGGCCATTCGCTGCCATGGTGAGTAAGGCCCCGGCGCCACCTGTTGCTTGAGCTGGGCTCACATCCACTTGTTCAGTGATCGATTTAACGAGCGGAGATTGGCTCACCTCATCACCGGCAAATTGGGTTGCCATTTGCGTCATCACATCAGTGGTTTTATCGCCCTGGCCGAAAAGGGCATAGCTCGGAGTGGTAAGAAGAAGACTGGAAAGCGTTAACAGTGTGGCCGCGTATTTCATGATCCCTCGCTTGTTATAAAGAATAAGCACGTTACTCTAGGTATAGCGGGACTTGCCGCTGAATGGAAGCCAATCAGCGGCAAATTCAGGCTCAGTCTTATGATCAAGCCACCGCACGTACTTTTTCTAAGTGGGCGAGATACTCATCGTAACTGCCGTTAAAGTGGATCAATTGCTGGTCTTTGATCTCAATGATATCGGTCGCCAATGAGGAAACAAATTCACGGTCGTGGCTGACAAAAATCAAAGTGCCTGGGAATTGCTCTAGGCCTTTATTGAGTGATTCGATGGCTTCCATATCCATGTGGTTGGTGGGTTCATCCATCACAATCACATTGATATCTTGCATCATCAGCTTGCCGAACATCAGACGGTTTTTCTCGCCCCCTGAGCAGCTTTTGGCTTTTTTGTTCACATCATCTGCTGAGAACAACAAGCGACCCAAAATGCCACGAACAATCAAATCATCATGCTTGGCCGTACGCCATTGCGACATCCACTCAAACACGGTGAGATCGTTATCAAACTCGGCACTGTTATCTTGCGCACAGTAACCAATGGATGCGTTTTCTGACCATTTAATTGTGCCTTCGCTTTGCGCAAGCTCGCCCACTAAACAACGCAACAGGGTGGTTTTACCCACACCATTTTCGCCAATAATCGCCAGGCGCGATCCTGCTTCAAGTAAAAAGTGACCGTTTTTAAATAAAGGTGTCTCGTCAAAGGTATGACCAACCTCGCGTAATTCGACCGCTTGACGGTGGAGCTTTTTGCTTTCGGTAAATTGAATGTAAGGGTGCACGCGACTGGACGCTTTGACTTCATCAAGCTGGATCTTTTCCATGCGTTTGGCGCGTGAACTGGCTTGCTTAGCTTTAGAGGCATTAGCACCAAAGCGATTTACGAAGTCTTGCAGCTCACTGAGCTCCGCTTCTTTTTTCGCGTTGCTCGACAACAGTTGCTCGCGTGCTAAGCTAGATGCGGCGACAAAGTCATCGTAGTTGCCTGGATATACACGTAGCTCGCCAAAGTCGATATCGGCCATGTGGGTGCACGTGGCGTTCAAGAAGTGACGATCGTGAGAAATGATAATCATGGTGCACTGGCGCTGTTGCAGCTCACCGGCCAACCAGTTGATGGTATGAATATCCAAGTTGTTGGTCGGTTCATCCAACAGCAAAATATCAGGATTCGCAAACAAAGCCTGGGCAAGCAGCACCCGTAATTTCCAACCCGGTGCCACTTGCGACATCAGGCCAAAGTGCAGCTCTTCTTCAATCCCCGCTTGCAGCAGAATATCGCCAGCACGGCTCTCGGCGGTATAACCGTCCATTTCCGCGAACTGGCTTTCTAGCTCTGCGACGGCCATGCCATCTTCTTCGCTCATTTCCGGCAAAGAATAAATGCGCTCACGCTCTTGTTTGATTTCCCACAGCTTGCGATCGCCCATCATCACCGCATCAATCACTGAGTATTGCTCATAGGCAAATTGATCTTGGCTAAGCTCGCCCAAGGTTTGTCCTGGCGTGATGGACACATTGCCTGCGGTAGGCGTGAGCGCGCCACTCATGATTTTCATCAAGGTGGATTTGCCACAGCCGTTGGCTCCGATCAATCCGTAGCGGTTACCGTTACCAAATTTGGCAGAGATGTTTTCGAATAGCGGCTCGGCACCAAACTGCATGGTGATATTGGCGATTGAAATCAAAAGACGTTCCTAGCGAATGTGCTCAACCAGGGCGTGTAGTCATGCCAACAAAGCATCTGACTCACGGCCAAGCGAGGAGGGTGTAAAGATAAATATGACTGAGCGCGCATTGTACAGAAGTGTGATTGAATTAACAGATTAACCTGAAAAAACCAAGGCCAATATCGCTGGCCTTGGGGACACGGATTACAAATACCGCCCTTGAATATACTCGCGGAAGTGGGCGGGGTTGAGGGTTTCGCCGGTGGCATCCTTGAGTATGTTATCGGTTGAGGTAGTGCTGGCGCGTTGCCAGATATGTTGGGATAACCAATCAAAAATGGGCGACAGGTTACCGCTGGCGATAATGCCATCCACATCCAGTTGCTGGCGCATTGCTTGCATCAATTGCGCGGCATACAGGGCACCCAAGGTATAGGTGGGGAAGTAGCCAAAGCTGCCATCGGTCCAGTGAATGTCTTGCATGCAGCCGTTTTTATAGTTGCCGGCGGTGCTGAGGCCAAGGTATTGCTGCATGGCGTTGTCCCAACGCTCAGGAATATGATCAACTTCCATGTTGCCACTGATCAGATCGCGCTCGATGTCATAGCGCAGCATGATGTGTGCCGGATAGGTGACCTCGTCGGCATCGACACGAATATAACCGGGCGCGACTTGCGTTAACACGCGGTGGAAATTCTCGACATGAAAGGCGGGATCGTTTTGGCGGTTAAAGGCAGATTTAGCATGCTGACAAATCAAGGTAGCAAATGCTTCACTGCGGGCCAGCTGCATTTCAAAAAACAGGCTTTGGCTTTCGTGCACGCCCATCGAGCGCGCTTGGCCCACTGGTAAGCCTGCCAGGTCCTTAGGCAACCCTTGTTCATAGCGCGCATGGCCGGTTTCGTGGATCACGCCCATTAATGCCGAGGTAAAATCTTGCTCGTCGTAGCGGGTGGTAATGCGCACATCAGTGGGCACGCCGCCACAAAATGGGTGGGTGCTGACATCGAGACGACCCTGTGCAAAGTTAAAGCCCAACTGCTGCATCACCTGCTCACCCAAGGCTTTTTGTTGTGCTTGGGTAAATGGCCCTTTGGGCATAAGGGGCGGCTGTTGCGCTTGCTTGTCGACTACCGCCTGGATGGTCTCCGGTAGCCATGCTTTAAGCGCACCAAATACCTCATCGACACGATCAGCGGTCATTCCTGGCTCGTAGAGGTCGAGCAGGGCATCGTAAGGCGCACAACCGTTTTGGTCCGCACGAATATGGGCTTCTTCGCGCGTCAAGGCCACCACTTCTTTTAAATTTTTGGCAAAGCCTGCCCAATCGTTATCTTGACGTTGTTGGCGCCAAGCATGCTCGCATTTGGCACCCGCTAAAGATTTGGCTTTGACCAAGGTGTCAGGCAATACGCTGGCTTGCTGCCACTCGCGCTTCATCTCTGCCACGCTCGCTTTTTGCGTCGGTGTCAGTTGCTCCAATTTATCGTCCAGCTCTGCTAACCAGTCACTAAGCTCAGGTTGGGTGCTTTGTTGATGGCAATAAAGCGCGAGCTCTGCCATCGCGTCGGCACGGGCTTGATTCCCTCCATCTGGCATCATGGTGGCTTGATCCCAACCGCAGATTGCGGCAAGGTGCTGAAAATGTGACAGCCGTTTGAAGTGGGCTTCGAGCTTATTGAGTGGTTCCATGATGACTTCCTTGTTAACAACATTGCCGGATATTCTGGCAATTTGTATGAAAAAAGCAAGGCAGCCACTACCGTTCTGTCAGGTTATGCAATAAAGGAGTTTGCAACGTCATGTATCTATTTGGGTACGGGAGTTTAATGAATCCGGCGTCACGGGCGCTGACCGGTGAATCTGGATGGACGTGCCCGGTTACCGTGACCGGGCTAAGTCGTCATTGGAGCAATGTCAGTGAGGCGTTTATTTCGCCTTTGGTGGTGTTACAAGGTGAAGGTCAATGTAATGGGGTGCTGGTCAGCATCGATCCACAGTCATTGCCCGACTTTGATCGCCGAGAGGCAGGCTATCAGCGGTTACAGTTAGCTGAATCAAACATCACTCTGCCCGAAGACGTGACGCTTGATGGCCCCGTGTACGTATATGTTGCCGATACGCAGCGTACCCCAGACGTAGACAAGCCGATTGCCCAATCCTATGTCGATACGGTCATGGCAGGCTGTTTACGCTACTCAGCGGATTTTGCCCGCGCGTTTTTAACCACCACTCAGGGATGGGAAGGCGCTTATCATAACGATCGCGCCGAGCCAAGGTATCCACGGGTGGCAGGAGTGAGCGATCAAGATAGAGTAGACATCGATCGGTTGATGCAGGCGCACTTGACCGCTTTTACAGCGCGCGGTTAATCTGTCATTGATTGTTCATGACAAGAAAAGGCCACCGACAATGCGGTGGCCTTTGCGTATTTATATTTGCATATTTATATGATGCGATCGTCGATGTGATTAATTCACTTCCACATAAACGAACTCTGGCGAAGTGACTTCCACGCGGCGGTTTTTCGCACGACCGTCGGCAGTCTCGTTACTGGCGGTTGGCGCTGACTCGCCTTTGCCCATCACGGTTAAGCGCTCAGCCGCAATGCCCGCGTCTAAGAAGACATCCGCAACGACTTGTGCACGCTCTTCAGAGAGTGTTTGGTTATAAGCGGCAGGCCCTTGGCTGTCGGTATGACCCACAATCGTCGCTGTGGCTTCTTCATGCTTAAGCAACCGGTCAACTAATGGCTGCAAGGAGGCGACCGCTTGCTCAGATAACGTTGCCTTATCAAAGCCGAACATTTCGGTTTCGCCGGCCTCTGAGAGAACAATTGATTGCGGCTCGGCAACCGGCTCTGGCTCTTGAACGGGCTCTGGCTCTGCCATAACTGGCTCTTCAACCATTGCTTCAGTCATTGGCTCACTGGCGGTGCGGCCAAAGTGATAGGTCATCCCGACGGTGACGAGGTTATTATCAACGCTTGAGAAATAGCCATCATCCATATCATTGATGTGTTGGTATTCTAGGCGAAGGTTGAGTTTATCGGTGGCTTGGTGATCAACACCGATCGCGCCCATCAACGACACATCGTCGCGATCACCGGCATTGCTGTTAAAGTTCCACATCGCGCCGCCCACTTTCCCGTACAGTGCGGTATCGGGCTTAACGTGATACGACAATTTGGGGGCAAGTGTCAGCGCGGTGAGATCGCCCGATGCTTTACCAAAGGTATCGAATTCAGTGTCAAAGCGACCTAAATAATCATAGGTGCCTTCAAGCGCAAACCAGTCATTGAAATCATAACCAGTAATGATACCCGCCCCGAGCTCTTGATCACCACAGTCGGTGTCAGACACACAGCTATCTTCTAAAAACGACGGCCCAATACGACCCCCCATGTAAAGACCACTGTCTTGCTGTGCATAAGCTGCGGGTGCGACGGCCAGTAAGAGGCCGAGACCTGTCACGACTTTTTTCATGCCACTCTCCTAATTAAGGATATGAAGTATCTTATTTTACGCATTGTGAATGCTTGTTATTGAGTCACCTTAGACCATGCGATCGCAACTGCCAGCGAGTTGGGCAGACGGAACATAGATAATGTGACATGGATCCTAGGCTAGACCTGAGAAGCGTGTAACACAATAGGCGACAAGCGATTTGACCATGATTTGACGTATTTAACACAAGTGTCTTATTGGTGGGAAAATGCTGACAGAGGCCGGACAAATCGCCGGCCGTTTTCACGTGATGAGAGAGTATTAAAGGGGCGTTGGTTATTACAGAATTGTGGTTATGATTTTGTGTTACCTGTTAGGCGCTTTTGTGGGCCTTGACCGCTTACAGGGCGACTAACTGAAATTTCGCGGCCCTTTTTCATGCCACGTTCGTAGTCATCGGTCATTGCCGCCATGGCGTCTTTGAGTTGCTGCTTAAATGTCTCTCGGTCAATGTTGGCGAACTCTTTATCAATATAGCTTTTGATCTTATCGTCGCTGTCTCGGGCATCAAGCTGTGGCAATTTGTCGAGCGCCCCCTCAAGCCAGCCCGTCGTGAAGGACTGAACACGGCGGGTGACTTGTTGGGTGCTGGTGCCTGAGCCTGCGAAGCTGTGACGAAACTGGCCAATATGCTCATTCATATCGCGATACACCACATCAAATGCAAACGCCGCGAAAATAGCCCGGTCGGCATCACCGATAAATTCAGCCTGCTTGAGCCCTTTGTGGTTGACCAATACACACTCGACGCCAAAGCGACTATTGATGCCGCGGATAATTTTTAAGATCGATTGGTTAATAGACGCTGGCAATAGCTTCTCAGAGCGCGTTTTACCCATACTGATGAAGTCAATGTCGTCCTGATCGAGACCATGCTTCCGCATCAGCCGCTCGGCCATTTTAATCGCTTGCGCCGCCTCGTTGACATTGGCGGAATTGCTGAGCTCTAGACATTTAGCAATTTTTTTGAGCGCTTTGCTTTTCGGATCTGACATTCATACTTCCCGATAACGAACAAACGCGCATTGTATCGCGTCCGCAAGCGACAACAAAGGCGAGATTATAATGGGCGTCTCGGCGGAGCACGTTGTTTGGCGGTCACGCGTGTAAAAAGAGGGCCAAAACTGTTTATCTATACAGTAATTAGCCACGTTTGTTACACTGTCCTTATCATTCACACGATCCATATCGATAACGCCTGTGACTTCATCGACTGCGCCCTATATGCAGCAAGGGTTTGTGATCACGCGCCAGCAGCGTGATTGGGGCCATACCTCAACCATTGTTTTATGGCTTTCCACGCCAGAAGGCCCGATCAAACTCTGTATTGACGATCAGCACAGTGTGTTTTTTGTGCCGTTGGAAGAAAAAGCGCGGGTGGAGGCGCTATTACCTGCTATCGATCCCAATGCCTATTGCAAACCGGTACCGCTAACAACCTTCCAACATACGCCTGTTGCAGCCTGTTATTTCACCAGTGTTAAACGTGCCCGAGAAGGCCAGAAGGTGATAACGGGGGCCGCTATTGCGCTTTATGAAGGGGATTTACGCTTGGCCGATCGTTATCTGATGGAGCGCTATATTTGTGGCAGCTTGTTGTTTACCGGTCAGGCCCGTCAACGTCAGGGCTACCTAGAAGTGACGCAAGGCAAAGCGAAGCAAGCAGACTATACGCCCACGCTTCATCATGTCTCGTTGGATATCGAGTGTTCACAAAAAGGTCAGCTTTATTCGGTGGGGTTAGACAGTGAAAAAGACAGTCGCGTGATCATGGTCGGTGCGCCTCAGAACGATGCCCCGGCGTGGATAGAGTGGGTGGATAACGAAGAGGCTTTATTGGTCGCCCTGGAGCGTTGGTTCGCACAATACGATCCAGACGTAGTGGTGGGCTGGAATGTGATTGATTTTGACTTTCGCCTATTGGTTAAACGCGCGCAACGCTACCAGCGTGATTTACGCCTTGGTCGCGGCGGGGAACGCGCTTTTTGGCGTGATGGTGGTAGCAATAAGCCGGGCTTTATCAGTTTAGCCGGGCGGGTGGTGATTGATGGGATTGATGCGCTAAAAACCGCGACGTATGGGTTCCGATCTTGGGCGCTAGAGGCGGTTGCACAAACGTTATTAGGCGAGGGGAAAGCGATTGATGATCCGCATGATCGTATGGCCTCGATTAATCGCATGTTTCATCAGGATAAAATCGCGCTTGCGACTTATAATTTACAAGATTGCCGTTTGGTTAACCGAATCTTTGATCACACTCACTTACTCGACTTTTTAATCGAGCGCTCGCGCTTAACCGGGGTAGAGCTCGATCGCGTGGGCGGCTCGGTAGCGGCATTCACTAACTTATTTTTACCGCGTTTGCATCGTTCCGGTTATGTCGCGCCTAATCTAGCCAGCGAAGGGTGGATCGCGAGCCCTGGTGGTTATGTGATGGACTCCAAACCCGGCTTATATCACTCAGTGCTGGTGTTGGATTTTAAATCGCTGTATCCCTCGATTATTCGTACCTTTCTTATTGATCCGCTTGGACTTATCGAGGGGTTAAAAGCACAAGAGGCCGGTCAGGAAGCCGACACGGTCCCTGGGTTTCGAGGCGGTGTTTTTCATCGAGAAAAGCACTACTTACCGGCATTGATTGATGAGTTGTGGCAAGCGCGTGATCGGGCGAAAAAAGCCGGTGAAAAAGCGTTTTCGCAGGCAATTAAAATTATCATGAATTCCTTCTATGGCGTGTTGGGCTCATCGGGGTGCCGTTTTTTTGATCATCGCTTGGCATCATCGATTACCATGCGCGGGCATGAGATTATGAAGACCACTCGTGAGTTGATTGAAGCACAAGGCTTTGAGGTGATCTACGGTGACACAGACTCTACCTTTGTGTCATTGGGGGGAGAAAAAGCAAGCGAGGACGCCGATGCCATCGGGCGAAAGCTTGTTAGCCATGTGAATCAGTGGTGGTCTCAACACTTGCAGGAAACCTATGGTCTCGAATCCTTGCTGGAAATTGAATACGAAACCCATTATCAACGCTTTTTAATGCCCACCATTCGTGGGCAAGAAACCGGGAGTAAAAAGCGTTATGCAGGACGGATCGTCAATCCTGATACCGGCGAGTCTCATTTGGTCTTTAAAGGGTTAGAAACGGTAAGGACGGATTGGACACCATTGGCGCAACAGTTCCAGCAACAGCTTTATCAACGTGTGTTTGATGGTGATGATGTCGATGCTTTTATTCGCGATGTGGTCGCCTGTACGCAACAAGGGGAGCGTGATGCCGAGCTGGTGTATCGTAAACGGTTACGACGCCCGATTGCGGAGTATCAGAAAAATGTGCCACCGCACGTGCGTGCCGCGCGGCTGGCTGACAGTGAAAATCAAAAACGTGGCCGCCCTGAACAGTACCAACGGGGGGGGTGGATTGAGTATGTGATCACGGTTAATGGGCCTGAGCCGTGTATGTATCGGTGTAGCCCGATGGATTATCAACATTATATTGATAAACAGCTTAAACCGATTGCTGATGGCATCCTGCCGTTTATTGGTAAAGAGTTCGACACCTTGGCGCTACCGCAATTGGGGTTGTTCTAAGCACGCTTGATCGTTTGTCTTGTTCGGGCAGTTTTTAACGCGCGACTTGCAATTGTGTCTGCCACCCGCTTGAATGAAAGAATCAGCAGGGAGGATGACGTGGAACAGCTCGATTTCTTCGAGGTGCCGAGTCCGTGCAAAGGCATCTGTCAGGTCAATAACAAAGGTTACTGCAAAGGGTGCTTTCGCAGTCGCGATGAGCGCTTTTATTGGTATGACTTTACCAACGAGCAAAAGCGCAATGTGGTTCGCTTATGCCACCAGCGTTATTTGCGCATTATGCGTGCCAAACGCCAACAGACACAGGAAACCGCCTTAGAGCCGGAAACTCTTCCACATCAGCCTTCGCTGTTTGATGAATGACGATTTAGCAGAAATAGCTTTAGCTTGTGCGAATATCCGAATCTCGTGTTACCAATACACTCGCTTTTATATGATTACCTAGTTATTTAATTGACAGTGATATTACTTACTGGAATAAAAGCGACGGAGATTGTAATCGTTGGTAAGAGGATAGTGTAGGAGTTGCTTTGAGTTGCGTTACGTCAATAAAGAACGAGCGCTCTTCATTGAAGAACGCTCGTGCTAAATTATAAAAGACCACTAATTGATTGTGTTAGTCCTTTTTTCAGTTCTGGTTCTGCTTCAGCGAACTCTAGGTTGACTTTATTGGCAGTAGAAAGCACTCGTGTTTGATAACGTTTCCACTGCGTTTTCTCCGTAGATTTTACTACCTTCTTGCTGCTTGAGCCTTGCGCAAGTTGAGAATCAAGAGCCTCAGTAACTACGACACCATCAGATGCGCGCTCAGAAATCTGTAGGTCAGTGATCATTGAGTAATAGACATCTTCGACCATTGCATCAGCGACTAGGCCAATAGCCGCGCCCGCCAGTGATGCTGCGCCTCGACCTGAACCGCCACCAAATTGAGCTCCTGCTAAAGCACCACCAACAGCGCTACCAAAACCTTGAGATAAAAAGTTTTCACTTTCACGCAGGTCAGCTTTACCGACTTGTAAAATATTTGCCTGAATCATGTAATGGGCTTTGCTTGGATCTTCTAAAACCTTATATCCACGGCTTTCAATTTTTGTTTTGATATCAGATTTTATATCAAGGTTGGGCTTGTCTGAGGTATTTCTAATTTGTAGGAATACTGTGCGTTTTGATGGAGCAACTGGATCGAGAAAGACGGTATCGCTCATTTTTGTCTGTACGTCAAGATTACGCTTTTTAACAAGCGTATTTGTTGCGGAGCACCCAGTAAGTACGAGTGTCAATGACATTAATGCGGCAAGAAAGATATTTTTTTTCATGGTGATAGAT
The DNA here is from genome assembly GCF_013366455.1 of Salinivibrio sp. EAGSL. NCBI lineage: Bacteria > Pseudomonadati > Pseudomonadota > Gammaproteobacteria > Vibrionales > Vibrionaceae > Salinivibrio > Salinivibrio sp. EAGSL. Next base: position 209,078 of record NZ_JABWMG010000001.1, on the reverse strand, counting down.
AGTGTTTATATAAAAAGGGACACTATCCTAATCAACTTATTAGGCAAATTGGAATCTTTCTATTACATTTGCTTTCTGTTTGGTGATCGAGGTCATGTATTTTTGACACCAAAATGACATATCTGTTTTTTTTGAAAATGTCATGGTGGTTAAAATATAAAAAAGGCGCCCCTGAGGACGCCTGATCTCATTCCATCTTTATCGACACAGCGATTAGATGCGGATGAAGTCCATGTGTTCAACTTTTGGCTTGAACGGGTGACGTTGGATGTCTTGTGGCTTCACTTTTACTTCTTGGCCATCAATAACCAGGATGATGCCTTCGTAGAATTCAGGCTTATCCATTTGGTTAACCACAACAGGGTGGTTCAGTGCGATAGATACAGGCTCTTGGTTGCCACCGTAAACAATCGCAGGGAATTTTTTCTGATGACGTAGGCGGCGGCTCGCACCTTTACCCTTTTCTGTACGTACTTCAGCTTCGAATTTAAACATAATTAATAACTCTCTTTAGAGTGAAAAAATAGCACTGAGCGTAGCGACCTAACTCAGTACCCAAAAACGAGCGCGGATAGTAGCACTGGTTGCGCGCGAAAACAAGCGTCATCGGTGCGCAGAAGGCCTGCTTGCGCGTGTTAGTCGGCTTCTGCAAAGGCTTGCCCACGACTTTGTGCCAACATCGCCTGCAATCTGTCTTGGCTAATAAAACTATCGACATCAAAGATCTTCTGGCGCAGATGCCAAAAACGGCCTTGTTTGCGTGCAATGACAAAATCAGGCGGACGAAATCGATGTTGTGACGCTGTCACTTTAGTGGGCGCGGTATCGGTGAAGGGACGATGGCGATCGACTAAATGTGGGCGAACAAACCGCGCTAAAAAGTCGTGTTTCTGTTTCTTGGTCGCAAGTGGCCAGACTTCATGTAAATCGTTGCCATCGTTGGTGTGATAGGTCACTTTTAATTGCGGTTTTTGGTAGCGGTTTTTGCCCGCTGTGAGGGTCATATCGGCACACGCCACCACAAGTGCGTCTTTGAGTTTGAGTGCCTCACGCAGTTTTTTATCTGGATCGATTAACGGTGCGTCGCATTGGTGGCAGCGGCGGGCGGCAATATCGTTATCGGCGCCGCATTCATCGCAAAATTTAGCGCGAAACCGATAGCCGCAGATTTCACGCTCCCCGGTCTCGTCTTCAAAATACCCTTGGCATTGGCGACCGTAATGCTCAAGTAAAAAGCCATTGTCATCCAGTTTGCCCCAAAAGCTATTGTTAAACCCGCACGCAGGGCAAGGAATGGTGACTAACTCGCTGTCGCTATCGGGTTTAGGCATACCAATTTCGGGCTGATACAGGTCGTAAACATTGCCGGCATAATCAAGGATAAGACAGTCTTTTTTTCCGGGCGCTAATCGCAATCCACGACCGGCTATTTGCTGATAAAGGCTCACTGATTCCGTGGGACGTAATATTGCAATTAAGTCCACATGAGGGGCATCAAACCCCGTGGTGAGAACGGAGACATTGACCAAGTATTTCAGTGCTTTTTGTTTAAACGCCTCAATAAGACGATCTCGTTCAAGGCCAGGGGTGTCGCCGATGATCAGCGCGGCGCTGTCTTTAGGAAGATAGGTGATGATTTCTTTGGCATGGTTGACAGTCGCAGCGAAAATCATCACCCCTTGGCGCGGGCGCGCATACTCAAGGATTTGTTCGACAATTTGCGGGGTGGCACGCGGGGCATTGGCGACGACCTTATCGAGATCCGCTTCACGGTAGTAGCCGCTGGCAGTGCGTGAGACTTGTGAAAAATCATAGCTAAGAAGCGGTGCATCCAAAACATGGGCCGGGGTTAAAAACCCTTCATCCAAAAGATGGCTGATGGGCAGTTCGAAGACGCAATCGCGAAAAAAACGGGTGTCAGTGGTGCGGACTTTACCACTAGTGTGGTACTGATAAATCCAATCTTGTCCTAACCGATATGGCGTAGCGGTTAACCCGAGTACTTTTAGACCGGAATTGACATGTTGTAGGTGCTGAATAACACGACGATAACTGCTGTCTTCGTTGTCAGGAACGCGGTGGCACTCGTCGATCACCAGCAGCGAGAATTGGTCGGCAAAGGCGTCGAGGTTGCGCACGACCGATTGTACCGAGGCGAACACGACCTTTTCATTTGATTCCTTGCGTCCTAAACCAGCGGAGAAAATACCGCCGGTGAGCCCATAGCCTTCATACTTGGCGTGGTTCTGCTCGACAAGCTCTTTAACATGCGCCAAGACCAGAACTCGGCCTTTGGCAATACGCGCTAATTCAGCGATTACCAAACTTTTCCCGGCGCCCGTGGGCAGAACTGCAACGGCAGGCGATGTATGACGGCGAAAATAGTGCAGGACGGCTTTAACAGCGTCAGACTGGTACGGACGTAAGGTATACATAATCAAAAAACGGCCTAAGTGAGACCGTTTAGTTTACTGACTTGTTCGCTCAGGTACAGACTATTTATACCCAACCGATAAATTTATCCCTAACCGATAAATCACGGTCCATTATAGCCGTTTCGTGAAAATACAATGCTGACGGCGTGGTTGGTAATCAAACTGCTCGTAAAACAGGCGAGCGCCTTTGTTACCAATGTTCATTTCTAAAATCACGGCCACACACTGCCTTGTTTTGGCTTGCTTTTCTACCTCAGGGATCACTTGCGAACCCACGCCTTGACGGCGCCAGGTTTGCTGAATGAAAAACTGATCGATCACACCGACGCTGCCGCCATTTTCGACACTAAAACTATAGGCTAAGACGATAAACCCGATCGTATCCGTTCTTCCTTCGTGCTCAACATCAATCAGAAATACATCGCCACGCTCGGGTTGTGACAATAGTGTGTTAAAGGTAGAAACCACCGGCTCGCGATCAAACGGCAAGGCCTCATGCTCATGTTGTTCGCGCGAAAGTGTGAGTAAGGTTTCCAGTGTATCGACGTCAGGGCGGCGAAGAGAGACAATCATGGTGTTTCCTTTTTATCACTGATTGGTCAAGACGACCGTATCATACTCGCCAAGCCGGTAGGCTCAATCTCGGTGCGTTTTTCGATTAGCACGATGTGACAGACTCGGCGTCTCAACAAAAAGCGTTTGGTAGTGCTTGCATTATGACTAACGCATGTCACTGACAATGAGAGTGAGTGTATCTTATTGCTTTCAGTTTTGCCGCCAAATCTAGTAAAACTTGATCTGTGTCTTCGTGGCGATGTGACGTATAATCGCCGCAAACATAGGTGTAATGAATGGTAATATGCGGATAGATAAATTTTTATGTGAAACCCTAGGGGTAACACGAAAGCAAGCTGGCCGAGTGCTGAAAAGTGAAAGCGTCACCATCGATGGTGAGATCGTAAAATCTGGCGCCATCAAAGTCGGTAAAACCGCGGATGTGCAATTTGAGGGACGATCGTTAACCTTGTCTGGCCCACGCTACTTTATGATGCATAAACCTGCGGGCGTGGTGTGTTCACACGAAGATGCCTTTAATCCCACGATATTTGTTTTGCTCGATGAAGTGAACGCAGAAAAGCTGCATATAGCGGGTCGCCTGGATGCAGACACAACAGGCTTATTGTTACTGACCGACGACGGCCAATGGTCTCACCGTATCACGTCACCCAAGCATCAGTGCACAAAAACGTACCGGGTGTGGTTAGCCGATCCGATCAGTGAAGATACGGCGAGTCAGTTTGAGCAGGGTGTGATGTTACGCAGTGAGCAGCAAGCGACATTGCCCGCTAAGCTCGAGCAGGTGGGTGAGTATGAAGCCTTATTGACGATTCAAGAGGGTAAATATCATCAAGTGAAACGTATGTTTGCCGCAGTCGGTAACAAAGTAGACGCTTTGCATCGCGAATCTGTGGGTGCGCTTGAGCTCGATGACACGCTCGAGCCTGGCGAATATCGCCCTCTCACCGATGAAGAAATTGCCTTGTTGGCATAATCTTGTTGGCATAATTAAGTGTGACACCTTAGATCCCACCTAGGGCAACGATCGACCCGAAAGCACAGTTCTCGCTGTGCTTTTTCAATGTGAGCGAAGTAATTTTTTAAGCGGGTTTTGAACATTGATTTTAAAGACTGGTGTTAAAGATTGGTGATGAAAAGAAAGACATTCTTTCCCACTACGCAATAATAAATTGTTACACTTTGAACAAGCTCACGTTATTTCCCTTTTTCCTGTCTTTCACGTTAAGGAGTGTTATGTCGCAATCATCGGCTGTTACGTCGTCCCCAGCGCAGTTAAGTTGGCTGTTAATCCTGGTGCTTGGGGCCATTGCTGCATTGACCCCATTGGCGATCGATATGTATTTGCCCGCCATGCCGGCCATTGCCGCGGATTTAAACGCGCCCAGTAGCGCGGTAAAGTCGACGCTGGTGGCCTATACCGCTGGCTTTGCGATTGGACAGCTTTTCCACGGCCCAATTTCGGACAGTTATGGTCGTAAACCTGTGATGCTTGGTGGCGTTGCGCTCTTTTTTATCTGCGCTGTGGTCAGTGCGATGGCCCAAGATATTGATGTATTAATGATTGCGCGTACCACACAAGGCTTTGCCGGTGCAGCGGCGGCGGTGATCATTCAAGCCTTGGTGCGCGATATGTTCGAGCGCGAAGAGTTTGCGCGTACCATGTCGTTTATTACGTTGGTGATGACGATTGCACCTTTGGCAGCGCCAATGATTGGCGGTTATCTGCTGACTTGGTTTGACTGGCGTGCGATTTTTTGGGTCCTGGCAGGATGGGCCTGCTTTGTGACCTTGTGCATTATTTTTCGGATCCCCGAAACGTTACCGCGAGAAAACCGTCCGCCCATGCGGATTGGTGCCTCGTTGCGTAACTATGCCCGCATGCTAAAAACTCCCTTTGCGGTAGGGATGATCTTTTGTTCTGGGTTCTCGTTTGCTGGGATGTTCTCGTTTTTAACCGCGGGCTCGTTCGTCTATATCGACTACTATGGCGTCAGCGCCCAGATGTTTGGCTATCTTTTTGCGCTTAATATCGTTTGCTTGATTGTGATGACGTTTATCAATGGGCGCTTGGTCCGCAAAATGGGATCACATTGGATGCTGCGGCTCGGGTTGGGTATCCAGCTGGTGGCGGGCATTGCCATTGCTGTTTTTCAATGGTTAGACATGGGGCTTTGGGGCACGGTGATCCCGGTGATGACGTATGTCGGTGTGATTTCAACCATCGGCAGTAATAGTATGGCGTGCTTGCTGGCGTGCTATCCACAAATGGCAGGTACTGCATCATCTCTGGCGGGTACCATGCGTTTTGGTATTGGATCTCTAGTCGGTGCAGGCGTTGCCGTGGTCTCTGATGGAACACCTTGGGGGATGATTGGCGCCATCGCGATTTGTGCGATACTCTCTGCCGTTTTCTACTGGACGCTAGCACGTAAAGAACCATGAGTTATGTCATCACCATTCAAACCGTTATGGCTGCGGCCTTCGATGAGTTAGCTGCCGCCATCGATGCTAAAAAAGTGGCTGATGCGCCAGCCGCTCGCGAGGTGTTTTTAGGTCGTTGGGTGGCGCAAGCGGTTAAGAAACAGCGTTTTCACCACAGCGTAAAAGCGGATTTGCAACGTTGGACGCAGCGTGCCCGTAGTGCCGGCACTCAAGCCGGATTAGAGGCCGAATTTCGACACATTCAGCAACTCTATACGCAGTGGTTTCCGGTCGATGAGCCGGCAAGCCCGGTCCAGCATGCCCAATTACAACAGATGATTGATAGTGCCCGCGAGGCGGGTTGGATGCTGCACACCCAGACGCCGATTGATCGAAAGGTCAAGATTGTCTCTGAAGGACAGCATTCACTGGTGGTATGTCCTGAGGCAACTCAGGCGGCATTCAATGCAGAAGGGCACTTAGCTCATCCTCTTAGCATTTATGTGCGTGGACCAGAAATTGATGTAATGAATTGGGCGCATCAAGCCAAACTGGCACCCACGAAAGTCACGGCCTATAAGTCGATCGTTAAATATCATGCTGAATATCGACTTTGGCCCGACAATCATGCGGATTGCTTAATGGTGATGCCGCGGCAATCTATGGTGAAAGAATACCGCTGATGAGCATTGAGAAACCGTCTGAGGGCGGTTTTTTCTTGTTTGAAAGCCACGTAAACTAGGCGCGTTGCCTTATCGGTTGGAGTCTGTTGTGAGCGCTGTTTCTCGTCCTTTTTTTGATGTGGTGTTTTTAAAACGCTTACTGTTAATTGCCATTCCCATTGCCCTCCAAACCATGATGTTTTCCAGCCGCAGTTTGGTCGACATCCTGATGGTCGGTCAGTTAAGTGAGGCTGATGTCGCTGCGATTGGGATTGCAGGGAAAGCAATGTTTGTTTCCACCCTGTTAATTTTTGGGGCGATGACCGGTGGCTCTATGTTGGTCGCGCAATACTGGGGCGCGGGCGACAGGCAAGGGTTTCGAGAAAAAATTGCGCTGACCGTGACCCTAACTAATGCCACTGCGGCGTTAAGTGCCTTTGTTTTTTGGGTCTATGCGGACGTCATTATTGGCTTTGCCAGTGATAACCCAACGGTGATTGCCTTGGGGCAAGACTACTTGCAGATCGCGGGGTTATCGCTGTTTTGCTTGGCCAGTGTGTCAGGGCTGGCGGCGGGGCTGCGTGCCATGCATAAACCGGGGATCAGCACTTTTTTTAGTGGCGTGGGGATCAGTGTGAATATCCTACTCAACTGGGTGTTTATCTTTGGTCACTTCGGCGCGCCAGAGCTCGGATCAAAAGGGGCCGCAGTGGCAACGGTTCTCAGTGGTATTGTGGAAGTTGTCGCCTTGTATACCTATTTGTACCGTCGCCAACACCTTGTTGCCTTTTCCCTTGCTGAATGGCGCACGTCGCTCTCACTGGTGGCAGTAAAACGCTTTTTGGCGCTTTCTTTGCCGACTGCGTTTAACTTTTTAATGTGGTCGTCCGGCTTGTTCATTTACCACGCCATTATTGGTCATGTGAACGAAGCAGGGCTAGCCGCGATAGCGGTGATCACTCCGGTTGAGTCGTTATCGCTCTCTTTTCTGATTGGCACAGCCAATGCTGCCGCTGTGTTAGTGGGGAACAACCTGGGTGCTAAACAAACCGACACCGCCTATCATCAAGCATGGCAAGTGGCGGTGTTTAATTTGATTGCAGGCGTCTTTATTGCCGCAGTGATGCTGCTGATTAAACCTTGGGTCTTGGGGTTTTTCCCCGCATTGACTGGTGAAACGGCACAAATTACTGAATATTTCTATTGGGCAATGTGTGCGCTGATTGTGGTTAAAACCATCCCAATGGCGATGATCGTCGGTGTGCTGCGTGCCGGTGGTGATGTGCGCTACTGTCTGGGGCAAGACTTTGTTGCGCAGTGGTTGATCGGTATTCCCGTGGTGCTCGCTGCTGCCGTGGTGTTTGAATGGCCGGTTTATTGGGTCTATGCGTTATTGGCGACAGAAGAAGTCGTCAAATGGGTCGGCTCTGTCATTCGGGTTAAATCGGGCGTATGGCTAAACTATCTTGTCGATGATGCCCGTTGATTGAAAAGAAGACGCAATGGGAAGCTGTCTACCTAGTTTTGCCCTTTTCTCAGCCTCTTAATTGGGGTACATTGCCAAATTAGTCAAACAGTGTGACCTAGTTCTCGTTTATTGCTGTTTTAAAACACTATGAGGGTGTGCATTGGCATGTTAGCAATTAAAGCGCTGTGCAAGGGATATCAGGACGGGGGCGATTTTCATCCTGTGCTTCAAGGCGCGGCGATGTCGCTGTCTTCCACCAGCCAGCTTGCGCTGATGGGAGAGAGCGGCTCAGGCAAGAGTACCTTACTGAACTTAATTGCTGGGTTGGATAAACCCGACAGCGGTGAGATCTGGCTGGATGATACCCCTTTACACGCGTTAACCGAACGAGCGCGTACTCAGTTCCGTCGTCAGAACATTGGTCTTATCTTTCAGCAGTTCAACTTGCTTCCTACGCTATCGATTGCCGACAACATCCGCTTTTGTCGCCAGTTAAAAGGGCTCAAAGACGATGCGAATTTATGGCGGCAAATTGTCTCTCAGCTTGATTTAATGCCGCTATTAAATCGATACCCGGAAGAAGTGTCAGGCGGGCAGCAACAGCGTGCCGCGATCGCCCGTGCTTTATACATGGCCCCCAAATTATTGTTGGCCGACGAACCTACCGGTAGCTTGGACGAGCGCAACGCGGATGCGGTCATGCGTTTGCTAACCACGTTGACACGTCAGCAAGGCTCGAGCCTTTTATTGGTCACGCACAGTGATACGGTTGCCAGCTACTTACAGGGCAGCATTGGGCTGCAAGGAGGCGTGCTCAGTGTTCGGGCCCGTCGCTAATGCACTATGGGGGCACTATCGCCGCCATCCTTTTCAGATTTTGCTGGTATGGCTAGGGCTAACCCTTGGGGTCGCTCTGCTTGTTGGCGTGTTATCGATTAACCAACACGCCCAGCAAAGCTATCGGGAAGGTGCCAAGCTGTTTAGTAATCCTTATCCGTTTAGCATTCATCACACCCAGCGGACCCAACGTGTGCCGCAGGCGTTTTATATTGATTTACGCCGGGCAGGCTTAACGCAGTGTGTTCCTGTTGATCGCTTGCAAGTCGTGACACCGTCACTTGATGATCTCAATCTTATGGGCGTTGATACCATTGCCATGTTGCCGCTGTTAGCTGAACGTGGCGGTGATAACGGGCGTGCAAACAAGGGGATATCACCGGTCAATGCAATCACGCCGCCTTATCCGGTTTATGTTGGTGAGGCGATGGCGAACCATAAAGGCTGGAAAGATGGGCAAATGATTGATCTGCTTGATTATCCAGCTATTGGCCCCTTGCGAGTACTCGACAACGATGCCCTGAGTATGGGGACGTATTTAGTTGCCGATATGGCGTTGCTACGTACCTTGTCCTCACACGCCGGTATCGCCGACATCCTGTGTGGGTCTTTAACGCAAGCGGAGCGCCAGCAGATTCGCAATGTGTTACCACCTGCACTGACATTGACCAAAACACAGGCCACACAGTTAGGGCCGCTCACCCGTGCTTTCCATCTTAATTTACTTGCCATGGGATTACTGGCTTTTGTGGTGGGCCTGTTTATTTTCTATCAAGCGATTTCGCTTTCAATGACACAACGGCAACCGCTGGTGGGGGCGCTACGCCAACTCGGTGTTGATGGACGTCAACTCTCTGGGGTTATGCTTGCTGAGATTCTCGTATGGGTTGTGCTTGGCGTGATGAGTGGCAATGTGTTGGGCTTGATGCTAGCCAATCAATTACTCCCTGCCGTCGCTACCACCTTGTCTGACTTGTATGGCGCTGATATTGACTTGGTGATGCATTGGCAATGGCAATGGGGATTGGCGAGTCTGTTGCTCGCGATCTTAGGGGCGATGATGGCATCAGCCTGGCCGCTGGTGCGCTTACTTAACACATCGCCGGGGCGCTTATCCCAAAGAATGACACTAATTCGAGGGACACACCAAGAGTATGCGGTGCAAGCGATCATCGCGATACTATTGGGCGTAACAGCTTGGGGCGTGTCTTACTGGGAAAGTAGCCAATGGCAAGGCTTTACGCTGATCGCATTAACCATGTTAAGTGCCGCCCTAGCGTTGCCCTATGCCTGTGGCTGGTTGTTTCATACCTTGGCGCGCGGCTATGCGGGCGCACGTTGGCGTTGGTTCTTTACCGATGCGGCGGCCAGTTTAAGCTACCGAGGTGTTGCCGCGATGGCCTTTATGCTTGCTGTTTCTGCGCATATAGGTATGGAAACCATGGTGGGGAGCTTTCGCACCAGCACCGAAACTTGGCTGCAGCAACGGTTAGCCGCGGATGTGTATGTTCGACCCGGCAATGCTTTGCTACCCAGAATCGAATCCTGGCTTGAACAACAAGAAGACGTGTCGCAATTTTGGGCCACTTATCGACGTGAGTTGGTCGCGCCCCAAGGACGCCTTGAGGTGTTATCGGTTGGTGATCGAGCGCTAGAAAAGCAATCGTTAGCCGTCAAATCGGCCCAACCCCAATATTGGTCACAATTACACCAGCAACGTGCGGTACTGTTAAGTGAATCACTCGCCGCTAAATTTGACGTAAGTGTTGGTGAGATGGTTAATCTGCCCGCACCGATGGGCGAACGCTGGCACGTGGCAGGGATCTATTACGATTACGGTAATCCTTACGGACAGTTGGTGGTTTCAACGCATGGTGAGGCGGGCAAATGGCTAGCTCAAGGACGTCCATCGTTGGCGGTAGTACTCGATAAAGAAGCCCCAAGTGATCATTTTGTTGATCAAATGAATACACGGTTTAGCCTGAGCAATGGTCAGGTGCAAAATCAAGCCGACATTATGCGTTATGCCATGCGCATTTTTGATCGAACGTTTACTGTCACCGAAAGCTTGTGTGTGTTGATGTTGATCGTGGCGATTAGCGGCTTGTTTTTCGCAACGTTAGCCACGGAGCTATCGCGGCAACGCCAGTACAGCTTGTTGCGTTATTTGGGCCTATCAGGGCGAGAGCTCATTGCTCTTGGGGGCGGGCAATTGGTGATCCTTGGGTTAGTCAGTGCCCTTATCGCGATCCCGCTTGGCTTGGTGTTAGCGAGCATGTTAATTCATGTTGTTCTCAAAGCGTCCTTTGGTTGGACAATGACTATGAATTTTTTCCCAATGACGTATGCAACGACCATTAGCCTTTCAATGCTCGCCTTGATGGTGGCCGGGGCGTGGCCGGTTTACCGTATGCTTAAGCGGACAGCCGCCGCGTCGTTACGTGATGCGCAATAGGAGAGTCGCCGTGAGATCAAGTCAGCGAAAGTTAAGCCCTATTGGCCGTGTAGTGTTTGGCTTAATCGGAGTGATGGTGTTGGGGGTCTTGATTGGGTTGGGAAAACAGTCTTCATCGTCGACCGACTTAGCGGATGGCTTTGATGTGTTTGGCCAACAAGATGGCTTTGCCGCTGTTACGCCTGATTATACACCTCTTTATCCGCAGGATATGGCCTCTCATCCTGCATTTGCCACGGAATGGTGGTATTTGACAGCCACACTGACGGATAATGCGGGACAAGAATACGGTGTGCAATGGACCCTATTTCGCCGTGCGCTGAGTCCTCGCCACCAAACAGGATGGGCAAACCAGCAGCTTTATATGGCGCATGTTGCTATTACGCGTGCCGATCAACAGTGGGAAGCCGAACGTTTTGCCCGTGGTGGTATTGGTCAGACTGGCGTGACACTGTCACCATTTCAGGCTTGGCTGGATGATTGGCAATGGCAGGGGGGCGAGCAACCTTTACCGGCGCAAGTTCGTGCATCATGGTCCGATAAGGATGCAACATTGGGGTTCGCACTCCAGGTGGCTGACGGTGGCTTGCGCGTGAAACAGGGCGAGCAAGGATACAGTATTCGCCATGCCAATGAGCCGTCAGCGTCTTATTACTTTTCTCTGCCACAATTGATCATTGAAGGTCAGCTTATCATCGACGGTGAGACAATACCCGTTTCGGGAAAAGGGTGGTTCGATAAAGAATGGTCTAGCGGTGCGATGGCATCGGATCAAAGCGGATGGGATTGGTTCGGGCTTAATTTAGACGATGGTCGCGCGTTAATGGTCACCCAAATCCGAGGCAGTCAGCCCTTTATGTTTGGCTCATTAACGTATCCAAATGGGCGCATTGTGGCCTTAGCGCAATCGGATATTCGGATGTTACCTATTAGCCATGCCAAAATGCGCGAGGGGATCAGTTTGCCGATAGCCTGGCAGATACAAGTACCAGACGAAGGGATTAACATCACTACGCAGCCACTCAATGCGCAAAGTTGGATGGCGCTGAGTGTGCCGTATTGGGAAGGGCCAGTGCGCGTGCAAGGAAGCGCAACAGGCCGCGGGTTTATGGAAGCGACGGGCTATTAATTGAGGCCAACCCAGGCCTGGGTTTGATGTGGGCGCCATATTGGCTGACGCTCGACGGTAATCACGCCAGGCTGGTTATCGCCTTGAGCGGCAGACACCGCAAGGCTTAAGGCAGCATCACTGATCGCTTCAAATTGCTGCGGCAAAGACTGCACACCAAAAGGCAGAAAGTCTAAAATACGGCTATCACCAAAAGTGGCGAAATACAGGGCTGTGGGGGCGATACCGGTCTGACGAATCGCATCCAGCACACCCTCGCAAAGGGTAAACGATGTCGTTAAAAGCGCATCGGGTAAATCCCCAGCGTCTATCCATTCGGTCATTAATCGCTGTCCTTCTGAACGGCTAAAGGCATTGCCATAGCGTACTTGTCCCTCGACGTGCTGTGCGTGTAATGCCTGAAAAAAACCTTGCTCACGATCTTGAGATATCGCCAGAGCCGGTACTGCACCGATTAACCCAGCTTGATAGACATCGGTTGGGCTGATCAAGCGATCCGTCAGCTGATAAGCCCCTTTCGCATCGTCCGTTAAAACGTTGGCAAATTGTGTGGCATCTAAGCCACGGTCAATCGCGATAATCGGGGTGCCTTGCTGCTGTAGTTTCGGATAAAAGGCATTATCGGCCGGTAAACAAGAGGCCACAATTAAGGCATCAATCTTTCTGGATACTAGCGTCTGTGCAACCGTTTTTTCTCGCTCAGGATCGTCGTCTGATCCCGTAATAATCACCTGATAACCCTGATCATGCGCCTTGCGTTCAAAGAGTTTGGCTAACGTTGCATAGCTGGTATTAGCAAGATCTGGAACCACTAAGCCCAGTGTATGGGTCGTGCCTGCTCGTAATGCCGTCGCTGCGCGGTTAGGTTGATAATTATGTTGCTCGACCACCGCCATCACGCGTTGACGTGTTTGCTCGCTGATCCGGTAACGGTCGGCTTTACCATTAATCACATAACTGGCTGTTGTGCGTGACACCCCAGCAAGGCGGGCTATTTCATCTAGCTTCATAAACGAATCCTTAGTGCGCCGATCGTTATTGATGGCTTTGTGAATGCGATCAAAGTTTGCACATACCCGATCAATAATAGGCTTGCATTATAAGCTAAAACGATTCAGCCTTAAAGCTGAAAGGTTTCAGCTTTGGATGTAAATCGCGTCACCATCACACGAATGTTATTTATTGCGTCGTGTTTCGATAATCGTGGCTAGAATGAATCGACAGTAACGATGAGATTCATTTCATCGATAACGCGGGTAATTGCCGCCAAAAGCTGAAACGATTCAGCCAAATGGTATAGCGAAAGACTGTACACAAAAAAACATTATTAGGGTCTGAAGTAACGTGAATGAAGACCAATCCCTGATCCCGATATACCGTCATGACAGCGTGGTCTGGCGTGACAAAAACGATTAACCCGTGCACTTGGCACTGACCCTTTGCACTTGGCATTGCCCCTTTGCACTTGGCATTGATATAAGAGGAAAGCCCTCATGCTGGCACTTAACGCACAAGATATTCATATGCAGCAACATGCTGCCTCCAAGCAAGACGCGATTAAAGCCATTGCCGGTTTGCTGACGCAAAAAGGACTGGTAGAGGCCGGCTATCAAGACGGCATGTTAGCGCGAGAAGCACAAACCAGTACCTATTTGGGCAGTGGGATTGCCATTCCACACGGCACAACCGATACCCGTGATCAGGTTAAACAAACGGGGGTGCAGGTTTTTCATTTCCCTGATGGTGTGGATTGGGGAGACGGAAATCTTGCTTATGTGGCCATTGGTATTGCCGCTAAGTCTGATGAGCACCTTAGTATTCTACGCCAGTTAACCCGTGTGCTATCTCAAGAGGGCGTTGAGGAAGCATTGCAAAAGGTTGAGCGTGCTGAAGAGGTCGTTGCGATCCTCAATGGTGAAACAACCGGCGCACAAAGCCTAACCTTTAAACCAGAGATGATACTGAGCGGCTTTCCAGCTTCAGACATGACTACCCTCCAAGCGGTGGGAGCCGGCCTGCTCAAAAACCATCATTGTATCAATCACGAGGGCGTGAGCCAGTTAGTGGCAGGCAATCCTATTCATTTGGGTCAAGGGCATTGGCTGCTTGGGGTTAATCAAGGCGTTGAACAAACAGGCGTATCCGTTGTGATGCCAGCAACGTCATTGACGCATCACGCGCAGTCTGTCAATGCACTTTGGTGCATAGCAGCGAATAATGCGGCCCATCTTCCTGTCTTGAAAACCTTAACGCAGTGGAAAGCCGACGATCAATTGGCGACCTGTATTGATCTCTCGCCACAGGCGCTGGTTAACGCATGCAGTCCCCAGACGTCAACAGGGGCATCGCCAGCGGCGGCGTCGACCGATGAACGTCAAAAAGCGACCGATAAAGCGATTCAAGAAGGTGAAAACGGTACATTTACCATCACCAATACGCATGGTTTGCATGCACGTCCAGGGGCAATGTTGGTCAACACTGCGAAAAAATTTGATGCGGATATTCAAGTTGCCAATGCGTCGACCCAATCAGACTCGGTCAATGCGAAGAGCTTGATGAAAGTGATTGCCTTAGGGGTAAAACATGGCCATCAGTTGCACTTTACCGCGCAAGGTTCGGATGCAGCGCAGGCGATTTCTGCACTCGGGAATGCCATTAAAGACGGATTAGGAGAACACGCATGAGTGCCATCTTAACCGTCACCTTTAATCCAGCTCTCGATATGACAGGAAGTGTCGGGGTATTGCAACCGGGTGATGTCAACTTGGTGCAAAACTATACCCTGCATCCTGCAGGAAAAGGCGTCAATGTTGCACGTGTGTTAAGCGATTTAGGGGCCACTGTGTCGGTCTCTGGCTTTCTCGGTGCAGACAATCAAGACCCATTTTCCCAGCTTTTTGCTGAACAGGGCGTTGCCGATCACTTTTTGCGCGTGCCAGGGGTAAGCCGTACCAATGTCAAGCTGGTAGAAAATACAGGCCGGGTAACGGATTTAAATTTTCCCGGCATGGCGGTAGACCCGACCCATATTGATGCGTTGACCGAGACCTTGCACGCACTGGCACCAAGCCATGAATGGATCGTATTGGCGGGCAGTTTACCGCCAGGTGTCACCACTGAACAGCTGGTGATGTGGATTAGCACCTTGCGAGAAGCGGGCAAAAAAGTGGTCGTCGACACCAGTCAACACGCGCTTCGTGCTGCCATTGATGCAACGCCTTGGTTGGTTAAGCCCAATGAAGCGGAGTTAGCACAGTGTCTTAATGAATCTATCAGTAATGAGCAATCTGTTTTATTAGCGCGTGGTGAACAGCTCTTTAACCAAGGGATCGCTAACGTGGTCATTTCGCGTGGGGTCGATGGGGTATTGTGGCGCGATCATCAAGGCTGGTTAAAAGCCGTAGCGCCGGCCCAGCAGGTGGTGAGTACCGTTGGTGCGGGGGACTCCTTGGTCGCGGGTCTGGTCTCTGGCTGTCAAGCTGGGCTGAGTAAAGAAACGGCACTTCGCCAAGCCGTTGCCATATCGGCGCTTGCCGTCACTCAAGTGGGAGTGGGGGTGAGCAATCATGAAAACGTGAATCAATTATCCGAACAAATCAGCGTGTCGCCTGTTGAGTTGTCAGTGCATGCGCAATAAAACCAATCCATAAGTGGGGTAGAAGGTATGAATCTGGTCATTGTTACGGCATGCCCTAGTGGTGTCGCCAATACCGTTATTGCGGCGGGGCTTCTCGAGCAAGCCGTCGATGCAAAAGGATGGACGGCACAAATAGAGTGTCAGTCGAGTGTCCAATCGACAAAAGTATTGTCAGCCGCAGAGATAGAACACGCCGATCGCGTGCTGCTCGTTGGCGATCCGAAAGAGACGGCGCGCTTTAATGGTAAACCTGTTTACCAGGCAAGCCTTGATGAAGTCATGGTGGACGCACAGGCCGTGTTGACGGCGGTATCGAATCAGGCCCAGCCTTATGAGGCTTCCGTATCCAGTGAAAGTGGTGACAAACAGCCGGTTCGTATTGTCGGGATCACGGCTTGTCCGACGGGCGTTGCCCATACCTTCATGGCCGCTGAAGCGATTGAAGAAGCCGCGAAGGCGAAAGGGTATCAGGTTAAGATCGAGACACGTGGCTCGGTGGGGGCGAAAAATAACTTAACTGATCAAGACATTGAACAAGCGGATCTTGTCTTTATCGCGGCGGATATTGAGGTCGATCTCAGTCGCTTTGCCGGTAAACGTTTATATAAAACCAGTACTGGGAGCGCGTTGAAAAAAGCGGCACAAAGTTTGGATGATGCTTTGGCGAACGCCCATGTTCACCAAGCCGGACAAACTAATACCGCGAATAGCACTGCAAACCAAGGTGAACGGAGTGGCGTTTATAAACACCTTATGACCGGGGTGTCACACATGTTGCCTTTGGTTGTGGCCGGGGGGTTAGCCATTGCGCTCTCGTTTGTGTTTGGTATTGAGGCGTTTAAAGAAGAAGGGACGCTTGCAGCGGCCTTAATGGAAATTGGCGGTGGTAGCGCGTTTGCGCTGATGGTCCCGGTACTGGCGGGCTTTATTGCCTTTTCTATCGCGGATCGTCCGGGCCTGGCACCCGGGCTTATCGGTGGTATGCTTGCAGCCTCAACAGGCGCGGGCTTCTTAGGGGGTATTCTGGCTGGTTTTATTGCCGGTTACAGCGCTAAGTTCGTTGCGGACAAAGTCAGCTTACCGGCTTCAATGGAGGCGCTCAAACCCATATTGGTGATCCCGTTATTGGCCAGTTTATTTACCGGTTTGGTGATGATCTATGTGGTAGGTGGCCCCGTTTCGGTGGCGATGGAAAGTCTAACAACCTTCTTGCAAAGCATGAATTCAACCAATGCCGTCATCTTAGGCGTGTTACTCGGCGCCATGATGTGCTTTGATCTCGGTGGCCCGGTGAATAAAGCCGCGTATACGTTTGGCGTTGGATTGATTGAAAGTGGTACCTACATGCCAATGGCTGCCATTATGGCTGCAGGCATGGTGCCGGCATTAGGAATGGGTTTATCGACTTTCCTTGCCAAACGCAAGTTTAACGATGCCGAACAAGAAGCAGGTAAAGCGTCATTCGTTTTAGGACTGTGCTTTATTTCAGAAGGCGCGATTCCGTTTGCAGCGAAAGACCCGATGCGTGTTATTCCATCGTGTATTGCCGGTGGCGCATTAACGGGGGCGATCTCAATGTTGATTGGCGCGAAATTAATGGCGCCGCACGGTGGCTTGTTTGTCTTGCTCATCCCAAATGCGATTAGCCCTGTCTTGCTTTATCTCGCCGCCATTACGGCCGGTACCTTGGTGACAGGTTTAGTCTATGCGTTGATTAAGCCGGTGAGCCAAGCATCACCATTAACGGCAACCCAGTCGTCTTAGTCAGACCTAAAACGCGCACGTAAAAAAGGCCCTTGATGGGCCTTTTGTTGTTTATGATAACGCTGTGTTGTTTATGATAACGATTCCGGCTGAGGGACCACAGGATAGCGAACTCCCATCATTTGCTCCATACAATGGATGACCTGACAGCTGTATCCAAACTCGTTGTCATACCAAATGTACAGTACGCAGCGGTTACCCTCGGCAATCGTCGCCTGGCTATCTACCACGCCGGCAAAGCGAGACCCAATCAAATCACTCGAGACGAGTTCGGTGGATTGGGTATAATCGATTTGGCCTGAAAGCGGCGAGTAGAGCGCGACGTCTTGCAGGTACGCGTTGATTTCATCTTTGCTGGTGGCGTGATTGAGGTTGAGGTTTGCAATCGCCATCGAGACATTCGGGGTTGGGACACGCACTGAGTTGCCAGTGAGTTTTCCTTTTAGTGCCGGCAATGCTTTTGCTACCGCGCTTGCTGCGCCCGTCGACGTCAGTACCATGTTGAGTGATGCTGAACGACCACGTCGATCGCCTTTGTGGTAGTTGTCTATTAAGTTTTGATCATTGGTAAACGAATGGACGGTTTCAATATGACCACTATCAATGCCAAATTTATCCTGCATGGCTTTGAGCACTGGGGTAATCGCATTGGTGGTGCAACTGGCGGCGGAGATAATTTTGTCATCGTGACCAATGACATCATGATTGACACCGAACACCACATTTTTAAGCGCGCCCTTACCTGGGGCGGTTAGCAAGACTTTGTCTGTCCCTTTGCTATCAAGATGCTGACCGAGTCCTTCTTCATCACGCCACATCCCCGTATTATCGACCACTAAGGCATGGTGAATGCCATACTGGGTATAGTCGACCTCAGTTGGGTTATTGGCATAAATGACTTGAATGAAATTACCATTGGCGATCAGAGCATTACGGGTCTCATCCACAGTAATGCTGCCATTAAATGGACCGTGCACCGAATCACGACGCAATAAGCTGGCGCGTTTTTCCAAATCGCCTTCTTTGCCACCACGGACCACTATCGCACGTAAACGTAATGGATAGCCTGGCCCACTTTTCTCAACCAGTAGACGTGCGAGTAACCGGCCAATACGGCCAAAACCATAAAGCACCACATCTTTGGGCTCGACGCTGTTGCCAGTGCCGATTAAGTGATTCAATTGGCTATGAAGAAAATCAGTAATCCCATGCTCACTGTCATGTGATTGCCAGTACGTCCACGCCAGCTGGCCAATATCAATTTTACTCGGGGCCAGGTCGAGTTCGGCCATCGCTTCGATTAAAGGGAGGGTTTGGCTCGGGGCTAATGTGTCGCCAGTGTAACGACGTGCGACGCGGTGAGCTTTAATAATATCAATGGTACTAGCGTTGATAAGCTGACGGCCAAAGAGTTGAATCTCTACGCCTTTTTGGCGATAGAGCTGGCTCAACAGCGGATACATGGTTTCAGAGTGAGTTTGACTGGTTTGCCAGTCGAGTAGGTAGTGTTCTGGACTCATGAATCGACCTTTTCACGAATGATTGTGGGTGGGCAGGGTGCCCAGTAGGGTAATGGACTGATCATTGCCAGCCTTATTATTTTGTTGCGCAGTCTAAATGACCCAGAATTATTCACCTACTAAAAATAAGTCCTAAAATTCAACCACTCATATACGATTAAGAACGATAAGAACGAGTAATAGAGCGGGAAGGTTGTGATCAATGTTGTAACTTATATGAAACAAAAGCGATAAATTCAATATTATTGTGAGCGGGAAAAGATGAAATGTTATTTTGTTTTTTGTCGAAAATTAAGTGGGTAAAACACAAAAAAGTCGCGAACAAGCAACAATAATGGCTACTTGTTCACGAATTGAGGCGTAACTCGCTGATTTTTAAGTTCGATGTTAATTTATATGGGCGTTCGTGCTTAGATCCCGAGTTCATCTAACAAGTCGTTACTGCCATTGTCTTTCTTTTCATTTTTATCGTTAGATTTTCCTTCCAGCTGACGCACGGTTTCTGCCTCTAAAATAGAATCCGGGTCGACTTCTTCGCCTTCTTCAAAATCTTGCAGCTGAATGAATTCAGTGCGTTCCATCGCGAGTTCTAGATAAAAAATATGATTATTTTCGGTGGTAAAGCTGACCCGGCGCGCTTGAGGTTTATCAATATTGCTGTCGACAGACACGGAGATATTTTTGTTCACCGCCATCATCTTCGGCTGGTTTTGCGTGATAGACGTCTGAATTGAGCGCTTAATCTTGCCTGTGAAGTCACCGATGATTTGGTTCATCAGTTCGCCAAGTACATCACCGACTTCATCCGCTGTATGTTGAGTGGCAAGCTCTTCTTCGGGGATCCCCATATGCTGCATATAGTTGCGATAAATCTCTAACGCCGCTTGTGAGGAGAAGTTAATCACGACGAGTCCCGAAAAGCCGCCATCAAATAATACAAAGCACCCGATATCCGGCTTAAGACTGGTTTTGACTATTTTTTGCACCATTGCGGCATGATGCACGGGAGAGTCCGTGGCTTTGGTTAACACTGCTGTGGCAGATTGACATAGTTTGAGCAGGATGTCCTCGGAGGTGACAACTTTGGTTTTTCTCATTATTCACTACCGTTTTGGTTGCTGATACTTACCTTGAGTGTGGCACCGGAACGCGAGGTTTGTACACCGATTTTCTAGATATTCGGATAAGGGATCACACCGATTCACTATTTTTGATGTTGGACACATTAAGTCTCAAGCGTGTCGAGCGCACGAGTCAGACGTATGATCGCCGTTTGCATCTGCGCTAACGCTTTGACAAGTGCTTGTGTGTCCTGTGTGTTGGCAGCATGTTCGGCGTCAAGGCACGCTTGATGCAATTCTGTTGCGCCAATACTGCCTGTCGCGGACTTCTGTTTATGTGCTGTGTCTTTGATATCTTGCCAATCTGTAAACGGCGGCGCTAACTGGCTCAGCGTGTTGATGCTCGGTAAACTGCGCCGGCGAAATATCGCAATGATATCAAGATAAGCGTGTTTCTGGCCGGCGTAGAGTCGTTCGATAACACTTAAATCTAAAACGGTTGGCGAGCTCTCGTGTTGCACAGAGAGGGTAGACGTTTCCTCTTGCGCCTTGTCGGTGGTTGAATGGGAACCTTGGTGAAGCCAGTGACTTAAGCGGCTTTCGAGCTGCTCTAAGTCAATGGGCTTGGTGATATAATCATCCATACCCGCTGCAAAACAACGTGCGTCTTCACCACTGAGTGCATTGGCAGTAATAGCGATAATAGGGACGTATCCCGTGGATGACTGCTGCTCTCTCAATGCGGCTGCGAGTGCATAACCATCTTTATTGGGCATATGGCAGTCTGTTAAGACCAGATCAAAGCGCGTGCTTTGGTAAGCCTGCAATGCTTGTTCACCATCATCAACCATCACAACGTGATAACCGAGATAATGGAGTTGTTGTGTCAAAACGCGTTGATTAGTGGGGTTGTCTTCGGCAACCAGTATATGTCCACGTATCGATTTGCCATGGCGCTCTCTTGCTTGCATATCGGGGATAATATTTAGCTCGAGAGATTCCCCCAACATGCTAACCTCTGGGCTGTCTAAGCCTAAACACACACGGATCCCATGCACTAAGCGGCGATAAGTGAGCGGTGAGGCAAAAAGCTCGACCAGGTATTTGTTAGGATGGGTATTCAGTGACAGCTTCTCTCGTAGCGCAATGATGTGTTTCACCCCAAGCGCATCAAAACGCGTCTCGTCACTTGTATCTTGAGTGATCAAGAGAACATGTCTGGCAGCGACAAGCGCAGGCGTGCTTGACGCCTCCTTTTGTAGGATAAGCGTCTCGTTTGGATTAGCTGTCGCATGTGCAATACCTAAATGATTGAGATAGAGGTTGATGGCGTGTTTTAGCTCGCCGTCGGGTAAATCAAGGTAAATAAACAGTGTGTCGATATCGTCACGACTAAGTGGCGCAGGATGAGGTGCACCCAATCTGTCAGTGGTGTAACTTAAGCGAACTTGAAATTCGGTTCCTTTATCCTGTTCACTCTCAACCGTTATCTCACCATCGAGTAAATCGATAATATTTTTACAAATCGCCAACCCGAGTCCGGACCCACCATACTCACGCGTTGTGGATGATTCCGCTTGGTTAAAGGGTTGAAATATGGTGTCTAATTTGTCGGGGCTGATGCCTATACCATTATCCGCTATTGTGACGTTCAATCCTGTTTTTCCGGTGTGCCTGTGTCGAACGGTGTGATTTTGACATCGACTTTTCCCAGCTTGTCACGGTGACTGCCAGAAAACTTAATTGCATTGCCCACAAGGTTATAAAGGACCTGTTTAAGCCGGTTAGGATCGCCAATCAGTGAGTCAGGCAGTTCAGGATCAATAAATAGTGACAATGTCACATTTTGTTTTTTGGCATTGTGGCTCACCGTGTCCATCACTTGATCAACCGTTTCAGAGAGAGAAAAGGTAACCTGCTCCAGCTGCAGTTTTCCTGATTCGGTGCGGGAGAAATCAAGAATATCGTTAATAATCGAAAGCAATGAAAGGGCTGATTCTCTTACTGTGCTCAGCAACCCGTGTTGGGATTGGGTTAGCGAAGAGCGACGCAGTAGATCCAACATCCCGATGACCCCGTTCATGGGGGTGCGTATTTCATGGCTCATGGTGGCAAGAAACTGCGCTTTAACCCGAGATGCACTTTCAGCTCGTTCCTTTTCTGCTATCAACTGCTCACGTGCTTGGTTGCGCGAGATAATGTGGGCTCGGAATATCACTAAGCTCTGCGCAATCTTTCCGACTTCATCGGTTCTATCTTGAAAATGACTAGACGGTGGTGTCATGTCACCCGCGACCAGTCGCTGCATCGAATCTGCCAGCGCGGCGATTGGCTGAGTAAAAGACTGATAAATATAAAAATACATGCCGCTACTGACAAACAAAATAAATAACAATAAATAGCCAAGATTCAATTGATTGGAATGAAGAATAGATTGTAAGTCGGTCATTGAGCGGGTAACTTCATTACCTGTGCCTTGTGCAAAACGGGAAAGTGCATTCTCTAGCGCATGATACTCATGATCGCTGAGCGTGCGCACTGCCTTCATGGCAGCGACTTTCGCGTTCGGTTGGTAATTGTTAAAAATGGCAATACCGCTGCGCTTAAAGCTAGTAAAATGATTGTTTAATCGCGCAATTTTTTTTAGTGAGGCAGGGTCATTAAGCTCGAACTGTGTTAATGACAAATATTGCTCAAAGGTAACCATATCTTCCATAAAGTATTGACGGCTACTCGTGCGACCTTCTAAATACTGATTTAGCTCGGTAAGCATATCGCCGTTTTCATCGACGAGCTCGTCAAGGTATTGTAATACCGCTAAGTTGTCAGGTTGCTTTAACTCCTGGGTGGCTTTGAGTTCGGCAACGAGGTTATCAATTGGGCGAGCGACATCAATGGATAATCGCATCAATTGCTTGCGTGCCCATTGCTCAGCCACCGGATCAAACTCGGTTAATACTTTTTGATGTGCGATGCGTTGAAAGCGTTCGTAGAGTTGACTGACTTTTTCGAGTTGTTGTTTTTCATCGGGTTTGATGGTTTTTAGTTCTTTTAGCGCGTTTTCAAAGTCTTGTTGATTCTCTAGAAACACTGATAGCGATTCGTGCCGTCCCATGACATATTTAAGCATGCTAGCATTCATGTCGCTCACCGAACGTAGCATCTGCATCGTAATAATGGCGCTGGGAATTTCGTGATGGGTAGCGCGCTCTACATCACGATTGACACGCTCTTGCATGATATAGCTTGAAACCGATAATCCGAGCACCATCAGCGTGATAAACGTCATGATTAATCCGATTTTGCTGACAATGCTCTTACTAAATGGGCGCGGACGGTTTACCTTCATGGTTTTTTCCTACATCCTTGTGAGCGATTGATTCGGGCGTATCCGTGAAAACAGCTCAGTGTGTGGTTTATTTTCATCACTGCAAACCAAAGCTATACTGCAAAGAAGAGTGGGTCAGCAGTTTGCATGAGTAAAGTGTGGCATGGATAAGCAAGAAAGGCTTACCGTTCACAGTTTTGCCACTGTATGTACACGAGCAATAAGCCAGTACGTGTTATTGCGCATGCTATCTTATACTATAAGGCGTGTGGAATCGTATGTAAGGTGCATCGAATAGTACAAGATGCATCGAATCGTATAAAGTGCATGGAAACAGTATAAAGCACGTGATGTGCTGTGAAGCGTGACTCGCTTTCTAATTTCGTCCTCTGGGGGCGCACATCGCGGATGTTCGCGATACAATAGCGATATATGAACAGTCTAAGGACAAGTAACCATGGTAGTAGATTCAGACGGGTATCAGGCACTGATCGAGCACTTTGCGTTCAATCTCACCGTCTTTGAGCAACCCGGTGAAGCCATTGGCGATGAAACCATTGCAGATATCGTGCACGATCTCGTCGCCTCTAACATCATGACCATTTGTGAGCAGAACCCTGGGCTCTCATCCGCGTTAAGGTTTACCATACTCCGTGAAGCCGATCGTGTGGTTGAAGATATGGAAGAAGTCTTAGCCGGGCGATGGGAGCAACCTGTCACGGCGGAGCAAGTGGGCTTTTTAGAAGAGTATGTGGCGCTAGTCAAAAATTTATTTGATGGCGCCATGGTTGAATTTCGTTAGTACTCAGCCACTAATAACCTAGATACTTTGATGTCAAAAATAGCGATGTCAAAAATAGAGCAGAATCACGCGATTCAGCGCCTTTATAAAGCACGCCTCTCGCGTGCTACCCGCCCTTATCTAGCCCGTGGTGCCGGGGTTGATCGTTGTCAGCAGTGCATGCTAGTTCGTCATTATTGTATCTGCGCCCACCGAACGGCTCACAAGACACACGCCGCTTTTATGCTGCTGATGTATGACGATGAGGTCTTGAAGCCAAGCAATACCGGCCGGCTGATTGCTGACTGTATCGCCGATACCTATGCGTTTATTTGGTCACGAACAGAGCCGGACCCTGAGATGTTAGCGATTCTGTCCCATCCCGATTATCAACCTTTTGTGGTTTTCCCGTCTCAATACACGACGCCTGAGCGTGTCGTGAGTGTCCCGACTGTGGGCGTGTCAGGTAAACGTCCGCTGTTGATTATTATCGATGGGACCTGGCGAGAAGCGAAAAAGATTTTCAGAAAGAGCCCTTGGCTTGATCGTTTTCCGGTTTTAAGTATTCAACCTCAGGCATTATCACGCTATCAAGTGCGTGATGCTCACGGCGAGAATCAGCTTGCAACAGCAGAAGTGGCTGCAGAGGCACTGATCGCAAATCAAGAGCAAATGGCAGCCGCATATTTGAATCAATGGTTTGATGTATTTAGCGAGCGCTATATGGCAGGTAAACGACAAAAGGCGTTGCCAGAGCGAGACGCGTTGTCCCTGCTGCTTCATCGTCAGGCTTAATGTGAAAGACACAAAAATGCCGATGGCTAACGTTTGGTTAAAAAACTACGAAACTTGGCCAGAATCACGGACTTGAGGCTATTTTTGGTGGATAATCTGGTTATATAACGACAAACAAACACGAAGGTGACTTAGCCATGTATTACGGCTTTGATGTGGGCGGCACAAAAATTGAGTTCGGCGCGTTTGACAAACAACTCAATCGTATTGCGACCGAACGTCATCCAACCCCCACGCAGGATTATGCGGCGTTGGTTGAAACCATCGTCCAATTGGTAGAAAAATACGATGTTAAATGGGGAGAGCAGGGAACCATTGGTATTGGTATTCCTGGCTCACAAGCAGAAGATGGAACGGTTTTAACCGTCAATGTGCCTGCAGCCAATGGACAATCGCTACGTGCAGATTTAGAAGCACGCCTTGGTAGAGAAGTCCGTATCAGTAATGATGCTAACTGTTTCGCGTTATCGGAAGCCTGGGATGAGCAAGCGCAGTCGGCGAAAACAGTCTTGGGTTTAATTCTTGGCACTGGCTTTGGTGGTGGTTTAGTCATTAACGGTAAGGTGATTAATGGTAAAAACCAGATGGCTGGCGAGGTTGGTCATATGCGGATGCCGATTGATGCTTGGTTGCGTCTTGGTGATCACCCACCGATGTTTGATTGTGGATGTGGCAACAAAGGATGCTTAGATAATTACCTATCAGGGCGCGGATTCGAACAATTGTATGGCCACTTTTATCAGCCTCTATCAGCGATTGAGATTATCGAAAACTACCGAGCGGGTGAATCCGATGCAGTGGCATTTGTAGCGTGCTTTTTTGATGTGTTGGCAATGTCTTTAGGCGGTATTTTAACTGCGTTCGATCCTGACATGGTTGTGCTTGGCGGCGGCTTATCTAATTTTGATGAGCTTTATGACGCCATTTCCGAGCGCTTACCTCAGCATTTACTGTCAGCGGCAAATGCGCCTGATATAGTCAAAGCACAGCATGGCGATGCGGGTGGAGTGCGTGGCGCGGCATTCTTGCATCTGACTTAATGGCTCAATGAAACTAACCTAATGCCTCAATGAAACCCTGCTAAGAAAAAGCCGACATCTTGATTGTCGGCTTTTTGACTCTTAGCCTTCGCGCGTCGCTACTTGTTCGACTTTTGACAGTGATTAATTGCGTCGTCTAATAGCTCGAGTGCCGTTTTATCGGTGGGTGGTAGGTCTGCATTTGATTGCGCGATAGGTGTGGTTCGCTCACCCCAGCGAATCAGTCCTGCGCCCCAGGTAAGCCCAGCGCCAAATGCCGCGGTGAGCAATTGACTGTGCGGCTTGACGACGCCTTGTTCTACCGCTTCGCACAAGGCGATAGGAATTGTTGCGGCAGACGTATTACCGTAATGCTGGATATTGATAAATGCTTTATCCAGTTCAATACCGGCATGCTCACACAAGGTTTCAATAATCCGTTTATTCGCCTGATGAGGAACAACAAGATCGATATCGTCGGCGTTAAGTTGATTGCGGGCAAGCACTTGATTTGCCGCAGAGCCCATACCTTTCACCGCGCGTTTAAAAATATCGCGACCGATAAAGTCAAACGAAAAATGCCCATTGTCGGGATCAAAACGATCCATAGCGGTGCCAAATGCCGGGATGGCTAATACGTCTCTTCCTGCTGAATCACATCCGAGTTGCGCATCCAACAAGCCTACTTCTTGATCGCTTTTGCTCACCACGACTGCCCCCGCTCCGTCACCGAATAACACGGCGGTATCGCGTTTGCTCCAATCCAAGTACCAAGTAAGGTGTTCTGCACCAATAATCAGTGCGTGCTGGTAATGGCCAGCTTGCAACATTTTGGTAGCCGTTTCTAATCCATAAAGGAATCCAGTACAGGCGGCATTCATATCGAAAGCGGCTGCACGTAGGGCGCCAATATTTCCTTGAACCTTTGAAGCGATGTTAGGAATTAAGGTATCTGGCGAGCATGTCGCGACAATCAATAAGTCTAACTGGCTCGCGTCGATACCTGCAGCCGCCAGGGCTCGATGGGCAGCAACGGTTGCTAAGTCCGAGGTTTCTACATGACTCACTCGACGCGCCTCGATGCCAGTGCGCGAGCGGATCCATTCATCATTGGTTTCTAAAATGGTGCTGAGGTCATCATTACTCAACACAGCAGGCGGGAGACATTTACCCCAGCCAGTAATTTCTGCAAATGCCATAGTCGTTTACGGGTTATTAAGCGTTGCGCTAGTGTAAACCTGAAACTCAATTGAAACAATTTTGATAGACGAGAAGACGCGAAAAACACTACCTGGCGCAAATGCCAGGTAGTGAGCGAGATTACCAGAATAAACGGGTAAAAATGGCAAGAACCACAATACAAACAAGGTTTAAGTACATACCAACCCGCATCATATCACGTTGTTCAATATGCCCAGATCCAAACACAATGGCGTTAGGAGGGGTGGCAACGGGAAGCATAAAGGCACAGGATGCTGCAATGGCAATTAACGCCGATAGTGCCACGGGGGACACGCCTAAGGCTTCTGCAATGGTCGCGAAGACGGGAACTAACAGTGCGGCGCTGGCGGTGTTACTGGCAAACTCTGTGAGGAATATAACAAACGCGACGACACCAAGCATGGTAAAGAACAACCCGGAGCCGGTCAGCGCGCTACTGAGGTGATTCGCCAAGAATACACTGGTGCCTGTTTCTTTGAGTACGTTGCTTAAGCAAATACCGCCACCGAACAATAATAGAACGCCCCAATCTGCGGTTTTTTCCACTTCCTTCCACTTTACCACTCGGGCAGCACCCAGTAATACGATCGCAGACAGCGCGACGATCGAGTCAAATTTACTGAGACCACCGAGCATGGCATTTAAGGGTTTACTGAAGATCCACGCCGACACCGTAAGCGCAAAGATAGCAATGGTTATTAAACGTGGCGTGGTCCACTCAAAACCGCGTTTGTCGGCATCAAAGCTGTAGTTAAGATTCGGTTTGGTTAAAAAATACAACACAACAACAGCCACTGGCAGTAGGATAAGCGTGACAGGCAGTCCGAGCTTCATCCAGTCTGCGAAACTCAACCCAGCTTCTGCAGCGGCGATGGCATTTGGTGGGCTACCGACAATGGTCGCGATGCCACCGATACTGGCACAGTAAGCAATCCCTAACAGAACGAAAACATAGGTGCCATGATCTTTTTGATTATTCACCTTATGTAAGATACCGAGTACCAAAGGAAGCATCATTGCTGTCGTGGCTGTATTACTGATCCACATCGATAGACCGGCGGTGACACCAAAGAGCATCATGACTGCCACTGACATTTTTCCTTGGGCGATGGTTAATACTTTATTGGCAATCGCTTGATCGAGCCCTTGAGCTTGCAATGCCGCCGCTAATGCAAACCCACCTAGAAACAGAAAGATAATAGGATTAGCAAAGTTTGACAACGCCGCCGGTGTTTCAAACACACCGAGACCCACTGCCATGATCGGCACCAATATCGCTGTCATGCTGACATGGATGGCTTCGGTGAGCCAAAGCACGGCGATAAAGACCAGTAAGCTGAGGCCAGTTGTTACGTCGGCGGCAAAAGGTAAGCTGTGATATAAAACGAAAAACAACGCAATATCAGCCAATAAAATCCAGGCTTTTCGATCGAGCTTCCAGGAGTGTAAATAAAGGGATTGCAGGTTCATAGGGCGTCCTTTTACAAACGTTATCAGGTATTGTACTCATTTATAATATTTGTGTGATTCGCTTGATAACGGGGATTTATAAGCAAAAACAAGGCATAACAGTTTACCAAGCGATGGCTAATATACGCTTTATTGGTCAGGGTGTTAATCGATTGCAGGCAGGTTTTTAAACAAATGATTAAAACAATGTAAAAATTGTGATTCGGGCAGCATCGATGGCAGAACGCTTGGTCATAACGTCAGAAGGGAGTTATCGGTTTGAGAGGCCATCTATCGGTGCTTTAGGTCCGGTAAATTTTGGTTTCACATTGAGAATAAAACTGTCTAGTACCGCTTTAGTGCGTGCCAGTATTTCTCTGGCGCGGATCTTGGTACCGGCCCAGCCTCTGGGGCTTGGTACCGCGTAACAGATGGCATCAATATCGTTTACATCCGCAAGAAACAGCGCACGTTCACAATGAAATTGCTGCGTGATGACGGTAAAACGAGCAAGACTAAAAACCGTCTTGGCGCGAACAACGGAATCGAGTGTCCGAAAGCCGGCATAGTCAAGATGGATCGCCTCTTCCGCGATGCCCCTCTCGCGTAAATCTCGTTTCATCGTCCAGGGTTCGTTATACGACCGATGAGCGTTGTCGCCGCTAAGAAGCAGGTGGTCAATCTTTCCTGCATGATAAAGCGCCTCAGCCGCTTCAATGCGATAGGTGTAATAAGGATTTGAGGTTTTGCCGATATATTTACTGGTGCCGAGTACGAGCCCCACTTGTCTTTTGGGCAAGACATCGACATCTTTATAGACACGCCCTTTGGCGTTAAGCGTGATTGCGATATCGCTAGCCGCCATGAGAATAACAGTAAGGGCTGTGAGTATAGCCGATGTGATTATCGCCTGACGAACGAGGCGCCGGAGAGCCATGGTGCGTTGTATCCCTTTTTTGACGGACAGCACTCGATAATAGCGGGTGCGGCAAGTAGATGGAATGGTAGCAAAAAAAGCGCCTGAGTAGGCGCTTTTTCTGTCAGTCTTTGGTTAAAATGAGGTGCGTTTGTAAGCGCGGTATTCAGGTGACCAAAAACTCTCCTCGATGCGCTTTTTCAGTGCCTCATCAGAGAGCTCGGCGGCGACGCCTTCAACAATCGCTTCTTTAGCCACCTCAAACGCAATGCGTTTTGATACTTGGGTAATATCCTCCAACGGTGGGAGCAGGGCGCCGATCCCTCGCTTCGCCAGAGGAGAGCATTCGGATAGTGCTCGCGATGAGGCCATTAGCATGCCATCGGTAACACGAGAAGCCCCGACGGCTAATACGCCAAGCCCGATGCCTGGAAAAATATAGCTGTTGTTACACTGTGCGATGGGGAAGGTTTTGCCATTATCTAAACGGACGGGCTCAAATGGACTTCCTGTGGCAACTAGCGCTTGACCATCGGTCCAACGCAAAATATCAAATGGCGTCGCCTCGACCCGGCTCGTGGGGTTAGATAAAGGAAAAATAATAGGGCGTGGACAGGTGGCATGCATTTGTTTAATGACATCTTCAGTGAATAACCCTGGTGCCCCCGATACGCCGACGAGCACGGTGGGTTTCGCGTTTCGAACCACGTCTAATAGTGAGATGTTGCTATCTTCTAGCTGCCACTCCGCTAGTGCCTCGCTTTTTTGTACCAGCTTTTGTTGGAAGTCGAGCAAGTTTGGCATTGCATCGACTAATAGACCCCAGCGATCGACCATATACACGCGTGAGCGAGCTTGTGCATCTGAAATGCCCTCCGCGACCATTTGTGCAATGATAGCTTCTGCAATACCACAACCGGCAGAGCCCGCGCCTAAAAAGGTGATCCGCTGTTCAGACAACTTGGTGCCAGCCGCTTTACACGCGGAAATTAATGAGCCCACGGTGACTGCTGCCGTCCCTTGGATATCATCATTAAAGCAGCACACCTTGTCTTTATAGCGTTCTAGGATTGGCATGGCATTTTTTTGCGCGAAATCTTCAAATTGGATCAATGCTTCAGGCCAGCGGCGCTGTACTGCTTGGATGAACTCTTCAATAAATGCATCGTACTCTTGGCCGCTAATCCGAGTGTGGCGCCATCCCATATACATGGGATCGGAGAGCCGTTGTGGGTTATTAGTTCCTACATCCAGAACAATGGGAAGCGTATAAGCCGGACTGATCCCACCGCACGCGGTATAGAGCGATAGCTTTCCGATAGGGATGCCCATGCCACCGATCCCTTGGTCGCCTAATCCCAGAATCCGTTCTCCATCGGTGACCACTATCACTTTGACATTGTGACGAGACGCATTGTTTAAAACATCATCAATACGATCGCGATTTGGATAAGAAATAAATAACCCGCGTCCGCGGCGATAAATATTGGAAAAGTTCTCACACGCCGCCCCAACCGTGGGGGTATAGATGATAGGCATCATTTCGGTGATGTGGTTCGATACCAGTCGGTAAAACAGCGTTTCGTTGGTATCTTGAATATTTCTAAGATAGATATGCTTATCGATATCGTTTTCGAAGCGTTGGTATTGCTGATAGGCGCGCTCGGTTTGTTCTTCAATGCTTTCTATCGCGTCTGGCAATAATCCTTCAAGGTTAAAGAACTTACGCTCTTCAACACTGAATGCGCTGCCTTTGTTTAATAGTGGCGTTTCTAGCAGAGCTGGCCCCGCGTAGGGGATATAAAGAGGACGTTTTTGATTATTCATGAATGATCAGACTCGATGGTTCTTTTCGTTGGGTCGATGACGAATGTTGGGCGTTATCATGTGCCTTCGTGGCGTTTTTATGTCCTTTGCCGAACGCTTTTTGTGCGTTAGGTAGCGATAGCCCCAGGCGATTTGCAATAAAGGGTAAAGTTTAGGCATGAATGGTGACCTAATTCAACTTTTTTACCTCAATGTGCGGTGTGGGTATTAGCAAAGTTGCGCAAGAGAAGAGCGAGGGGTCTACACTTTGCCTGTAGGCCACAACGCAGTGCGGTTTAAACTTGCTACTCGGTGACCGACAGCAATTGATTGAAAGCTAATAATAAAGATGTTGGCTGTACACATTTAATGGAAGGTAAAAAGAGGTAGTCCAATGAAGTCACTTATTGCCGCCAGCTTGCTGGTTTTTTCGACCACGACTCTCGCTGCTAATTTAAGCGATTTAGATTATATTACAGAGGTGTATCCCCCGTTCAATTATGAAGAGCGTGGTGAGTTAAAAGGGATTGCCGTTGATTTTCTAGAGGCTGCGACTAAGGCGGCGGGTGAGCCAATTAGCCGTGATCAAGTGAAATTGCAACCGTGGGCGCGTGGTTATGCGACCGCGTTGTCTGAACCCAATACGGTCCTTTTTTCAACCACACGCACCGCAGAGCGTGAAGATAAGTTTAAATGGGTTGGGCCCATTACCGATACCAAAGTGGTGGTTTGGGCGCCAAAAAGCAAAGAGATAACAATCAATAACGCGAGTGACTTTGCTGACTACAAAGTTGGCGTGGTACGAGATGATGTGGGTCAACACCTATTAGAAACGATGGGCGTTGGCAAGAAATCAATTCGTTTATCCCCGAAACCGGACTTGTTGGCAAAACAATTAGCCGCTGGGCGGATAGATATGTGGGCTTATGAAGAAAATGTGAGTGCGTATATCATGAGCCAGAGTAATATCGATACCAGCCAGTTTGAGGTGGTGCATGTGTTAAATGAATCACAGCTTTATTACAGTCTAAGTAACAATACACCAGACAGCTATGTTGAAAAACTGCAAGCAGGCGTTGACCAGGCGATCATGGATGGCACGCTCGATGAGATAAAAAATAACTACAAGTAGCGCGGGGCATCACAAAGAATAAAAACGGGCGCTTCAGGCGCCCGCTTTTAGATAGTTCGAGGCTTAAACCGTTAGTCGCGGAAGTTCTCAAACTGAAAAGGTTGCTCAAAATCACTGTCTTTGATCAATTGAATTACAGCCTGTAAATCGTCGCGTTTCTTACCGGTAACACGGACTTGCTCACCTTGAATTTGCGTCTGGACCTTCATCTTGGCATCTTTGATCGCTTTGGTGATCTTTTTCGCTACTGGCGTCTCAATGCCATTTTTGAACTTCACCTGTTGTGAAAAGCTCTTGCCGGAATGGACCATTTCCTGAATATCCATCGCGCGTGCATCAACGCCACGCTTGGCCAAGTTGCTGCGAAGCATATCCATCATTTGATTCACTTGAAAGTCAGCCTCAGCAATCACTTTTACCGCTTCTTTATCCAAGTCAAAATTGGCTTCCACACCACGAAAATCAAACCGTGTTGCCAGTTCACGATTGGCATTATCAACGGCATTTTTGAGTTCCACTTTGTCAATTTCAGACACAATATCAAATGAAGGCATAGTCTCATCCTAGTTAGGGGCATGCTCTGGACATGCCCATGTTCAATCAATGGTTATGTATTTTTTCGCGCCATGACAGCGTTGGCAAGTTGAGCCAAAACCTTTTCGGTATCTTCCCAGCCGAGACAAGGATCGGTAATCGACTGACCATAGGTGCGTGAATCGGCACTCCCCATTGCTTGATTACCTTCTTGTAAAAAACTCTCAGCCATAATGCCAGCGATCGCTTGCTCGCCACCATGGATTTGCGCGGCAATGTCTGCACACACCTCTAATTGACGACGGTGCTGCTTTTGGCAATTACCATGGCTAAAATCAACCACAAGCTTGGTAGGTAAGCCAAAACCTGCCAGCGTGTTCGCGGCTGCCTGTACATCATGCGCGTGATAATTCGGCTGGTGTCCGCCGCGCAAAATAACATGGCCGTCAGGGTTGCCGGCAGTGCGATAGATTGTCATGGCGCCATGTTTGTCCGGCGAGCAGAACAAATGCGATTCACGGCTCGCACGAATCGCGTCGACGGCAATAGTAATATTACCGTCGGTGCCATTTTTAAACCCAACAGGGCTTGAGAGCGCTGACGCCATCTCGCGATGAATTTGGGATTCGGTCGTTCGAGCGCCGATCGCGCCCCAGCTAATTAGGTCAGCAATATACTGACCGGTAATCATATCGAGAAACTCGGTCGCCGTCGGTAAACCCATTTTATTGATATCGAGCAGTAACTCACGCGCGGTGAATAGCCCCGCACGAATGTCGCCGCTACCGTCGAGGTGGGGATCGTTGATCAAGCCTTTCCAACCGACAACGGTGCGCGGCTTTTCAAAATAGGTGCGCATCACCACCAATAATTGATCTGTGTATTGATCGGCTAGGGTTTTGAGCTTTGCTGCGTAATCACGGGCCGCGGCTGGATCGTGAATCGAGCAAGGGCCGACGATCACGAGTAGTCTAGGGTCTCGGCCATTGAGAATATCGCTAATCGCACGTCGTGCGGTGGTTATGTGGTGAGCAACACTGTCAGTAACGGGGTGGGCAGCTTCCACCTCTGCAGGCGTAGGCATGGTATCGACCACACGGGTTCGAAGCTCGTCGGTTTTCAGTGGCATAGAGGACAGCCTTCCTCACATTTTTATCTGTTGCGAAGCCAGTAAGATAGCAAAAAAAGCGGCCTGTGAAAGCATCAATGTGATATCTGTTGGATTTTTTCTTCCAGAGCGGCAAGGTGTCACGCCTACCAACAGGTTACGCGTGACGATGATTGACGGATTGAATGAAGGTTATTATGTTACCCTGTCACTCAATCCCTTGATCAATCTGTGTGTTTAATACTCAGCACTAGGATGAACAACTCAAGGTGAGATCTTTGTCTTCTTCCGCGGGCCGTTGTGCGAGATGGGCCAATGCCGGATGTGCATCAAAGGGAGCGGCTAATACAGTGATAAGATCGTGCGTAGGTTGCATGTTACCTTGTTCTGCGGCATCAATGGCTTGCTGAGCCAGAGAGTTACGCAAAATAAATCCAGGGTTTGTTGCTCGCATACGGTTTAGTCGTTCAAGCGAATCAAGATGATGGATACGTTGATGGTAATCGCTTAGCCATTCACTCAAGCTGTCGGTATCGGCAATCATGTCTGAAAACTGACTGAGGCTTGGTGCGGTGAGTAGGGCGTCGTTTTCAATCTCGCTGAGCCGGCGAAAGAAAAGGGTATAATCGACACCTTCGCTCTCAAGCAATGAAAAGAGCGCATTAAATAAATGGCTATCACCCTGCTGTGCGTCCGATAAGCCCAATTTATCACGCATTGCTTTGCTGTATGCCACTTGCAAATGATGTTCATAGCCGCCAAGAATGTCGTTGATCACCGCGCTGTCGAGAAGTGGCGTGAATGCGTAACCCAATGCGGAGAGGTTCCAAAGTCCAATGGCGGGTTGTTGGTTGAAGGCGTAGCGTCCGGTGTGATCCGTATGATTGCAAATATTGCTGGGATTGAAATCATCTAAAAATGCGTAGGGGCCATAGTCAAAGGTTTGGCCCAGGATCGACATATTGTCGGTATTCATCACGCCATGGTTAAAACCAACGGCTTGCCATTGAGCGATCATTCCAGCGGTGCGCTCGACAATTTCTTGCAGCAATGCCGCATACGGTTGCTCGGCTTTGGCAAGTTCAGGGAAATGACGCGCAATTACATAGTCGGCCAGTGTACGCAGCGCGTCATGTTGTTGGCTAAAAAATAAATACTCAAAATGACCAAAACGGACATGGCTTTCTGTCACCCGCAATAACGTTGCTGCGGTTTCCATTCGCTCACGCATGACGGGCGTGTCGCTCGTGGCCATGGCGAGGGCGTGCGTGGTTGGGATGCCAAGTCCGCGCATTGCTGCACTGGCTAAGTATTCACGGAGCGTTGATCGTAACACGGCCCGACCATCACCATGGCGACTATAAGGTGTTTTACCGGCCCCTTTTAGATGCCAATCCCACAGTGTGCCGCTGTTATCACGCCACTCGCCCAGTAATACGCCACGCCCATCACCGAGCGCTGGATTGTATTGACCAAACTGGTGCCCCGTGTATTTCATGGCAAAAGGCGTGCGGCCGGCCAAGGGTTGCTCTGCCGATAATAACGCGCGAAAGGTATCGCTTTTGATGTCTGCATCGGTTAAGCCGAGTTTTTCCGCCAAGGTGGCGTCATAGGTTAAAATTCGCCCGTTATCTAGCGGCGTTGGTGTAACGGACTTACCGAATGCGCTGCCCAACTGGCTAAAACTAAACCGAATGTGTTCGCCATTAAATACTGCCATGTTTCCCCCTTATTTGCTTTAGCCAGCCTAACAGGGTTACGACGACTAACAAGAGACAGAAAGTAAGGGTATTTTTTCTGCGACGCGTCGGATCAACAACGCATCTTACGTGCAAATTGCGTATACTTGGGGGCATTATTTTTTATCGTGTTGAGACAATGATTAAACTAGGCCAATTTAATACGCTTACTGTGGTCAAACAGGTAGACTTTGGGGTGTTTCTGGATGGAGATGACTACGGCAATATTCTCCTCCCCAAGCGTTATGTACCGCAGAATACTCAGCTTGGCGACGACCTTGATGTGTTTATTTATTTCGATTCTGAAGATGACATCATAGCGACCACCGAAACGCCTTATGTGCAAGTGGGTGAGTTTGCATCCTTGCGTTGTGTTGGGGTGAACTCAGTGGGCGCGTTTGTTGACTGGGGGTTGAGTAAAGACTTGCTGGTGCCATTTAGTGAGCAACGCACGCGTATGGAAGAGGGCAAACCGTATGTTGTGCGCGTTTATACCGACAATGCATCAGGGCGCATTGTGGCGAGTCGTAAATTTAATAAGTTTATTAGCGACGCACAGCCCAAAATGCAACAGGGAGATAAAGTCACGGTACTGATCACGGATAACACCGATCTGGGCTATAAGTGTGTGGTCGACAATCAACACTGGGGACTGATTTATCGCGCTGAAGCGTTTGGTAAGTTGTTTATTGGCAAAAAACTCAGCGCCTACGTCAAACATGTACGCGACGATGGCAAAATGGATTTATCGCTACAAAAACCAGGTAAAGCCCGGGTCGATGAGTTAGGCGATAAAATCTTACGTACGCTGGAAAACAAAGACGGCTTCTTACCGCTGAATGATAAAAGTTCGCCTGATGCTATTTTTGCTTTGTTTCGTACGAGCAAGGCAACCTTTAAAAAGACACTGGGTGGCTTGTATAAGCAGCGACAAATCCGGATCGAACACGATGGCATTTACTTAACTAAGTTCGATTAACATGACAAAAAAATGCCCGGTACGTCCTGTTCCGGGCTTAGGGAAAAGGCTCATTGGAGCCCGATGCCAATTTAACTTTGTTTATTATAGTGTAGTTTGTCATTAGTGATTTTCCAGCGCATGAAGAAAATAATGCGGGCGTGGAAATGAAGATAAAAGGGTATCGCGACAGACGCGCGATACCCTGGGGATCATGGCTTGGGAATCCTTGTCCGCCACGCTTTCCATGCGGTTTTTCCTTCATCATGGAGTAAAAAATGCTGTTGATCCTGAGCGATAGGCTGAAGCGGCTTTTCCTCAGGGGTTGAGAAAGCAATCCCGCCTTTTAGCAAACTATCAATGGTTCCGCTTTTTAAATCGGCACCGGTTAATCCTATCGAGACATCCACGCCTGATTGATTCCAAAATACAGAGTTCTCGCGTACTAAATAGGCATAGTCGGGAGCAATGTGTAACTCGAATAAAACGCGATCAGCGAGTTCACCCAGTGTTATTTTAGCGACAGTGCCTACTTCTATTTCTCGATACAACACAGGCGTACCTCGGGTCACTGAATGGCGCGCATCGCTTTCTAATATCAAAGTGAGTCCTTGCGGATACTTTGGCGTCTCATGCAGGACAAACTGCTGGGAAAACTCACCTTGGCCGGGCTCGACGGAGATATAAGTTCCAAATAAAGAGTCTAAGTTTTCGGTCTTGGTCAGACTTAGTACAGGTTGCGTCAACCAAAAGTAACTCCCTTGACGCGCCAATGCGCGTTTATATTTCGGGTAGACCCTTGCCTGTATACGCACCTTCTCCTGGCTGAAATCTGGCGACATGTCGATCACTTCACCCACATCGACGCCTTGATAGCGAATCGCACTGCCTACTTTTACCCCATTGGCTTGGTCGACTGTCAGCATAATATCAACACCATATTGGGCTGCGTCTTGTTTGGAAGGGTAGAGCTTCCACTCTCCGTTGCGTTGATTACTGATCCCCGGCATGTCGCCAAACGCGATGCCACCATTGAGTAGCGAACGGACCGAGCCTGTATTAATTTCAACGCCACGTAAATTGGCTTTGATATCCAGTCCGGATTGGTTCCAAAACACTGTATTGCGATGAATTAAGTGCTTGTAGCGGTTATTGATAGCGATGGCGATGGTGACGCTCTGACCGTTTAATTGGTAACCCTCCACTTGACCGACAATAAAGTTACGATACATCACGGGGCTACCTTCACTGATACTG
This sequence comes from Salinivibrio sp. EAGSL, assembly GCF_013366455.1. NCBI lineage: Bacteria > Pseudomonadati > Pseudomonadota > Gammaproteobacteria > Vibrionales > Vibrionaceae > Salinivibrio > Salinivibrio sp. EAGSL. The sequence goes on along the minus strand of NZ_JABWMG010000001.1, from coordinate 171,067 downwards.
GGTAAGCGGTCAGCGACAAGCGTAAAGCGCGTTTGGCCTTGTGCGCTTTGGTTGGCATGTTTTGCTTGAATGGATGACGTGTAAAGCGGATAGGTATCGTTGGCGCCTTTCGCCCCCTCGCTGGTGAAGCTAAGCGCCGGATCGGCAATTTGTTCCATTGCAGGCACAACCACGTCGAGCCCTTTACCCGTTAGCTCACCAGTAATGCCGCCAAGGATGAAAAATTGCGATGCTTGTTTTACGAGGTGACGATATTGCGGGTCGATCACCACATCTATCGTAACATTGTCACTTTCATTGAAGCCGATATGGTCAATAAAGCCGACCTCTATGCCGCGGTGTAACACTTTTGTATGTTGAGAGAGCCCATAGGCATCGTCTGCGGTCAGGGTGACGGTTAAGGCATTGTCTTGTTGTTTACGTTGTTGATGGCGGTTGGCAGCGGTGAATAGATGGTCCGATGTAACGGAATCTGCGTCCGCAGAACCTGGCTCAATCGATAAATAATTGCCAAGTACGAGGTTACCGATGTTTTTCAAGCCATCAAAGCCAATTTGTGGTTGCTCGATTTTTATACGCGTGTCTTTGTTCAGTAGCCAGGTCATACTGGGATCGAGTTTGGCGGTGGCGATAGGACCAGGATAATTGTCTGTGATCTCAATACGCGTAATTTCACCCACTTCTAATCCTTGGTAGGTGATCCGTGTGCCTCGGCCCGGCAGACCGTGATCAGCGGGTAAAGAGATGTTTAATGTTTGCCCCCGCGCGGCATGCGCGAGACTCGAATACAATTGAAATGGCTGATTCGCATCCGAACGAGGGCTGTTATCGGGAGAGTCGAACGCAATGCCTCCCGCAATTAAACTTGCCACGCTATCTAATTCGAGTTCAACGCCAGAAGCATCGATTCGTGTTTTAAGCCCACTGACCGACCAGAAACGTGTCTGCTCTTTTAGTAAGTGTGCGAATTGGGGTTCAATCAACGCCGAGAGCGTCACGCCTTGCGCGTCACTGTCGAGCCGATAGCTATAAACCTCGCCGACTTGAATTTTACGGTAATAAAGGGGAGAGCCGACATTAAGAGAACCCAGGGTCGGTGCTCGCAGTTTCACCGTCGTCCCCGCCTTTTCGGCCATATCTGTCGGTGGCTCGTCGCGTGCGGTAAATGTCAGGCGAGGCTCACCTTTTCCTGGCTGCAAAGCAATGTAGTTACCGGATACTAAGGTTTCTAAGCCACTGATCCCAGTGATGGAGGCGCGAGGCTTGACCAGCCAAAATTCTGTCCCGGAAGTTAAAAGCTGTGTGGCTTCTGGATAGATATTGGCATCGACATAAATACCATCAAGATCGTCAGCCAAGGTAATATTGCGCACCTTGCCGACCTCCAGCCCTTGATAGCGGATAATGGTCCGCCCAGCCTCTAATCCTTGTGCATCACTAAAAAGAATCTGGATCCGTTGCCCGGCTTCATTGATTGACTGAAACACCAACCATGCGGCTAAACCTAGCGCCAGTATAGGGAGTATCCATAGTGGAGACAGGCCATAGGTGGTTTTAATTATCGGTGAGGGTAGGTCTTGTTTGTCGCTCATGATGATCCCATATCAAACGCGTATCAAGAAATTCGGTGGCGAGCATGGTTAATACCACGACAATGCCAAACGCGATGGCGCCCGGCCCGGGGGTAAAGTCCATAATGCGACCACGATCAATTAATGCCACCATAAATGCAATGACGAATAAGTCCATCATTGACCATTTTCCGATCCACTTAACCCCACGATATAGCCACATATGCTGACGAGGTGTAATGGCAGTGCGGCGCCGAAAACTGATTAGTATTAATCCTAGCCCCAAGATCTTGGCCACTGGAACGATGATGCTGGCGGTGAAAATGATCACGGCAATACCAGGCATGCCATTATTGATTAAGCTCGCCACCCCAGAGAAGATGGTGTCTTCAAGCCGAATACCGTTAGAAAATAAAATTGAGATCGGATACACGTTGGCTGGAAACAAAAAAATACTGGCTGTGATCAAACATGCCCATGTCTTTTGCTCACTGCGAATGACACGCCGATAAAGAGGCTGGTGGCAGCGCTGGCACGCGCCTTGGTCTGCGGTCTGTGTTAAGCCACAGTGACCACAACGAATGAGTGTGGACGTGTTATCCGATGGTGTCGCAGCTAAAGAAAATGTATCCCAGTATCTTTGTGTATTCACTCTGACCAGCAGCACAGAGAGCAAGATCTGGATAACCGCGTAACAGGCGAGGCCGATGGAGAAATGCAGGGAGGCATAGTCTTGAATTTTAAAACAAGCGATGGCCAAACTGACCATCAAAACATCCGCCATGACCCAATGACGACTATGGTCAACTACCTTGACCGCAAGACGAAAGCACCGAATCGCTTGACGTCGTCGTGCAAGGTGTAAAGTGAGTAAAGCGCTGGTAAAGATAAGTGGCCCTAGAGAGGCACAAATCACCACGAGCGCAGCCACAAAAGGAAAGTCGGACCAAAGGCGTACAGCACCAGTCAATACGGAGGCGTTGATCGTTGAGCCTAATAAATCTATCGATAGCAAAGGTTGGAGATGGGCTGGCAAGAAAAGGATAAGTATCGTCAAGGTTAACGCGATTTCACTATTAAATGATAAGCGTCGACCCTGTGCGAGTTTGGTCGCGCAGCGTGGGCAAATGGCAAGATGGTCATAACCCGTTTGACAGCCTTGTAGCACCCGATCACAACCCGGGCACCTTATCTGACTTGGATAAGATGCCGACAGGGTGTTGTCTGGTGGTTGCGTTCTCACGATTATTTCCCTGCTACCTGTTGGAGTTGTCCATATAAGGTTTGATAAACACCGGGTGCATTCACCAGTTCGGTGTGTGTCCCTTGTTGACTGACCTGACCTTCATCGAGCACATAAATCAGATCGGCTTCTTTAACCGCTGACAGCCGATGTGCAACAATCAGTGTCGTACGACCAGCTAAAAAGGTTTGCATTGCTTGATGCAGTGCGCGTTCAGTGGCGGTATCGAGTGCCGAAGTGGCTTCATCTAAAATCACCAGTTTAGGGTCGCCGAGCAGCATACGCGCAATTGCAACACGCTGGCGCTGACCGCCTGATAAGCGCACCCCTTGGCGTCCCAGTGGGGTCTCTAAGCCTTGAGTCAGCTGATTCACGACATCGCCCAGCTGTGCGCGCTCCAACGCTTGCCAGAGCGTCGCATCATCAAACTTACGCCCCAGACTTAAATTATTTCTTAAAGTATCATTAAACAGTATGGGCTGTTGCAATACCACGGCAATTTGATGACGAAGCGCATCCATATTGATGTCATGAATGGAATGGCCATTAAAGCGAATATCACCCTGTTCTACAGGGTAGAGCCCTAACAACAGCTGAATGAGGGTTGATTTACCGCCCCCACTTGCGCCGACGAGGGCCACGCGTTGTCCGGCTGGGATCTGCATGGTGAGACCATCGAGAACCGCTTTGTCATCATCATACGCAAAGTGAAGATTATCTATCTCAACATCGATTGCTTGCGGGTTCTCCCTCCCTGAAACGAGCTCGCCTGGATCGATCCCCTCTGGACGCCGAGTTTCTTCGGGTAATTGCAAGACCTCGTTAATCCGAGTCATCGCTGCTTTGGCGCTATACCACGCAAACTGGATCCCGAGTAGCTCTTGAACTGGCCCGAGCATAAACCATAGATAGCCAAACACGGCAAACATCAAGCCGATAGAAAGATCACTAAAAAAGACCATGCCCATCGCGACCGCGCGAAAGAGTTCAAAGCCGACTAAAAACATTAAGAACGAAAGACGACCCGCCGCCTCAGATTGCCACGCGTATTTATCGGCGCTCACTTTAATATCATTTGCACTGTCATCAAGTTGCTTTAAATAGGTCCGCTCTCGGTTAGCGGCGCGAAGTTGATATAATCCGTCTAGGGTATCGACCAGTCGCTGTTGGAACTGTTCAAAGGCTCGGTTTTCGCGCGTTTTAAGGTGTTTTACGCGTTGGCCGAGGGCACGACTCAGCGCCACCACAATGGGATTAATCAATAAGATAAACAAGCCTAATCGCCAGTCAATCCAAAGCAAAACCACCGCTGTCCCGGTGACAGTGAGGATCCCGATAATAAATTTACTCAGCGTGGTCCCGATAAACTTATCGATGGTTTCCACATCGGTGACAAGGTGAGAAGTCAGTCCGCCACTGCCACGAAGTTCGTACTCTCGCATGCTGATACGGCCGAGTTTTGCAATCAGGTGCTGACGGATTTTATAGGTGATGGCTTTACCCACCAGCGTAAATTGGCGACCTTGTAAGATGTTCAACCCTTGGCTGATGGTGCGCATCAATACCACGATCACTAAGACGGCAGCGATATAGTACGCAGCCTGTTGCCAGCTTTGTGGCAGTATTGTGTTAAGTACCGACAGCCCCCAATCGGGTTTGTCGAGTAGCACCTCGTCGACCAACAATGGCATCAATAGCGGAATTGGCACACTGATGAGCGTGGCAGCAATGGCGACCACGTTTGCCCAGATTAGCCGCGTTCGATGAGGTCGTGCTTGGTCAAGAAGCCAGCGCCAAGTGATCATAAATCAAGATACTCAATTGAAATGTCTTTAGATTCTTTCTATTGTAATGGTCTTGTTGATTGAGATGCAGTGATTTATGGAAAACAAAGCGGATTTTTATCGTTTGTTAACGCAACAAGCGGTGGCTTTATGTGAAGGTGAGCCTAACCTTATCGCTAAGCTTGCTAATGTGAGCGCCTTGCTAAATAGCCAACTTGACGATATCAACTGGGTGGGATTTTATCTTGATGACGGTGACGAGTTAGTGCTTGGACCATTTCAAGGCCAACCCGCGTGTGTTCGTATTCCTTTTGATAAAGGTGTATGCGGTGCGGCTTATCGACAAGATATTGTCATGCGAGTTGAAGATGTCCATGCTTTTGAAGGACATATCGCCTGTGATGCCGCCAGTAACGCTGAAATTGTTCTGCCAGTGCACGTCAACGGACAACGGCATGCGGTACTCGATATTGATAGTCCAAGTATCGGTCGATTTGACCAAGAAGATGAGCATGGGCTGGCTACCTTGGTCAAAGAAATGCAAAAACACTTATGATTTCGCCAATCTTGGTAGTTTTTTAATATCAGGTATCTATAATACGCACCACTTTCATACTTAAATACACGTAGATACGCTGCTGCAGTTTGCTGCAGCAGGCCAGGAAAAAACATGGAAAATACTGAAAAGCTCGCGAACAGCAAAGAAGTCATTGCCTATATTGCTGAACGTTTCCCTAAATGTTTTACTGTTGAAGGCGAAGCCAAGCCATTAAAAATTGGTATTTTTCAAGATCTTGCGACTCGTCTTGACGGCGATCCCAAGGTAAGCAAAACCCAATTGCGCGCCGCGCTTCGTCAGTACACGTCTTCCTGGCGTTATCTGCACAGCGTGAAACCCGGTGCGTCACGCGTCGATTTAGATGGCAATGCGTGCGGCGAGTTAGAGCAAGAGCATATTGATCATGCGGCTCAGGCTCTAGCAGAAAGCAAAGCACGGGCCGCTGAGCGTCGTAAGCAACAACAGGCGAAAAAAGCGGAGTCTCAGGCGAAAAACGGTGAAAAAGCGCCAGCCAAAGGCAAAAAAGCGGCAGCGCAATCGGCAAAAGGCCGTACAAGTAAACCAAAGCCCGCTAAAATGACTAAGAAAGAGAGTGAGCCACGTCGCGAACTCAGCGCCAACGACGTTGTCGTAGGCAAAGACGTAAATGTGAACATGGGCAATGGTAATTTACCTGCGACCATTGTTGAAATTAATAAGGATGAGGTGCGGGTTCGCCTAACTAACGGATTAACCATGTTAGTAAAAGCGGAGCACCTCAGCGCCTAAAGGAGACTCCTCGACGCATGTTTTGTCGACGCCGCGTTTCGGCGATTGCTGCCAGCCTCATGCTGGCAGCATCTGCCCAGGCCGTAGAGGCCGATTTTCAACTCAGTGAGTTACCTTCACTCTCTGCAGAACCTCAACACGAAACCGCTTCTAAGCGGGTAACATCTCGTTTTACCCGATCGCACTACAAGCAGTTTACGCTCGATGACGCGTTCTCAGCGGCTATTTTTAAACGCTACCTTGAAACGCTCGACTACAACCGTGTCTTTTTGACTCAGGATGATGTCGACACGCTATCGCGTTGGGAAGATCGTTTAGATGACCAATTAAAGGCGGGTGAAACAGAAGCCGCGTATGCGATTTATAACCGGGTTCTCAAAAAGCGCTTTGAACGCTATCAGTACGCTTTAAAAGTACTCGATAAACCGTTTGATTTTTCCACAGATGAGAGCATGGTACTGGATCGTACTGAGCGACCATGGGCGGCAAATCAAGCGGAGCTTGATGCGATTTGGGACAAGCGAGTCAAAAATGACGCATTGAACTTACGCCTCACGGGGAAAGAGGATGATGCGATCCGCGACACCCTAGGGAAACGGTATAACAGTGCGTTAAAACGCCTCACACAAAGCCATAGTGAAGATGTGTTTCAAGTCTACATGAACGCCTTCGCCCGTGAGGTTGATCCGCATACGAGCTACTTATCTCCCCGTAATGCCGAACAATTTCAATCGGAAATGAACCTGTCTCTTGAAGGGATTGGTGCCGTTTTACAGGTCAAAAACGAATATACCGTCATTCGTTCTCTGGTTGCTGGTGGCCCTGCGTCCAAGTCAAAACAGTTGTCACCAGGTGACCGCATTATTGGTGTTGGCCAGGAAGACGAATCGGTTGTCGACGTTATTGGCTGGCGTCTGGATGACGTGGTGGAACTGATCAAAGGCCCGAAAGGGAGCGAGGTTCAACTCAAAATTCTTCCTGAAGGCGCTAATGCTAAAAGTTACAACGTCACGTTAACCCGCGATAAAATTCGTCTTGAAGATCGTGCGGTGAAGTCGGAAGTGATCGCGCGCGGCGAAGATAAAATTGGTGTACTCACGGTACCGGGGTTTTATGTCGGCTTAGCCGATGATACCAAAAAAGAATTGGCAAACTTACAAGAGAAAGATGTCAGTGGCATCGTTGTCGATTTACGTAATAACGGTGGCGGGGCGCTGAGTGAAGCAACGGCGCTCAGTGGTTTGTTCATCGACAAAGGCCCGATTGTGCAAGTAAGAGACAGCTACGGTCGAGTGAAAGTCAACGCCGACAGTGATGGCAAAAGCTATTACGATGGTCCAATGACCGTGCTGATAAATCGCTATAGTGCCTCTGCGTCGGAAATTTTTGCCGCTGCCATGCAGGATTATGATCGAGCGGTAGTGATTGGCGAACAATCGTTTGGTAAAGGAACAGTGCAACAGCATCGTTCGCTCAACCATATTTACGATTTGTTCGATAACCCACTGGGTTACGTGCAATATACAATCCAAAAGTTTTATCGCATCAGTGGCGGCAGTACCCAAAATAAAGGTGTCGTACCTGACATTGCGTTTCCATCGCCTGTATCGCCTGATGAAACCGGTGAAAGTATGGAAGACAATGCATTGCCTTGGGATCGTATTGAAAAAGCGGATTATCAGGCACAGTCTTTGCCTGAATCAGTGATTGATACCCTCGCGCAACGTCATCAAGCAAGGATTGCTGACGATCGAGAGTTCGGTTTTATTCGTCAAGATATCGCGCGCTATCAAAAAGAGAAGGACGACAATACCTTGTCTTTAAATGAGAAAGTACGACGTCAAGAGATGGATGACGAAGATGCAGACCGCTTAGCGCGTTTAAATGCACGTCAAGAAGCCATGGGTGAGCCTCGCTTCAAGTCACTCGATGATGTACCTAAAGAGTATGAAGAGCCCGATGCCTACCTAGACGAAGCCGCCAGTATTACGCGAGATCTGGTTAATCTCACGACATCGCTTAACAAGTCATCTCTTAACGAGTCATCTCTTAACGAGTAGTGCGCCCGAAAAAGACACGACTGTGATCACTACAAGCCTGGGTCATCCGACCTGGGCTTTTTTTCACTCAAAATGAGAACTAGGTCTAATCTTAGTAATAAGGCATCACCATCAGTAGGGGGAAGGTATGCGTTATTTCTACGGGATCACACTTGCCATGTTTATGGCATGGCCAGTGCATAGCGAGGATTTAGGGCGCTTTGACGTTCCTTTGCTGCTGGGGCAATGGTACTGGTTTAGTGAAGCAAGCGAAACATCAACCCCTCATCCTTATAAAGCAATTAATATCTCCTTTAACTCCCACTATGAATTTCGTATCGATATGTTACGTCGTAACGGAAAGCTGGAAACAGCGGCCGGCCAATATAGCGTTACTCAGCAAACACTGAGGCTTTATGATGAGAATGGCACGGATCAGGTACATGCTTATCAACTGAATCATCACCAGTTGCAATTACAGGGGGCTATCTTTACGAAGTTGCTTCCAGACAACCTGAGTGGTTTGTGGCGTTCAAACAGTATTGAAGGTGATGATGTTAGCGAAGACGTAGACGGTGTGTCGCTAAAGTTGCGTCCAGACTTTTTGTTTGCGATGCAAGTAAGAGGCGATAGTGGCCGTTCAGTGACCCATCGAGGCGTCTATTTGGTCGAGGGGGATCACTTAATGTTGATTTACAAAGAAGGGCGTCACTCGTCGCAATACCAACTGGCCGCTGATACTTTGCGATTAACCAATGATGTATTTGGTATGGAAGCGGTATTACAACGGCAACGCCAAGAATAGCAGTGTCAAGAATCGTTTAGCCCGTAAAAGTTGGTTATCGTCATGGCATTTTACGGGCCCAATCCGTGATTCACGGCGACAAATTAAATGCGGCCTTTAGCGCCGATAAATGCGCCTCGTCCTTACAAATCGCCTTGTTCGGTTCATCCGATATTTTGGCTACGGGTTTGCCTTGGCAGCTGGTCAGCTTGATCACCACATTTAGTGTTTTCACATTGGGTAGATCACAAGTCAGTTGTGTGCCAATCCCAAACGACGTACTCGCCTTACCCGCAAAGTGTTGATAAATATGAATGGCTTTAGCCAGTGTCAAGCTATCTGAAAAAACGAGTGTTTTATCTTTGGGATCGATATGGTGGTGGCGATAGTGCGCAATGGCTTTTTCGCCCCAGATGATGGGATCGCCGCTGTCGTGACGTAAGCCACTGAATGCCTGAGATAGAGACGCATCAAGATCGCGCAAAAAGGCATCCATATTGATACAGTCGGTAAGGGCGATCCCAAGACTATTCGGATACTCGCGTAGCCATACATTAAGCGCGAGCTGTTGAGAATCTGCTAGATCGCCCGCCAGTTGTTGGTGGGCTTGAAACCACTCATGCGCTTGTGTGCCAACCGGAGGAAGCCCTAGCTGCTTTGCTAACCAGCAATTCGAGGTCCCCTTTAGCGGTGGATAAACGGCGTGTAAACGCGTGACGATAGCCTGATGGACATCGCGCGAAAAACGACGGCGTGTACCAAAATCAACCAGATGAAAGTCATCCGAGTAGCCATCGGCCGGTAAGTGTGCCAGTTTGTCGTCAAGGCGCGCTAAGGCATCCGCGACTCCCAATTCTGGATAGCAAGCGCGATTGCGTAGCTCACAGATAATCGCAAGCAGTGGCACTTCCCACAGAATAACGTCACACCATGGCCCATCGATATGCACAGCAAGTTGCCCCTCTTCAATGGACACCGTCACCTGTTGAGGGTTGAGCTGGAAGTGCGAGAGGTAGGCGAGAAAATCAGCCTGATACAAATCTAACGAGGAGAGATAATCAATCTCGTCCGCTTGGAAACGGAGTGTCCCCATGTGGTGAATATGGTCGATAAGCTGTTCGCGCAGATAGGCAAGGTTTTCATCACTGCGGCAATAAAAGTCCGCACTGACATGAACGTCAGGGTAATGATGAAAGACAGCCTGCTGCATATTCAGTTTATAAGCATCAGTATCCAAAAGCGATGTGATGATCGGATTGTGCATGCGTGAGGAACGCCTTACGGGTTACAAAACGAAATTGGCTTCATAGTACCGTAATTTTCAAAAAATTTAACCGTCGTCACATTATATTTCCGCATGGATTGGCAGGCTTCGTTGACATTTTGTTGCGCTTTTAACCACTACCGTTTGTTTTTAGTACAGCGATGTGTCTTTGTCTGTCTCCCATTGAGCGGGCGTTAATCCTTTGTCGCCATCGCGTTAAATGTAAACGCAAACATTTGATAACAAACTGTTAAACCTATAGTCATCTTTGCTCAGCCGCGGTATGGTATGGCATGCACATCGTCCTAAAGGCGAATGAATACAATTCGTTGGCTGAGGTACACCCGATAAAAAGGAAATAACATGTCTCAACAACCTACCGCCAAATACCGTGATGACTACCGCGCACCGGACTTTACTATCACGGATATCAATCTTGAGTTCGATCTTGATCCGAATAAGACCCTGGTGACAGCAGTCAGTCAGGTAAAACGTCTTAATGAACGCGCGACGGATCTCGTACTCGATGGTGATGATCTGACTCTGGTGCGCCTGGATATTAATGGTGACACCTGGACGGCATACAGCGAAGAAGCGGGTAAATTGATTATTCGCGATGTCCCCGCCGCCTTTACTTTGACCATTCAAACCCAGCTAGATCCGGAGAATAACTCTGCGTTAGAAGGGTTATACATTTCTGGCGGTGCGTACTGTACCCAGTGTGAAGCAGAAGGCTTCCGTCGTATCACCTACTACTTAGACCGTCCTGATGTACTGGCGCGATTTACCACCAAAGTGATTGCGGATAAAGCGGCGTACCCTTATTTGCTTAGTAACGGTAATAAAATGGCGGCGGGTGATCTTGATGACGGCCGTCACTGGGTTGAATGGCATGATCCTCATGCCAAACCAAGCTATCTATTCGCCTTAGTGGGCGGTGATTTTGATGTCTTGCGAGACACGTTTGAAACGCGCTCAGGGCGCAATGTCGTGTTAGAAATATTCGTCGATAAAGGCAATTTAGATCGTGCCGACCACGCCATGGTGTCACTGAAAAACGCCATGAAGTGGGACGAAGAGCGATTTGACTTAGAATACGATCTCGATATCTACATGATTGTTGCCGTCGACTTTTTCAATATGGGCGCGATGGAGAACAAAGGCCTAAATATCTTTAACTCCAAGTATGTGCTTGCCAATGCAGAGACGGCAACCGATACCGATTATCTGGGTATTGAAGCGGTGATTGGCCACGAATACTTCCACAATTGGACAGGCAACCGTGTTACCTGTCGGGATTGGTTTCAACTTAGCCTCAAAGAAGGGTTAACGGTTTTCCGTGATCAAGAGTTCTCCTCTGACTTGGGGTCACGCTCCGTCAACCGCATCAGCAATGCACGCATCGTGCGTGGCCCGCAATTTGCTGAAGATGCAAGCCCTATGTCTCATCCAATCCGCCCTGAAAAGGTGATTGAGATGAATAACTTCTACACCCTAACTGTGTACGAAAAGGGTAGTGAAGTCATTCGTATGATGCACACCATTCTCGGTGAATCTGCTTTCCAAAAAGGGATGAAGCTGTATTTTGAACGCCATGATGGTACCGCATCGACCTGTGATGATTTCGTCCAAGCGATGGAAGAGGCATCAGGCATTGATCTTACCCAGTTCCGTCTGTGGTATAGCCAGTCAGGTACACCGGTGCTGACCGTTTCATCCACCTATGATGCGGCTACCAAGCAACTGGCGCTGCATGTGGCACAGCACACGCCGGCGACGGCTGATCAGCAAGAAAAGCAGCCGCTGTATATTCCGCTTGATATCGAAATGTACCGTCAAGATGGCAGTGTGATTGAGTTACAGCGTCACGGAGAGTCGGTTTCTAACGTATTGGCGGTCACACAAGCAGAGCAAACCTATCTGTTTGATCATGTCGATGAGCAACCGGTCCTATCGCTACTACGCGAATTCTCAGCACCGGTTAAACTCGAATATGATTATCAGGACGATGAGTTGGCGTTCTTATTGCAGCACGCTCGGAATGACTTTGCGCGCTGGGATGCGGGCCAAAGCTTACTGGCTAAGCATATCAAAGCGAATGTAGCGCGTGTGCAAGATGACCAACCGATCGATGTGCCCTTATCCGTAGTTGATGCCTTCCGTGGTGTGTTGCTGAGTGACAATACCGATCCTGCCTTGATTGCTGAAGTGCTCAATTTACCTTCAGAGACAGAGGTAGCAGGTTGGTTTGAAACGGTCGACGTGGATGCTATTCACCAAGTGATGGCAGCGTTTAAACAGCAGTTTGCTGATCATATGGTGGATGAGCTTGCCGCTGTGTATCGTCAGTATGCACAAACGGATTATCAAATCACACACAAAGCGATGGGTGAGCGTGCCTTGCGTAATGCCTGTTTGAGTTACTTGGCCCATACAGAAAATGGCAATGGCTATGTTGAGCAGCATTATCAAGAAGCGCACAATATGACAGATACCATGGCAGCCCTGAGCGCAGCAAACAGTGCACAATTGCCTTGCCGAGAGCCGCTGATGAAAGGCTTCAGTGATCAGTGGCAGCATGATGGGTTGGTAATGGATAAATGGTTTATGCTGCAAGGCGCCAATCCAGCCGATAATGCGTTAGAGCAAGTAAAAGCGCAAATGTCGCACCCAGCATTTACGTTGAAAAACCCTAACCGTATACGGAGTTTAATTGGTGCATTTTGTAATCGTAACCCGGCACGTTTTCATGCTAAAGATGGTGCAGGGTATCGATTCTTAAAAGAGATCTTGGTGACGTTAAACCAGTCTAACCCGCAAGTGGCGTCGCGCTTGATTGATCCACTATTGAAACTGGCGTATTACGACTCAGCGCGTCAACAGCAAATGCGTAATGTACTGCAAGAGCTCGCCGATATGGATAACTTGGCGAACGATTTGTATGAAAAAGTGGAAAAAACACTTGAGCAGTAACCAATAAGTTGGGATAAAATCAAGACGTACGACAAGTGAACCTCAAAAGCCGCCTGGTTGGGCGGCTTTTTAACGAATAAACTTATGAGCGGATTAAAAAGTGAACCATGGAGTACTTTTTTAGCGTCTATATTGCCTATTCTGAGTATCAGCATTACTACAGTGGTGCAGCTGCGAATGTGGTTGTGACCACGGACCAAGGGCTGCGCTTACAAATCCCGGCGTCTCGCTTTCGACCTTTTCTTTCACAGCTTGGCATTAGGGGGCGTTTTAAACTGACGACGGACGCGCACCACCGCTTTCAATCGTTAATGCGCGTTGCTTAATAGGCGTTGGTTAAAGCCTCATCCAATCTCTAATTAAATAGCCACACCAGTCACATTCTCGCGAAAATCGCGTAAATCCAGCCGTTTATCTATAACGTTTTTGCTATCCAAGCCTTACACTAGACAGTGCGTTTGTTAACGCAATGTTTACCTCTGATGACGACTCACAATGATAATGTTCTAAAAAGGACAACGGAGTGCCAGAATGACCTCGCGTGACCCTATAGTACCAGTGTTACTTGAGAAGGTTTATCAACTCATCGCTGATAAACTCGATGATCCTCAACAACCACTTGTCGATGCGTTAGCCAAAAGGATATTGGGTCAAGTATCTGATGACGATTTGCAGGAACGCAATGAGTCAGATCTTTATGGTGCAGTAATGAGCTTATGGCACCATCTCAACACGTTTGAACAAGATAAAGTCTTTGTTAAAGTTTTTAACCCAAGCCTGAGCGGAAATGGATGGCAATCAACCCATACGATTGTTGAAATCCTCGCCCCAGATGCCCCCTTCCTTGTCGATTCTGTGCGTATGGCCCTTAATCGCTTAGGTATCACAACGCACTTGATGCTGAATAGCCCGATCAAAGCGCGCAAGAATGAGCAGGGGGATGTGGTCAGCATTGGCAGTGAGGACGGCCAATTCCAAAGCACGTTCCATATTGAAATCGACAAGATGTCAGATGACTCAGAGATGGCAGCACTTGAATCTGAGCTCTCTGAAACCTTGACCGATGTCGTAATGGTGGTGAACGACTGGAAGCCAATGCGCGCGCAAATGCTTGAGCTATTAGCATCATTAAAAGAGACTCAATTACCGATTGATGATGAGCGCCGCCAAGAAGCTGTCGAGTTCCTAAGTTGGATCACGGACAATAACTTTACCTTTATGGGCTACAAGTGCTTTGACCTGGTTCCGGTTGAAGGCGATTACGAGCTTCGCGCGAGCAGTGACTGTGACGCACTAGGTTTAGCTAAAAAGCACAAATCCCCCCAGGCTCTGCGTTTATCCGAAATGCCTGAGTCAGCCCGAGCAGAAGCGCTGAAAAAAGAGCTGTTAGTGCTTACCAAAAGTAATGCGAAATCTCGGGTTCACCGTCCGGCTTATGTCGATTATATCGGGATCAAAAAGTTTGATAGCAACGGTAATGTGATCGGCGAGCACCGGTTTACTGGGCTCTATGCATCGTCTGCTTATAACCAGTCGACCGCTAGCATTCCGGTGCTGCGTAATAAAGTACGCCGTATCCTTGATAACAGCGGTTTTTATCGCGAATCACACGCGTGGAAAGCGTTGGCTAATATCCTAGAAAACTACCCGCGTGATGAACTGTTCCAAGCGACAGAAGACGAAATGCGCAATGTGGGAATGGGCGTGGTACAAATGCAAGACCGCGACATGCTCCGTGTATTTGTGCGTCGTGATCCGTTTGGTCGTTTTTTCTCGTGCATGGTGTATATCACCCGAGAGCGCTATAACACCGAGTTCCGTCGTCAAACCCAGCGTATTTTTCAGCAATACTTTGGATCAGATCAGACGGTTGAATTTACCACTTTTTTCTCGGAAAGCCCGCTGGCGCGGACGCATTATATTGTCCGAGTGGAAAATAATAACTTCGATATTGATGTGAAAAAAATCGAACAAAACCTCACAGAGGCAGCGTCATCGTGGGATGATCGTTTACAAGAAGCCGTGATTGCTAATTTTGGTGAAAATCGTGGTACACCGATCGCGAAACGGTATTTGCGTGCGTTTCCGCGTTCCTACAAAGAAGCGATGTTACCAGGGTCAGCAGTGGCGGATATTGAGCGCCTAGAAGGGCTCAGTGATGACAATAAACTCGATATGTTGCTCTACAGGCCGCAAGAAGTTAGCCATCAATCTAATGCCATTAGCCTAAAGCTTTTCCAAAAGGGGGAGCCGATCCATTTATCGGATGTGATGCCGATGCTAGAAAATCTAGGGCTGCGTGTGATCGGCGAATCGCCTTATGAGGTTGAAACCAGCCAGGGGGATGTGTATTGGATTCTCGACTTCTCTATGTTGCACAGTGCGGGAGCAGCGTTTGATCTTGGTAATGCGCGTGATCGTTTCCAACATGCATTTGCCGACATTTGGCATGGCCGCTTGGATAATGACGGTTTTAACCGCTTGGTATTAAACGCGGGGTTATCCGGACGAGAAGTCACGATTCTACGCGCCTATGCTCGGTATATGCGCCAGATTGGCTTTCCTTTCAGTCAGGCGTATATCGAGGATACATTAGCTTCGCACCCGCATCTTGCTGGGTTCTTGGTCAGGTTGTTTAATCGACGCTTTGACCCTGCGGGTAAGCAAAACAAGCGAGAACGAGATGCGATTATTCACGAGATTGAAGAGGCACTCGACAATGTTGAAAGTTTGGATGATGACCGTATTATTCGTCGATACATGGAAATCATGCTCGCGACCATGCGCACAAACTTTTTCCAGAAAGATCCGGACAATGGCCAAGACAAACCCTATCTATCGCTAAAACTGCAAGCATCGGATATTCCGGATATGCCTAAGCCGGTTCCCGCGTTTGAGATCTTTGTTTACTCCCCCGATGTAGAAGGGGTGCACTTACGCGGTGGTAAAGTCGCGCGTGGTGGACTTCGTTGGTCCGATCGCCAAGAAGACTTCCGTACCGAAGTCTTAGGCTTGGTGAAAGCGCAGCAGGTCAAAAACACCGTGATTGTGCCAGTCGGGGCGAAAGGGGGCTTTGTCTGCAAGCGTCAACATCAGTTAACTGAGCGGGATGCGATCATTGCTGAGGGTAAGCGATGCTATCGAATCTTTATCCAAGGGTTACTTGATATTACCGATAACATTGTCGAAGGCACCTTGACGCCGCCTGACCATGTGATCCGTCATGACGACGATGACGCCTATTTAGTCGTCGCGGCAGATAAGGGAACGGCAACTTTCTCTGATTTAGCGAACAGTGTCTCAGCGCAATATAACTTTTGGCTGGGAGATGCTTTTGCGTCCGGTGGCTCGAATGGGTATGACCACAAAAAATGGGGATTACGGCCGCAGGTGCTTGGGAATCGGTAAAACGCCACTTCCGTGAAATTGATATTAACTGTCAAACCACGGACTTTACCTGTGTCGGCATTGGCGATATGGGCGGCGATGTGTTTGGTAATGGCATGCTGCTTTCCAAGCATATTCGCTTAGTCGCAGCGTTTAACCACATGCATATCTTTATTGATCCCGATCCAGATGCCGCGAAAAGCTGGGAAGAGCGCCAACGTCTCTTCAATTTGCCGCGGTCAACTTGGGAAGACTACGATACTCAGTTGATAGCCAAAGGTGGGGGGGTGTTTTCTCGCCGCGCGAAATCAATCACCTTAACGCCGGAGATACAAAAGCTGCTCGGCACCCGTAAGCAGACGATGGCGCCTAACGATCTGATTAAACAGATCGTAAAAGCCAAGGTTGATCTGCTTTGGAATGGCGGTATCGGCACCTATGTTAAGTCATCGAGCGAAACCCATACCTCGGTAGGTGACCGTGCTAATGATGGTTTGCGTGTCAACGGCAATGAAGTGGGTGCTCGTATCATTGGTGAGGGCGGTAACCTTGGCATGACCCAATTAGGGCGAATTGAGTATGCGCTTAACGGCGGTCGAGTGAATACCGATTTTATTGATAATGTCGGTGGTGTCGATTGCTCGGATAACGAGGTCAACATCAAGATCCTGCTTAATGGGCTGGTGGCGGCCGGTGATCTGACCATGAAAAAGCGCAATGAGTTGCTGGAGCGAATGGAAGACGAAGTGTCTGACATCGTGCTCGAGGATGCTTATAGTCAAAGTGAGTCGATCTCTGTCACCCATAACCAGCAGGCCGCTTTGTTAAAAGAGCAGATTCGGTTTATTCACTATTTAGAGAAAGAGGGTAAGCTCGATCGGGCGCTTGAATATCTGCCAGACGATGAAACCTTGTCTGAACGTAACTTGCGTGGCACCGGTTTAACGCGCCCAGAAATTGCTGTATTGGTTGCCTACGGTAAAATGGTTCTCAAAGAGCAGCTGGTTGTTGATGATGTCACGCAAGATGCTCACTTCGGACAGCTACTCCCTAGTTACTTCCCTAAAGAGTTACAACGTCACTATAGAGGCGAGATGGAATCTCATCCACTGCGTGGTGAGATCATTGCCACCGCACTGGCGAATCAAATGTCGAATGACATGGGTTTTAACTTTGTGACCCGCATGCAAGATGAGACCGGCGCCAGTGTGAGTGATATTGCTAAGTCTTATGCCATTGCCAGAGAGGTGTTTGGTTTTGAGCAGCTATTTGATGATGTGCGCGAGCTCGATAATCATGTGAGCGCCAAAGTGCAGTATGACATCATATTCCGCTGTCGCCGAATGTTACGCCGTGCAACCCGTTGGATGTTACGTAACAAACGCAAAGGAGAGAGTATTGAGGCTCAAGTTGGCTTTTATCGTCCCGCATTGCAAAACTTGGTGGATCACCTCGATCAGTATTTGGTTGAGGGTGAGATCACCGAGCATGATCAACAAGCGGAGGCATTGATAAAAGCGGGTGTACCTGATGCGCTTGCGAACAAGGTTTGTCGCCTGACGAGCGTGTTCTCGGGATTAGATCTTGCCCAAGTGTCAGAACAACTCGACAAGCCATTCGAGCTAGTGGCGCGCTTGTACTATGTACTGGGTGATCGTTTATCACTGCACTGGTTCTTGAAGCAAATCAATAACCAGCCGGTTGATAACCACTGGCAAGCGCTTGCCCGCGCCTCGTTCCGTGAAGATCTTGACTGGCAACAGCGCTTATTGACCGCTCGCATCGTTTCAGAGATGGATTCACAACACGATGCCGAGACAGGGTTAACGCAGTGGATGGATGATCATGCTGTAATCCTGAGCCGTTGGCAAAGCATTGTCGATGAGTTCAAAGTCGGTTCTATGCATGAGTTTGCCAAGTTCTCTGTCGCGCTGCGTGAATTGTCGTTACTAAATTTAAATTGAATTAGTGCGCCAATAACGCAATAATCTAGCCCCGTTTATAACGGGGCTTTTTTATTAGGAGGGATAATGCTATACCGCCTCGCCAGACCGGCTATCTTTCAGTTAGATCCAGAAAAAGCACACGACTTAACCATCAAAACGCTTTCCCGTTTCCATCACACACCGCTTCGCTTTTTATACTCTCAGCATCTTCCTCCTCGCCCAGTGACTGTCATGGGACTGCATTTTACCAATCCAGTAGGCTTAGCCGCAGGGTTAGATAAAAATGGTGAGTGTATAGAAGCGTTTGGCGCCATGGGGTTTGGCTTTGTGGAAGTGGGGACGGTTACCCCACGCGCCCAACCAGGTAATGATAAACCGCGCCTCTTTCGCCTTAAAGCGGCGGAAGGAATTATTAACCGAATGGGGTTTAACAATCATGGTGTTGAGGCCCTGATTGAAAACGTGAAACAGGCGAAAAATTTTACGGGTGTGCTCGGTATTAATATCGGTAAAAATAAAGATACACCCATTGAGCAGGGCACCGATGACTACATTGCCTGCATGCAAAAAGTATATCCGTATGCTGATTATATTGCGGTTAACATTTCCTCACCGAACACTCCCGGGTTACGAAGTTTGCAATATGGCAACATATTTGACGAGTTGCTCAGTGCGTTAAAAAAGGAACAAGGTCAATTAGCCGAAACACACGGCAAATATGTCCCCCTTGCAGTGAAGATTGCACCTGATTTAAGTTGTGATGAGATCCAACACGTCGCTGATAGTTTGGTTCGCCATAACATTGATGGCGTGATTGCGACCAATACGACGTTAGAGCGTTCGCTGGTGGATGGGATGCCGCACTACCGTGAAGCTGGTGGATTAAGTGGCCGGCCGGTACAGTTGAAAAGTACGGAAGTGATTCGTCAACTTCATCGCGCACTCAATGGAGCAATGCCGATCATTGGCGTTGGCGGTATTGACTCAGTGACAGCGGCACGTGAAAAGTTGGAGGCTGGAGCTGATTTAGTGCAACTCTATTCAGGACTTATTTATCAAGGTCCAGGCTTAGTGAAGCAAATCGTTCGTCATATTTAATTTAAAAAATAAAGTCTTAAGGCGAAAAGGGGGAGGGTTTCTTCCCCTTTTTTTTTGCCCTCAACCCATTACACTTCAGTCAATGGCAGTCTTGATATCGCCAGACCCCCAGTTTTTGAGTCTTCGCGGGAGCTGAAGTATGTTAAAACCTAACAATGCATGGAGATGGTATTTCGATGATGCATCGACATCACTGATGCTCGATTTGGGTGATGACATGGTTTTTCGCGTGGCGATCAATGCCAAACATCTCATCCCTGATGCGTTCTCGACATCACCATTTTCAGTTGAGGACGCATCGCTTTTTCAGTATCTGACAGATCCTCTGTCATTACTGTCACTGTCCGGGCCGCGCAGGGCAGAGCTTGCTTTGAACGCAGTGGCAGCCCATCGCTTCCACAAACCTGTGCTACCCAAAAGTTGGTTTTTTGAGACGCAACAAGAAACGATCGCCGCACCCGAGTGGGGGCAGATTGTCGAACTCACGAGCCAAACCGGGGACAGGGCGCCATTTATTATTATAGAAAACGCCGGTTCAGCCTCGCTATGCATGCTCGCTCGCGAAGCCGATTTTGAACTGAGCGCAAATAAAACCATGGCGTTTTGTGGTGCGATTAAAGTAATGAACGACCGGCTATCGCAATCTAAACACCAAACTAATAGCCAAAAAGGTCGCTTTGCGTTAGTGGGCTGAGTGGCTTTCACTCAGCTCACGTTTTCTTTTATCCAACCTTTCCCCTAGATTTGACGTCACTATTCCCACTTCTTTTTGCGCGATTAATGTTTCTGATACCAAACAGGTGCGTCTAAAACCTGTGATCTCTCTTCACGTTTGAGCAAAAAACGTGCACCAATAATGTCTAAAATTGGGTATTTTCGTCGCGTTTTTATCCGCTTTAACGGCAAATCTTTACCGCTTTTTCCTGTTTTACAGCAACAATTCTTTCCTTAACTGCCGCCTGGTATATACCAGTTTTTTAGGGTCTAACCTAATTCCTAGTGGGAAATAATCGAATTCTACACGCCTATCAACCCGCCATAACTCGCCTCTCAAGGCAAAGTGAATGCTTACACGTTATATTTTCTAACGCTTCATGCTAGACGTGGCGCGCCTTGATTAGGTCGTGTTTCCACCAGGAAACGTAGTCAGTCAGGGTTTGCTGAGATAGGATTCCTGAGGGAAACAATAATCATCGAATGATTGATTCTTTACAGAAACACTGGGGTGGCGATTAATTCACCATTCAACGGAGATTGTTTCGCCTTGGGTCAACGGGGCGGGTCAGATTGATGTATAATCGGCGCCATTATGACAACCACGCCCAGAGGGTGTAGAGACTCAATGAAACACTATCTCGCTATAACCGCTCGAGGTCTCGAGCATTTGTTGGCTCAGGAGCTTGAACAGCTTGGTGCATCCAGCCTTAAGCAAGTCCATGCCGGTGTAAAATTTAAAGCCGACGATTCCACGCTTTATCAATGTTGTTTGTGGAGTCGGGTTGCATCCCGTTTTGTGCTGGTGCTGGGTGAGTTCGCGGTTCGCGATGATATGGATTTATACCTTGGCGCTACGGCGATTAATTGGCCGGATCATTTCCATTCCAGCCAGCGGATAGCGGTTGACTTTAACGGTACTAACCAAGAGATTCGCAATAGCCAATATGGTGCCCTAAAAGTCAAAGATGCGATTGTCGATAAATTTGAAAAAGCCAATCTGCCACGGCCAAGTATTGATCGTGAGCAACCAGACTTACGCATTCACATGCGCTTGTCGAAAGATAAAGGTGTGCTCGGTATTGATATGGTTGGCAGTGGTTTGCACCAACGAGGATATCGTACTCAGGCAGGGGCGGCTCCTTTACGCGAAACCCATGCAGCAGCGTTAGTGTTACGCAGTGGGTGGCAAAGCGGGCAACCTATGATGGATATCATGTGTGGTTCCGGAACGCTTCTGATTGAAGGGGCGATGATTGCCGCGAATGTCGCTCCTGGGCTTAAGCGCAAACGTTGGGGCTTTGAATCACTGCTTGGTTTTGATGACGAGGCTTTTAAAACGATCAAAGCAGAGGCGAGCGTTAAAGCTAAACGCGGGGTGAGCCAATGCCAAACGCGTTTTTATGGGACAGACAATGATGCACGTATGATTGAGACGGCCGGGCAAACGCCCGACGCGCGGGTGTCGCAGAATTGATCGAATTTAATGTCGCAGATGCCACTGAGGTGGTCCCGCCAGAAGACTTCACCGGAGGGCATATTATCTCAAACCCCCCTTACGGTGAGCGTTTAGGCACGACGCCTGGACTGATTGCGTTGTACACGCAGCTGGGTGACCATCTTAAGCTCGCGTTTGCAGGTAACACTGTCTCTTTATATTCCGGCTCGGACGAGCTGCTTAGTTGTCTGCGGATGCGTGCCGATGACAAGTTTGCACTGCGCAATGGCGCCCTTGATTGTGTAATGAAAACGTATGCCATTACCGCACGTGGCGTGAAAGAGGCAGGAGATGCAGCCCCGACGGTTGACGTTGCTCCTGACTTTGCTAATCGGCTCCGTAAAAACATGACAAAATTGGATAAATGGGCGAAAAAAGAGGCCATCGAGTGTTATCGACTCTATGATGCTGACCTGCCGGATTACAAAGCCGCGATTGATCGCTATCGCGACTTTTTAGTGATCCAAGAATATGCGGCACCTAAGACGATCGCCCCAGAAAAGGCACGTCGGCGATTGCTGGATATGGTGCGTGCTGCCATTGCTGTCACAGGTGTTGATGCGAATAAAGTTGTGCTCAAAACGCGTGAGAAGCAAAAAGGTAATAATCAATACCAAAAGCTGTCAGGTGCCGCGCATACTATGACCGTACAGGAATACGGTGTAACACTTGAGGTTAATCTTTATGACTACCTCGATACCGGCTTGTTTCTCGATCATCGCTACACACGTCGACTAATTGGCGAGAAAGCGGCTGGAAAAGATGTACTTAACCTGTTTGCTTATACGGGAAGTGCATCGGTACATGCAGCGGTCGGTGGTGCACGGTCAACTACCACCGTGGATATGTCGAAAACGTATCTTGCGTGGGCTGAGCGCAATATGAAGCTTAACGGAATGGTCGGGCGTCAGCATCAGTTTGAACAGGCCGACTGCTTGCAGTGGATAGAGCAATCGGACCAACAATTTGATCTTATTTTTGTTGATCCACCGACTTTCTCTAACTCGAAGCGGATGCAGACAACCTTTGACGTGCAACGCGATCACATCGATTTACTATTGGCTCTCAAAGCACGGTTGCGTCAAGGGGGCGAAATTATTTTCTCTAATAACAAACGCCACTTTAAGATGGATCTTGAGCGATTGGCCGATGCCGGACTTAATGCAGAAAATATGAGTAAGCGTTCGATCCCAGAAGACTTTGCACGTAATCCCCATATTCACAATTGTTGGATTATTCAGCATCAGGACGTGGTTGCATGACACTCGTGTTATTCAGTACCGAAGGCTGTCATCTGTGTGAGCAAGCCTGGTCACTTTATCAATCACTCGGTTATCAAACGCCACTTGCAACCCAAGATATTGCCTTTGACGATACGCTCTTTGAGCGTTACGGCGTCACTATTCCGGTGATTGCAATTCGCAATCAAGCAGGAGAGGTGAGCGCAGAGTTAGGCTGGCCGTTTGATCACATACAACTACAAGCTTGGTTATCGCAACATGGCATTAATTAAAATTACCGCTGCGCAGTTAGCGTATGGCGACAATCCATTGTTAGACAAAACAGACTTCATTCTTCAGCCTGGAGAGCGTGTTTGTTTGGTTGGACGTAATGGCGCAGGCAAGTCTACGTTGATGAAGGTCATCGACGGACAAGTGCAACTTGATGATGGCACTATTCAAAGTCAATCCGAGCTTAAAGTCTCACGACTGGAGCAAGATCCACCTCGAGATAGCCCAGGTTCCGTGTTTGACTATGTCGCGGAAGGGCTTGCCGATGCGGGCGATAAGCTTAAGCAATACCATCAACTGATCGCAACGATCGAAACCGATCCTAGCGATCGAAACATCGCCGAGCTGGCAAAGGTACAAGAAGCGCTAGATCATGCCGATGCATGGCGCTTTGATAACCAAATTATGGTGGTTCTTGGTGCCCTTGGGCTGGATGGTAATACCGCGCTCAACGCGTTGTCAGGTGGCTGGCAGCGCAAGGCAGCATTAGCCCGGGCTCTGGTTTGCGAGCCCGATGTATTGCTCCTCGACGAGCCGACTAACCATCTTGATGTATCGACCATTCTGTGGTTAGAGCAATTTTTGAAAGACTTTCGGGGCGCGATCGTATTTATCTCACACGATCGTTCGTTCATCGGCGCCATGGCAACACGCATTGTCGACTTAGATCGCGGTAAGCTGACATCCTGGCC
This sequence comes from Salinivibrio sp. EAGSL, assembly GCF_013366455.1. NCBI lineage: Bacteria > Pseudomonadati > Pseudomonadota > Gammaproteobacteria > Vibrionales > Vibrionaceae > Salinivibrio > Salinivibrio sp. EAGSL. Next base: position 147,236 of record NZ_JABWMG010000001.1, on the reverse strand, counting down.
GGGGAATTATCAAGCCTACCTTGATGGTAAAGAAGAGGCACTACGGGTTGAAGCTGAGCAAAACGCTGAGTTTGATAAAAAACTGGCCCAAGAAGAATCATGGATTCGTCAAGGTATTAAAGCACGTCGTACTCGTAATGAGGGAAGGGTGCGAGAACTGAAAGCGTTACGTCAAGAGCGCGCTAACCGCGTAGAGTTACAAGGTAACGCCAACTTGCAACTGGATGATGCAACGCGTTCAGGAAAAATTGTTTTTGAAGCTGAAAACGTGACATTCACTTATCAAGATGAACCGTTAATTAAACCGCTGAGCTTTACGGTGATGCGTGGTGATCGCATCGCGCTTATCGGCCCCAACGGATGCGGAAAAAGCACACTGCTAAAACTGATGCTCGAGACGCTGACGCCCGACAGTGGCTCTTTACATGTTGGCACCAAGCTGGATGTGGCCTACTTTGACCAATACCGCGAAAAACTCGATCCGGAAAAGACCGTGATTGATAACTTGGCGGGCGGGAAAACAGAAGTGGAAGTCGGTGGGCGTAAGCGCCACGTGATGGGGTATCTGCAAGATTTCTTGTTCCATCCACGACGTGCACAAACCCCGGTAAAAGCCCTATCGGGAGGAGAGAAAAATCGCTTACTGTTAGCCAAACTGTTCCTCAAGCCTGCGAATCTCTTAGTGCTTGATGAGCCAACAAACGATTTGGATATTGAGACGTTAGAGCTGCTAGAAGACTTACTCTCTCAGTTCCAAGGAACCTTGTTGTTAGTCAGTCACGATCGACAGTTTGTTGATAATACGGTGACCCACAGTTGGATATTTGAAGGGGACGGCACGATCAATAAGTTTGTGGGCGGCTATCACGATGCGCAGCAACAACGTGAACAGTACCTCAAAGCGATTACCCCAAATGATAAATGTACTCCATCAAACCGTCACGCTGATACGGAACAAAAGACGGCAAAACCGAAAAGTAAACCGCGGAAGCTTTCGTACAAATTACAGCGTGAATTGGAAGGTTTACCTGCGCAGCTTGAAGCATTAGAAAACGAAATTGAAGTCTTGCAATCAGAGATGAATGATCCTGATTTTTTCTCGAAAAGTCAGGAGATTACTCAGCCTAAACTTACCCGATTGGCAGAGGCGGAACACGAGCTTGAGCAAGCGTTTGAACGTTGGGAAGCCTTGGAGGCAATGCAACAAGAGAGTGAGTGACGGTGTCACTTTTGGGGGGAGATGACTCACAGTTTGTCTTTTACAGCAGCGATAGTGCTTGATTAAAAAATGTTCATGATCGAAGCTGTAGTTGATGCTTCATAAAAACGTCATGGACGGGAGCATTCTTGCGAATAGCAAGCGCAGCATTGAACAAGATGGAATGAAGAGGGCGACCCTATGAAAAGACAGAAGCGAGATCGTTTGGAACGCGCACAGTCAAAAGGCTTTCAAGCGGGAGTAAACGGTCGATCGTCTGAGATATGTCCTTACCAACAAACTGATGCAAGAAGCTACTGGCTTGGCGGGTGGCGCGAAGGCAGAACAAGTAAATCAGAGATGATGAAGTAGTCCATTTCCGTAATATGTTTGGCCTTATCATTAGATAAGGCCTTTTTAATACCCACCTAACGCACTATAACTTTATATGTATAATCCTATTTCATTAATTACCTATATGAAAATTCTGAAAATCATTATCACGTTAACGTAAGTCTCGAAAGGGAAAGGGAAAATTAACGGGGGAGAACAAATAAAAGTAAAGCCGGCGAAGGCACCGGCTTTACTGAAACGCTTAGAATGCCGATGTGTCTTGGAATAGACCGACTTTTAAATCTTTAGCGACGTAAATCTCTTTATCATCGACAAAGACATGGCCATCACCAACACCCATTACCAGTTTGCGATTAATTACACGCTTCATATGAATCTCATAACGAACGCGTTTAGCAGTAGGGAGAACTTGGCCTGTGAATTTTACTTCGCCAACCCCGAGGGCTCGGCCTTTGCCTTCGCCACCGATCCAGCCTAAGAAAAAGCCAACCAGCTGCCACATCGCATCCAAACCCAGACAACCAGGCATAACAGGGTCACCAGGGAAATGACAATCGAAAAACCATAGATCGGGATTGATATCCAATTCAGCGACAATTATGCCTTTATCAAAGTCACCGCCTTGATCGGTAATGTTGGTGATACGGTCCATCATCAACATGTTAGGGGCAGGAAGCTGTGGACGTCCTGGACCAAAAAGCTCACCTTGGCTCGATGCGAGTAGATCATCGCGATTATAGGAATTTTGGCGTTTCATTATATCTAAACTGCTCCTTATTCAATTGCGAGCAGTTTAGCGTACACGTGTACGCCAAACAACTCGGATCAGTACTGGCCAAACCAGTTTTTTATGCGTTTAAACAAACTGTTGCAGCTTTGTTTTTCATCAGTATGAAAATGATTTATTCGATTAGATATTTTTCTTAGTAATGTCTCGTCTTCTTCTCCTGAGAATGGGAGACCCGTCACAAGAGGTAGAGCCTGCTCGACATCATCTACCGCCCAAATATGAAACTGTCCGGCTTTTATGGCTTCAACGACATCATTGCGTAAACAAAGGGATGATAGATTCGTTTTCGGCAACACCACACCTTGCTGGCCAGTTAATCCTCGGTGTGCGCAAACTTGATAGTATCCCTCAATTTTTTCGTTGATTCCGCCAACGGCCTGAACGCGGCCAAATTGATCGACGGCTCCCGTTATCGCAATGGCTTGATTAATCGGTTGTTGAGAAAGGGCGCTGACAAAAGCACACAGTTCGGCCAATGACGCACTGTCTCCATCGACCTCGCTATAAGATTGCTCAAACACAATGGATGCCGAGTAAGGCAAGGGATCATCAAGATTTAGAGCCACGCTCACAAAGGCTTGCATAATCATCATTCCTTTGGCGTGAATATTGCCGGCTAATTCCGCTTTGCGCTCAACATCGGCAATATCACCGTCGCCAGAGTGAACCACACATGATATCCGAGCTGGCTCGCCGTAACTCAATGGATGACCGGGCACCTCAATCACAGTGAGACCATTGATTTGACCAATATGTTCACCGCGAGTATCAATAAAAACTTGTCCTTTGTGTATGTCTTCAATGGCACGCTCTGGCAAATACGCAGCTCGCTGATAACGGCGCGTAATGGCCGCATCAATCGCATTGCCGTCTAATACCTCATCGACCGTCATCAGTGATTCAGCCAATAATTGATGATACCAAATAGGACAAAGTGGCATACGTAACTGATCTTCACTTTCTCGTGCACCCGCTTGGAGTAAACGCACCAGCGCGGAGTCGGAGACACTTAAAGCGGTCAGTGTGGTGACAATACCTTTTAACCAAGAAAAGTAGGGCGTGATATTACTTGCGTTGAGCTCAATGTCTTGTTCATACTCAGCATAAGCAGATAAGCCATCGTAAAGGTCAGGCTCGTTGGTTTCAAAATCGGCCAGCCACTGCCTATCGCCAACCAATACCAGTCGAACATCAAGGCTTTCATCGGGTAATTCGGTTATTTGATCGGGACGCGCTGTTTGCCAAGCCAGATTACCTGTCGATAAAAATTGCTTCAGACGCACCCAAACACGAGGTTGTTGCAAAATATCGGCAACTTTTAAAATTAAAACGCCACCGTTGGCTTGATGGAGTAAGCCCGATTTTTTTTGTGACGCTGTCACATTTTTATTATTATCATAAGCAAACCCGAATAGCGTCGACTCTGTAACGGCCTCACCAATTAAAACAGGCGAACTCGGGCATTTTGCGACTAGCTCATCCCGATATGCATTAAGATAGTGTGGAAGATCAGCAGACATGACGGTCAGGCAACGTGTCGGGCACGAAGATGACATCAACCACTGCAGAGCCTGGGTTAAACGTGACTGCAGCGACAGTAGCGTGGCGGCCTCTAAATACTCAAACTGTGCGATGTCTGGGGAAAACTGAGAATAATGTGGTTTGGCATCACGCCAATCAACTTCATGCATGTCTATGATTACTGACTAAGATTAGAATGGTTAAAGCATAAAGGATAACACACTACGGTAATAAAATGGCGCCATAACGAAGGGATAAATAACCAACGGGTAGGGTGCGTATCTAGGTGTGTGATAATTGAACAGGCAGCGAGTTAGTGTTACGCTGTCACTCATTGGCGTGACTGAAGCTTGGCATATGAAATATCAACAACTCGAAAACCTTGAAGCAGGCTGGAAATGGGCCTATTTGGTAAAAAAATGGAAAGATGGTGACGCTGTCACAAAATACATCGACGCAGACGAGGCAAATACTGCCGTTAATGCGTTGCTGGCCCTTGAGCATGAACCCACGCGAGTTGAACAGTGGATTGACAAGCACATGGCGCCATCATTAGATAAAAAACTCAAACAAGCCATTCGTGCCAAGCGAAAACGCCACTTTAATGCTGAGCAAGAGCAAACGCGTAAAAAGTCGATCGATTTAGACTATCGCGTATGGGAAAAGCTGTCGCAAAAGGCCCATGAGCTTGATGCGACCTTGTCTGACACGATTGAATATTTGTTGTCTGAGGCTAACCGCTCAGAAAGTGCCAATAAGCAAGTGGATACGCTAAAGCAAGATCTTAGCAACTTGCTGGATATGTAAAACCTTTTATCAATAAGTGAGCATGCAGTATGGGCTACTTTTTACTGATTTCTTTTGCCATATTTCTCGCATTTATGTTGATCGACCGGCCATTGCTGGTGATAGCATTTAAGGATGGCCAATTAGTGCGTCATAAAGGCAAAGTACCGAAAGGTTTTTTACATGATTGCCAAGATATCGCTAAACGTCATCCGTTTACGGGGACAGTAAAGGTATATAGCAATCGGTTTAAGCCCGCAAAAGTCGTGCTGTCGCGCAGTATTGATCATCGTACTCAGCAACGAATTAAAAATGTGTTCCCGCATCAGTCATTCAAATAATTACAATGCACACATTGAGCATTGAGGCAATACGGCCTGAATGGCTCAAACCAGACATGACTAAAAAATGACTCATTTACACTCCCAACATAAGTACGCATTATATAGATTATGTTAAATATAGTATTAGATAAGGTTTCTATGTGGGGTCATGCTATCGCGCACTGCTCTTTTTGGTTGCCATTGAACGTAATTAGCTATTTACCATAAAATAGCTAATTACTACTTCCTTTAATCGTCATTATTCCAACATGTTTGGTCTAATTCGATTCAACTCAGCGGTAATTAGTGATCAGAAAGCGTTAACGGCTGATGCGTGTAAAGCACCGCACTCAGACTCGCTGCTCGCACTGGCTTAGTGACAAAGTCGTTCATGCCAGCCCGAACACAGCGTTGCTTGTCCTCGTCCATGGCATTGGCAGTTAAAGCAATAATCGGCTGCTTAAAGCCAGATGCGCGTAACGCTTTTGTTGCGGCAATGCCATCCATGACTGGCATCGACATATCCATTAAAACAATATCAAATTCAGTCTGCTTTACATGCTCTAGCGCTTCTTCGCCGTTTGATGCAAGCACCACAGTGTGGCCTTGCTTTTCTAACATCAAACGCACAACCATCTGATTGGCGCGGCTATCTTCAGCGACTAAAATCACCATAGGTTGCACATTGCCTGCCGGTATCGCCGGCGTTGGCTGATGTTTTTCGGCATCTTGTGGGGTCGCAACAATAGGCAAGCGAACACAAAAGTCTGTGCCTTGGCCAAGCTCACTGTCTACATCGATACGTCCACCCATCATCTCAACCAGTTTTTTACAGATGGATAAACCAAGGCCTGTTCCACCAAACCGACGAGTAATGCTGCCGTCTGCTTGGGTAAAGGGATCGAAAATGCGTCCAATCTGGCTTTCATCAATGCCAATTCCCGTGTCTTTTACCCTCAGGATCAGTACATCACCATCCGTATTAAGTGACACTGTCACACCACCTTGGTCGGTGAACTTTAACGCGTTGGCTATTAGGTTAAGTAAAATCTGAGTAAAGCGATTCTCATCCATATAAAGCGTATCAGGGACAGAGGGAGACACTGATGCGGATAAATGGATACGTTTTTTATCGGCACGATCAATGAGCTGTTGATAAACGTTAGTGACACAGTCACTTGGCTTCATCAACGAGGGAGAGAGGGAAAAGCGATTTGACTCAATTTTAGATAAATCAAGCACATCACTGATTAATGTCAATAGCAGTTGAGCGGATTTATCCATCTGCCCTACCCACTCTTTTTGCTCTAAGGTTAGCCGCGAATGTTGTAGTGCATCAATCAAGCCCAATACCGCATTTAGCGGCGTCCGTATTTCGTGGCTCATTACAGCAAGAAACTGTGATTTGGCATTATTGGCCAGTTCAGCCTGACGACGCGCTTGTTGCAGCTCGACAACGCGACGCTTGGTGGCGGTAATATCTTTGGCGGTGCCGCGATAGCCTGACAATTGCCCTTTTTTATTGTAGCAAGGTCGGCCAGAGAGGCTCACCCAGTAGTCATGCGCACGAGATGCAATATGCCACTCAATGTCACTAAAAGATTCTTCGCGGGATATAAGCTGTTCAAGCTGTGCTTTTAGTTCTTTATCTGATTTTATTTTCGCCAGCAATGCCTCGGCATCAATATGGATATCTGTATTAGGCGAAGATAGATACGTGAGCTGAAACGCATTATCAAGCTCCCAAAACCAGTCACTTGCTGTTTGTGCAAAATCCTGGAAGCGTTGACGACTTGCATTAAGCTCCTGGGTTCGGCTACTGACAAGCGCATGCAAGCGGTGTCGATAGTCGATATCCATAATGGTCCGCTCGATCAATGGACGAAATCGATCGACGACCTGCTGAGCTTCGTTATTGAACGAATCACGACGATGTGAAAATAAAATCAGCATGACTTCGCTGTCATTGACCGTTAAGCCGCTGATCAGTGCTGTACCTTGAAGATAACTGGCATATTGATGGGTTAAGCAGTGAAGCTCTTTGATCATGCCTGGCTTATAAATAGCAACCGTCTCTCCTTTTACACAACGGTGAAACACGTCCCCTGTTTGCCACGTTACCGTTTCTAGCAATCGCTCCGTAGACACTAAACAGCGAAACGCATCTTCCGTTTCACGATTGCGACTCAGCGCGACCGCACTATCAAAACTCACATAGCGATGAATAACGTCGAGCAATGACGCAAAGATATCTGTCTTCGATGTGGCTTCTGTCATAGCAGAAATGGCAGACAGAATTGCATCGTTCTCTTCTCTTAGCCGTTTTTCTCTGGCCTCAACGCGGCTGAGTTCAAATAAGGTTTCTTGCAACGATTCAGAGTCTGAACGTTCAGAAGCCGATAAGCGTTTCGACATCTTGATTAATCCTTATGAAATAGCACAGCCGAGATCATTAAGTTACCGTGAGATAACTCTCCCCCTTTAAAGAGCCCTTGCTCGCCAAACGTAAAGGGGCATACAAAAGGAGCGTTATACAAGGCCGTATTAATATTCTCAGCCACTTGGTCAAGGCGATCTTTTACATGCAACATGCATCCAGCGCAGTAGATCGCTAATCCACCCAGAGGCTCAGGCTGACACAGTGCATGATCATTTGCTGACTCCACTACTCGACTGGCTCGCGAAATGAGCCCCTCGCTGGTTCCCGACATAAAATAGACAGTTTGGCCAACCTCAAGCTGAGAAAATAACTCCATATGACCTTGCGCATTAATAAATGTCGGATGCGACAATGTGTAGTATGGCAAACCATGTATTGTGCCGGTTTGAGTGCCTAGCGGATAAAGCGTGGATTGAGAGAAAAGCGAATCTGTAGGATCAAGAGTCAATCCAGTTTCTGACTCGTACCAGCGTTTATACACTTCGGCAGCAGGTTGATGATTTAAGCTCACCAATGCGCGACCACGCACATCCGTCACCGTCGCATGCCTTTGAGTCGGCGCGTAGCCAGAATGGAACGAGTAACTGACCCGAGCTGAGGGATAAAAAACGCTGATCGCGATGCCGGACGTTGCTGTTTCCTTGTGATCGAAAATAGCCCAGTTTCCACCGACTGTTTCTGCCGCTGCCGAACCACCGATGACGGGAACAGATACGCCTAGCTCTTCTCGGATTGCCGATAAGGTTGCCTCTTCTTCACCAGGCGTGCTGTGCAACGCAATCAATTTGGGTAACTCGCCGCATCGCCCACTTTCTTCAATCGCTTGAGTCAGTGCCATACGCGCCGAGTCGCGCACATGGCGGTGTGCTTGATGGGAGACCAAGGCTGAGCCATAACTCCCTTTATCATCACTGCATGCCCAGATAGCTGCCGCAGGACCGCTGGTACATCCATTTTGGGTCATCACGCCATAACACGTAGAACAGCCGATGAGTGGTACGCCCGGAAAAAGACGATATAAGGTACGTTGAAGCGCTTGAACGTCATAATGCTCAGTAAAGTAGATCATCAAAAGCTTAGGCGTACTGATACGCGTTTTGATGGTGCGCGCCAATGCATAGGCGGCTTGTACTGCGTCATCAGCTTGAGTTCGTGCCGTTGCTATCTTCATGTCACCGTTACGTTGATAGGAATATGAGTGTATGACAGTGCTAATGATACATGTATCAAGCGATCAATTCATTGTTCTCGGTGGCTGAAATAGATTCTAAACTGACGTATCCTATACGCCCTTTATATCAATTGAGCGTTGAACATGGATTGTCGACCCGTTGCGCTATTGGGTGGCGCGAGCACTTTAGGCGCCACGATTGCTTATCAACTTGCCGCTCAAGGCTATACCCCCATTATTATCGATCACAATCAGGCCTCTGCACTTGATATCGTTGCTCATGAACCTAGAGTTCGATTTAAATCAGTTCCGGCGCTTACCGTCGACGCTCTTACCGCTGCCTTATCGCAAAGTGTATCTCAACTTGCACCGCTAACTGGCGTAGTTCAGGTTGCCAAAGACGGTGAACGGTACATGCGACTGTTGGGGTATCCAGTTTTAGATCAATTTTGTCAAGCTGACGCGGCTTGTGTCATGATTTCTCCACATGGGGGGCTAATAAAGCCCCGTCTCGATGACATACCGGACACAAACTTCTTGCAACGGATTAACAGTGTCACTTTCTGGTTGGATCACAATTTTAACAGTGGTGATGAAACATTATCAGTGCGTGAAAAGTGCGAAGTTTTATCACCACTGGTTTGCTTTCTTTTAGGGGAAGAATCAAAACGCATTAATAATCAAGTTTTTAGCGTTAAACTGTAACTGTGTAAATATAAAAACCATCATAAATAAGCATTTTCTTTAGTAATAAAGCACTGCATCGATAAATACGATATAAACCGCACTTATTTATCCTTTTTCTGGGTAATTAAATTTAAATTGATACCGATCAAAGACAACGTTAAATATACCCATATCGGTAGGGAGATCGTGACGAGACCATTGCCAATTAGTCCGGTATCCTTCCCCTTCTTGAACCTGCTTTATGCTGAGCTCAGGTGATTGCTTCCCCTTTTGATCCCAGTACGCGGAGTGAGGTTTACTCTCTGAAACTAAAGAAAAATATATAGTGTCATTCTTCCTTACCCATTCATACGCGACTTTTTCTTGAGATTGTGATGTGCCACAAAAACCAGTCGCATCCTTACAATCTATAATTGTCAGTCCTTGCGTATAAATGACCGTGCGCCAAAAGAAGGCGATCACTAAAAGTGTAAGCATAACGATAATTTGCGCTAATCGCCCGCGAGTGAGTTTTTCTGCTGCCATGTGTGGCTTTCTCCATGTTACAGAGGTCAAAGTTTTATCAGAAAGGGAGGTAAGCCTCACGAAGTGTGTGGGTTAGCCCCTGTTTTTTAACCAGTATCTACAGTATGATTCTGGTCGAAAATGCCATTTTTACAAAGAAATAGCAACGGAGTGTATAAAGCGGTTAAAAACCGTACGCAGCCGAGCGATTTAGTAAAAAAGGTATGTTAATAGACGAAGCGGAGGCTTCGTCCGTATCAAACGTGAGTGTAGTTAACCAAAAGTGGAAGCATGCAATATGAGCCAAGTTAAGCAGCTTGAACAAGACTACAACTACCGCGTTGTCCGCCAATTTACTCTAACAACCATTTTGTGGGGTATTGTGGGCATGGCGGTAGGTGTACTTATTGCCGCTCAGTTAGTGTGGCCTGCACTGAACTTTGATGTTCCGTATTTGACGTACAGCCGTTTGCGTCCACTGCATACTAACGCAGTGATTTTCGCATTCGGCACCAGTGCGCTGTTTGCAACGTCGTATTATGTTGCACAACGTACTTGTCAAACACGGTTATTCGGAGGGAAGTTAGCAGAGTTCACCTTCTGGGGTTGGCAAGCCATTATCCTTTCAGCAGCTATCTCGCTGCCAATGGGATACACCACCTCCAAAGAGTACGCTGAACTAGAGTGGCCAATCGATATCGCCATTGCGGTGGTATGGGTGGCATACGCTATCGTGTTCTTTGGCACATTAATTAAGCGTAAAACCTCGCACATTTACGTTGCGAACTGGTTCTTCGGTGCCTTTATTCTGACCATTGCTGTCTTGCATATCGTTAACAGCATGGCAATCCCAGTTTCACCGATGAAGTCTTACTCCATTTATGCCGGTGCAGTCGATGCAATGGTACAGTGGTGGTATGGACATAATGCGGTCGGGTTTCTATTGACTGCTGGCTTCCTGGGTATGATGTATTATTTCGTTCCCAAGCAAGCTGGTCGTCCTGTTTATTCCTACCGTTTGTCTATTGTCCACTTCTGGGCGCTGATCTCACTGTATATCTGGGCGGGACCTCACCACCTTCATTATACGGCTTTGCCTGACTGGACTCAGTCGCTGGGTATGGTGATGTCGCTGATCTTATTTGCGCCTTCTTGGGGCGGTATGATTAACGGTATTATGACCCTCTCTGGCGCATGGCATAAACTACGTTATGACCCGATTCTGCGTTTCTTAATCGTGTCCCTGTCCTTCTATGGTATGTCGACGTTTGAAGGGCCGATGATGTCAATCAAAACGGTGAATGCGCTATCGCACTATACCGATTGGACGATTGGCCACGTACACTCTGGTGCGCTCGGCTGGGTTGCGATGGTGTCAATCGGCTCTATCTACCACTTGATTCCAAAACTGTTTGGTCAAGAGCGTATGTACTCCGTTTCACTGGTAAACGTACACTTCTGGCTAGCCACCATTGGTACCGTACTTTACATCGTCGCGATGTGGATTTCTGGTGTCATGCAAGGCTTGATGTGGCGCGCAGTGAACACGGATGGCACATTGACGTACAGCTTTGTGGAGTCATTAGAAGCCTCCTACCCGTTCTATTTTGTCCGCTTTATCGGTGGTGCAATTTTCCTATCAGGCATGTTCTTGATGGCTTACAACGCATATAAAACGATTCGTGCGCCGGAAGCTAGCTTGAAATCGCTTGAGCCTGCGGTGTAAGGAGGACGATTAAATGAGTTCAAATCGCCACGAGATAGTAGAAAAAAACACAGGCTTGCTCGCGATCTTAATCATTGTCGCCATTAGTTTTGGCGCCTTAGTGGAAATCACACCACTGATTTATCAAGAGCAAACCACTGAACCGGTTGATAACCTTCGTCCGTATACAGCCTTAGAGATGGAAGGACGTGATATTTACATCCGTGAAGGCTGTAATGTTTGTCACAGCCAAATGGTTCGTCCATTCCGGGCCGAAACTGAGCGCTATGGTCACTACGGCGTTGCAGGTGAAAGCGTGTGGGAGCATCCATTCTTATGGGGTTCTAAACGTACAGGTCCTGATCTCTCCCGTGTTGGGGATCGGTATTCTGACGAATGGCACCGCGTTCACTTGATTAACCCACGTGACGTCGTGCCTGAATCGAATATGCCTGGTTTCCCATGGCTAGCAGAAAATACGCTAGACGGAGAGACAACGGCTGCGAAGCTTGAAGTGTTCCGCGATCAATTTGGTGTGCCATACACCGATGAAGATATTAAGAACGCAGAAGCCGCGGTTAAAGGCAAAACGGAGATAGAAGCGTTGATTGCTTATCTTCAGTCACTAGGTCACGCAATGAAGTAATAAGGAGGGCCTATGGATATCGGCACCTTTCATAGTATTTGGACCGTGGTCCTATTTGTTAGCTTCATTGGGATCGTTGTTTGGGCTTATAGCAAACGTCGCAAAAAACACTTTGATGAAGCGGCTAACCTGATTTTCGACGAAGAAGAAAAGGGTCAGGATAAGCCCAATAACAAGACAGGAGATAATCGCTAATGAGTACGTTTTGGAGTATCTTCGTAACAGTCATCGTACTCGGCACGATTGCTGGCTGTGCTGCCCTTATCATTTGGACGACCAAAGATAAAATGGGCGTCGCAGAGGGCGATGACATGGGTCACGACTACGATGGTATTCGTGAGCTGAATAACCCACTTCCCAAGTGGTGGTCATACATGTTTTGGGCCACATTGGTATTTGGTTTGGGGTACCTCATCCTTTACCCGGGGTTAGGTAACTTTGCTGGTGTATTAGGTTGGAAGAGCTCTTACCAAAATGTTAGCAACGTTGATGAATCACGCGAGTTAATGGCGAAGGCACAAGAAGCTCAGCACATTAACCAATACGCGATGGAACTCGACGCTGCAGACAAAGTGTTTGGTGAGGCATTCCGTCAACTCGCTTATCAAGAAGATGGCAAGTCACTGCGTCCGATAACACAAATTGCGCGCAATGAAGAAGCCTTAAAGGTTGGCCAACGTTTGTTTAGCCAAAACTGTGCTGCTTGCCATGGGTCGGATGCACGAGGTCAAGCCGGCTTCCCTAACCTAACGGACGATGCTTGGCTATACGGTGGTGAACCTGAAACCATCAAAGCCACTTTGCTCCACGGCCGAAAAGGCAATATGCCAGCTTGGCTAGATACCATGGGTGAAGAGGGTGTCCAAGAAGTTGCCGCTTACGCGTTAAGTTTGTCAGGCCGTAAAGTCGACCCGCAAATGGCTGCAAAAGGTAAAACCCGATTTGTGGTATGTGCCGCTTGTCATGGAACAGATGGTAAAGGTAACCCTGCTTTCGGTGCGCCGGACTTAACCGACAACATCTGGCTATACGGTGGCTCACGTCGAGCGGTGGAACAAACCATTCGTGGTGGCCGTCAAGGTGTTATGCCCGCATGGGAAGCGCATCTTGGCGAAGAAAAAATTCAGATACTCTCTGCCTATGTATGGCGTTTGAGTAATCCTGAAGTAGAATAGAGACTTACGTATAAACTGGCCCCTGCTTGCAGGGGCTTCCTAATGCTCATCCCAAGGAGCTTCAGATGATAACCCCCTGGTACAAGCAGTTTTGGCCTTGGTTCCTTATCGCCCTACCAGCGACTGTCGTCGTCGCGAGTCTATCTACCTTTGCGTTATTTCAAAAAAATGCGGTTTCTCTTGTTGCGGAAGACTATTACAAGAAAGGAAAAGCCATTAACCTTGATTTATCGAAGTTGAAAGTCGCAGACCAACTTGGTATTTCAGCGCAACTGTCAGCGACTGAAGACGCAATTGCCATCGCACTTGATAAAGGGCAACTTGACACATTTCCGACGCTGAAAGTTCACATACAACATCGTACCTTAGAGCGTAAGGACGTGAATGTCATGGTAAACCCAAATCAAGCTGGTATTTATCATATCGATTTGGCCGAGCCTATGTCCGGCCCTTGGTTTATAGAACTGGCGTCGTTTGACAAACAGTGGAAGGTCAACGGTCGTATTAATTTCCCTCTCTCGAATACCCTGACGTTAAGCGGTAAACAATAACCATGACTACTCCCTGTTATCACTGTGGTGATCCTGTTTTAACAGGCGACACCTTCCAAGTCGTGATCTTCGATAAACCTCGCCTTATGTGTTGCCCTGGCTGCCAGGCTGTGGCAACCACTATCGTAGACAGTGGTTTGAGCTCTTATTATCAGTATCGTACCGAGAACGCGGATAAAGCAGAGTTGGTGCCAGAAGAGCTTAAATCACTGACTTTGTATGATAACCAAGATATACAACAAGAGTTTGTTCGTGATGTTGCCGATCAAAAAGAAGTCCCTCTTTCATTAGATGGCGTTTCTTGCGCGGCCTGTGCATGGCTGATTGAAAAACAATTGCAGAGAACCAAGGGGGTTACCCATATTCAAGTTAACACCACCACCAACCGTGCCCTGGTTCGTTGGGATGATAGCGAAACATCACTGAGCACAATACTCACACGCATTCATCATCTTGGGTATAAAGCAGCCCCTTTTGAAGCGGATAAGCAAGAGCAGCAATACCATCGTAATATGAAACAATATCTCTATCGGTTAGGGATTGCTGGCCTCGCGACAATGCAGGTGATGATGTTAGCGGTGGCAATGTATTTCGAAGTGTTTGGCGATATGGATGAAACCTTTCGCAACTACTTCCGCTGGATTAGTCTTATCTTTGCCACCCCTGTTCTACTTTATTCCGCCTTACCTTTTTACACTAATGCATGGCGTAATCTAAAAGCCAGAACGCTCGGTATGGATGTCCCCGTTTCGATTGCCCTACTCTTTGCCTATTTCTCGAGCTTATACGCAACGGTAACAGGTAAAGGTGAGGTCTTTTTTGAATCGGTGGCAATGTTCACCTTCTTCTTATTGTTGGGGCGCTTTTTAGAAATGCGCGCCAGGCGTACAGCGGCAGCAGCCAGTGCCAATTTATTGAAATTGGTGCCGAAGATGGCACGTCACCTTACTGGTGAAACCGTTCCGGCCAACAGCTTAAAGGTCGATGATCACGTTCGGGTGTTACCGGGAGAGCCTTTTCCCGCCGATGGGCGAATCCTGTCAGGCAAAACATCAGTAGACGAAGCCATGTTGACCGGAGAGTCGTTGCCACAAACCAAACAAAGCGGTGATACCGTGTATGCCGGCACCATGAATGTTGAGGGCAATGTTGACATCACCGTCATTAATAACCATAAAGAATCGCTCGTCGCGCACATTGTTCGCCTACAAGATGAAGCACAGATGGCAAAGCCCAAAGTCGCTGTTTTGGCGGACCAAATTGCGCGTTATTTTGTCGCTGCTATTCTCATTATTTCTGCATCGACGTGGCTCTATTGGCACTTTTCTCGACCTGATGATGCTTTTTGGATCATGCTGTCGGTGCTCGTTGCAACCTGCCCCTGTGCGCTGTCGTTAGCGACACCTACCGCGTTGACCTGCTCGACGTCAACATTTGGTCAACTCGGCATTATGTTGCGTCGAGGACATGTCTTAGAAACGTTAACCAAAGTGAACCGATTAGTGGTCGATAAAACCGGCACATTAACCGAAGGCACCGTGCAGATCAGTACGATTGAGATCAACAGCGACACGTTGACAGAGCAACAGGTGATCAATATTGCCGCTAGCCTGGAAGCGTTCGCCAATCACCCGATAGCGAACGCATTTCAGGCTCGGGCCACGGAAAAAGTCAACGTCGGCGCTGCCGATAATCATATCGGGCAAGGCGTGAGTGGTACTATCGATGGCCAATATTGGCGCATTGGTAAAGCCAGTTTCGCGTTATCAGACGGGGCTGAAAGCTACCAATCGTATCCGGTCATACTCAGCTGCGATAACAAACCGGTCGCGGCATTCTCGCTTATCGACCCCATCCGGCCCAGTAGTGCCAGATTACTTGCCGCGTTCAAGGACGCGGGCATCCAAACGACAATGTTAACCGGCGATCAGTCACGCAATGTCAAACAAGTCGCTGATGAGCTCGGTATAGACTCTGTTGTATCTGGCGTGTCTCCTCAAGGCAAACTGTCATATCTTCAAAGCCTTGATAGTCGTACAATTACCTTGATGATCGGTGATGGTGTTAATGATGCGCCCGTTTTAGCGGGTGCTCATTTATCCGTTGCCATGGGAGGCGGAACCGATATCGCGAAGTCATCCGCCGATATGGTACTTCTTGGTGATGATTTAGAAAAACTGCTAACTGCAAGACGTCTTGCTCAACAAACGCGACGGATCATTCGAGAAAACTTAGCCTGGGCATTGGGCTACAACGTGACCATTTTGCCTTTGGCTGTCATGGGCTTTGTCGCGCCATATGTTGCTGTGGTCGGAATGTCTGCTAGCTCCATTATTGTGGTGTCTAACTCGCTGCGCCTGCTCAATAAAAAATAAGGATAGCGTTATGGCTAGTTTGTACATCTTGATTCCGATTGCGATCATGCTGGTGTGTGTCGCCGGCGTCGTCTTTATTTGGGCGGTAAAATCCGATCAGTTTGAAGATCTTGAGCGTCAAGGCTCTTCTATTCTTTTCGATGAAGAAGAACCAGAGAAAAAGCCCACTCCTCAGTCAAATGACGCTGATAACACTGACTCTTCACATCATGACAAACGTTGATTTTATCGGTGCATTAGGGATTGGCTTGCTCGGCGCTGGCCACTGCCTCGGTATGTGTGGCGGTGTCGCAGCGGCCATGTCCTTCGGGGTGCCTGCTGAGCGTGCCAAATGGCCCTATATTCTTTTGTACAATTTAGGCCGGATAACCTCTTATATCGTAGCGGGCACACTCATTGGGGGCGCAGTTGCCTCGTTGCTCGCGCTCTCTGACCTCACTCACCACCTTGCCGTATTGCGACTTTTTGCCGCAGTAATGATGCTATTGCTGGCCGCTTATATGGCGCAATTATGGAATGGTCTGAGTTATATTGAGCGTATCGGTAGCAAGCTCTGGCGCTATATTTCGCCTCTTTCTTCTAAGTTGATGCCGTTGCGCTCTCCCCTCTATGCCTACCCTTTTGGTGTGGTGTGGGGCTGGTTACCCTGTGGCCTTGTCTATTCAGCACTCAGTTGGGCTGCCGTTGCGGGAAGTGCGTCTGGCGGCGGATTAGTTATGCTAGGGTTTGGGCTCGGAACGCTACCGGCAATGTTAACGGTTGGCGCGTTTGCAGAACGAATTAAACCAATACTGAATAATCGTCTAGTACGCTTGACATGTGCCATAATGTTGGCAGTTTATGGCCTCTACACCTTACAAGGTGCATTGAAACTCCTTATATAAGGTCGACCTAGCACACGATAATGGTGTAATATGTTAATTGACGTTTTCAAAATCAGGCAGGTGTATGGTGTCGAATAAGATCATCACTCGGCGGGTTCAGTCTGGTGGCTGTGCGATCCATTGTCAGGATTGTAGTATAAGCCAGCTTTGCATTCCCTTTACGTTAAATGAGCAAGAGTTGGATCAACTGGATAGCATCATTGAGCGCAAAAAACCTATTCAGAAAGGCCAAGAATTGTTCAAAGCCGGTGATAATCTTCGAGCGCTCTATGCGATACGCTCAGGAACGGTTAAAACCTATACCATCACTGAACAAGGTGATGAGCAAATTACGGCTTTCCATCTCGCAGGCGATTTAGTTGGCTTTGATGCCATTAACGATAATGAGCATCCAAGTTTTGCTCAGGCGTTAGAAACATCGATGATTTGCGAAATCCCCTACGATACGCTCGACGATTTATCTGGCAAGATGCCAAAGCTTCGTCAGCAAATCATGCGACTAATGAGCAACGAGATAAAAGGTGATCAAGACATGATCTTGCTTTTATCGAAGAAAACAGCAGAAGAGCGTTTAGCCGCTTTCCTGTATAGCCTTTCAAAACGCTTTGCACAACGTGGGTTTTCACCGCGTGAGTTTCGACTAACCATGACTCGTGGTGACATTGGTAACTATCTGGGTCTAACGGTGGAAACCATTAGTCGTCTATTAGGCCGTTTCCAAAAATCAGAGATTCTCGCGGTAAAGGGTAAATACATTACAGTGTTAGACTTAGAAGAGCTGGCACGCCTTGCTGACGAAGAGTGTTTGGTTTAAGCCTACTTTGGGTAAATAAGTTGTTAATAAATGGCGCTTTAATGCGCCATTTCTCTTTTTTGCTATCGGAACCATGAATTATTTCGCGCTACCCGGTCAACTAGGTTAAAGTGACAGTAACCGATGCATCTGTGCAAAGGAGGCAGATATGTCCAGGTACAGCAACCTTCTCGTCGTTATTGATCCTTCCCAAGAACAACAACCCGCGTTATCACGTGCGGTCACGCTCAGCCAACGAAGTGATTCTGCGGTTAAGCTTACGCTCTTTCTCGCCATTTACGACTTTTCCTATGAAATGACCTCGATGCTTTCGTCTGATGAACGACAAGCCATGCGTCAAGGTGTCATGCACCAGCGTGAAGAATGGATGAATGAGATCATTCAGTCCCACAATGCACAAGACTGTGAGATTGAAAAAGTCGTCGTTTGGCACAACCGTCCTTACGAAGCGATTGTCGAGCGCGTACTCAGTCATCAGCATGATCTTGTCGTCAAAGCGACGCACAAGCACGACACGCTAGGTTCAGTGATTTTTACCCCAACGGACTGGCACTTACTCCGTAAATGTCCCAGCTCTGTGTTATTGGTAAAAGAGCATGGTTGGCCGGATAAAGGTAAAATTGTTGCGTCCGTTCACGTGGCTTCAGAAACAGAAACCCACGCCGAACTCAACGACAAATTAGTCGATGAAGGCAACGTGATGAGTGCGATGCTGGGCGCTGAGCTACACCTTGCGAACGCCTACCCAGCAACACCGGTGAATATTACTATTGAGCTACCTGACTTTGATCCTAGTGCTTATACCGATGCCGTCAGAGGCCACCATCTCACCGCCATGAAGGCACTGCGTCAGCGCCATCACATCGAAGAGACGCGAACCCATGTTCAAGAAGGCTTGCCAGAGGATGTCATTCCTAATATCGCACGAGAGTTAGATGCAGAGTTGGTGATCCTAGGAACAACTGGCCGCACTGGACTATCGGCTGTCTTTATCGGCAACACAGCAGAGCATATGATTGATCAGCTCGACTGCGATCTGCTTGCGATCAAGCCTGATGGATATATCAGCCCGCTCGATCCCCGAGCCAACGACTAAGTCATTGTCACCCGCCCATACAACAGGCAGTGCAGCTCACCGCCTGTTGTTGGCTGTCTTGTTTATATTCATCCCGCCTTTATAGTGACTAGCATTTATAGTCAAAATCCGTATCATACCCGCCATTCATGCACACTGGCAGCTTAATGCGTTTAGACTGCCTGACAACGCGATAGTACTTATGAGCACGCAAGAGCTGAGCAAAGCACAAAAATACGGGTTTAATAAACTGCAAAAGCGCATTCGCCGGAATACAGGTCAAGCCATTGCAGATTTTAATATGATTGAAGATGGCGACCGCATTATGGTTTGCCTTTCAGGCGGGAAAGACAGCTACACCCTGCTTGATATGTTGCAAAGTCTGCAAAAAAGTGCCCCTGTCTCGTTCGAGTTAATCGCCGTTAACTTGGATCAAAAACAGCCCGGCTTCCCTGAGCACATTCTCCCCGAGTATTTAGACGAATTAGGGGTCGAATATAAGATTATCGAAGAAGATACCTACTCGATTGTTAAAGAAAAAGTGCCAGAAGGAAAAACCACGTGCTCACTGTGCTCGCGTCTGCGTCGTGGCATTCTATACCGCACAGCGAAAGAGTTAGGTGCTACCAAAATAGCGCTTGGACACCATCGTGATGATATTCTGGAAACGTTGTTTTTAAATATGTTTTACGGTGGCAAACTAAAAGGCATGCCGCCCAAGCTCGTCTCCGATAATGGCGAACACGTTGTGATTCGTCCACTGGCCTATTGTCGCGAAAAAGATATAGAACGTTATTCAGAGCAGAAAGCGTTCCCTATCATTCCTTGTAACCTGTGCGGATCTCAGCCTAACTTGCAACGCCAAGTGATCAAAGACATGTTACAGGGCTGGGACAAACGTTACCCGGGACGCATTGAAACCATGTTCCGCGCGATGCAAAACGTGGTGCCCTCACACCTTGCCGATGCGACATTATTCGACTTTAAATCAGTCGCAGCAGGCATGGCTTATGAAGGTGATGGCGATACCGCATTTGATAAGGAAAGTTTTACTGACCCGGCGCCTGACTCAGAAGCGGTCGTTGAAGTAGACCCTGAATTATCACTCGATATTGTCAATCTCAAGGCATAAGATCACAATGTGATCACTGAATCACAAAAGCGCTCACTGGTCTAGTGAGCGCTTTTTTCTTTCCCTGATCGTTCGAATTTAACCGCTCTTAGCGTTAACAACCTCTAAGATCAGCAAGCAGTTAACCGTTTTTCGGGAGCCAAGGCGATACTTTAATGGGTGCCTCAGGCAGAGTTAATTTAACCTCTTGCCCAAGGCCGCTAGCATCAATGATAGCTTGATGATCATCAATGGTATAATCCTGCCCTTCACTGCTGGTTATTTTCCCTGTCGCCGAGGGCGAAAAATGGATCACCACCCCCTGCGTTTTAGGCATAAACCAAGAGGCAAACATCCCACCCAGGTTTTCCATCATGGTATCCATTTGTGGTAGCCAGTCGCGAATTTGTTGGCTGGTTAGCGTCTTTCCGACCGGCTTATCCACCAACACTTGGAATGAAATATCACAATTTAGCGTTGACGGTGTTTCAACAAAGACATCGGGATTCACTTTACGCAGCTGGTTATCCAACGGCAACGGCAACGCTTGCGAGGCAGGAATGGTAAATTCCTCATAATGCTCTTTTTTTCGCATCCAAGCTCGTGAGATGGGACAGACCTGACCAGAATCCGCTGATACCATAAAGTACGCCACACCGATATCAGGGTGACCCTCTTCGGTATTGTGCTTTAGTTGGGTAAAGAGTTTGCTATAACTAAAACGGTATGTCTCGGCACTTGCAGGGAAACTGATCATCCCCAATAGCGCCAATACACTGATTACTTTTTTCATCGATACTCCACATACGGGCTTAGCGTGGTTCAGGCATCAAATGTATCCTGGCCTGACGAGGGTGATGACGCGTTTGATTTGTCGGGATTATTCTCGCTTTTTGGTGACACGGTCACTTCGACCCCTACGCCAAACATTTCTCGGTAAATCACGCCTTTAACATTGAAAAGGAAGGGTAACGCCCAAACCAATGCAAAGCCAGCCGTGGCAAAAGAAATGAGAAATAGCACACCCACCACCGCATAAATGGTTGCCATCTGAAACAGCTTTTTGTTTACCGCGCGGAAAGACACACTCAAAGCTTTCATGGGTGTGACACGCTTCTCGCAAATTAATAACGGCGCCATGGAAAAAACCATCGCAACATAAAGGCTAAGCAGCGGAAAAATCAAACTCGCGACACTTTGCAGCGTAGCGGACAAACAAATCACCACAGTGACGGGTAATGCGAAAGCTAACCCTTTTAGCAGATGACGAGGCTTGGAACGAAAGCCGATCGCATGGCTAAGTCCCATCAAACTTGCCCCAGCATATAAAGGTGCAATCAACACCTCTGACGTGAAGTTAGCTAGCCACACGGAGGAGATCATATCGGTGGTAAGCTCCCGTTGCCCGACAAGCGCCTCAAACAAATGCGAGGGTGCGCCCAGCAACAAAGTAAGCATTAGCATTAGAATACCAATTTGAGTCGCAAATAAGCCCAGCGCCGCGGGTAAGAAAGACCAGAAGTGTTTTAAGGTCTGCGAGAAAGCCTCTTTAATGATCTCAAACGGATCGAGGCGGTAACGGCCATTCAGTGCGGTTTCTATCGACCCGCCCATGTGTATCGCATTATCGTATTCTTGTTGACTCATAATCGTTATCTATCATGACTGATGCACACAGTATATCTGACTGTCGCCCATAGCTAAAAATCATTCTGACGAATCCGGGAAAAATAACCCAAAGTTGTCTGTGTGAGCACTGAAAAGCGTCAAGGATGCTATCCACGCCAGTCATGAAAGGAAATGCATTAAATGGGGAGAAAAATTGCTTTAACTTCGACTTGTGCGCGTCTATTATGCGCCGTCTGTTTTATGGGTACGTATGTACAAGACAATTTGCCAGGTAGAGAGAGAACGAACCATTGAATCACACCCATCTATCTCACAAACCGGTTGTCGAGCTGGCGTCATTAACCAAAAGTTTCGACGGCAAAGAAATTATTTCCCGCTTCAATTTAAGCGTGAATGACGGTGAATTTCTCACCATTCTCGGTCCTTCGGGTTGTGGTAAAACAACCGTATTACGCTTAATTGCGGGGCTTGAGGACGCTGACAGCGGCCAGGTTATCATTGACGGTCAAGATGTCACCGATTTGCCTGCCGAACAACGCAACGTCAACACTGTGTTTCAAAGCTATGCCTTATTTCCCCACATGAGTGTGTTTGAAAACGTGGCATTTGGCTTACGTATGCAAGGTGTGAACCGCAATGAGATCGAACCGCGTGTGATGGAAGCACTGCGCATGGTGCAGCTGGACCACTATGCCTCACGCAAGCCCCACCAGTTGTCAGGCGGTCAGCAGCAGCGTATTGCGATTGCGCGTGCTGTGGTGAATAAACCAAGCGTCTTACTGCTCGACGAATCGCTCTCTGCACTCGATTATAAACTGCGTAAGCAAATGCAAATGGAGCTCAAGCAGCTTCAGCGTAAACTCGGCATTACGTTTATCTTTGTCACCCATGATCAAGAAGAAGCGTTGTCGATGTCTGACCGTATACTGGTCATGCGTGAA
Source organism: Salinivibrio sp. EAGSL (assembly GCF_013366455.1). Classification (NCBI taxonomy): domain Bacteria; kingdom Pseudomonadati; phylum Pseudomonadota; class Gammaproteobacteria; order Vibrionales; family Vibrionaceae; genus Salinivibrio; species Salinivibrio sp. EAGSL. Next base: position 124,556 of record NZ_JABWMG010000001.1, on the reverse strand, counting down.
GGCGAAATCGAACAAGACGGCTCACCACGAGAGATCTATGAAGAGCCAAAGAACTTGTTTGTCGCCCGGTTTATTGGCGAAATCAATGTCTTTGATGCCACCGTGATTAAACGCATCGATGAAAACCGCATTTGGGCCAGTATTGAATCCCGTGAGTGCGAGGTATTCTGCAAGCTTGATGTGAAGCCTGACGATAAGGTCAAGGTATTGCTGCGCCCTGAAGACATTCGCCTACAAGAAATTAGCGATGATGCGGAGCCTAACGGTATTGTCGGCTACGTACGCGAGCGTAACTATAAAGGCATGACCCTGGATTCAGTACTCGAGCTTCCGTCAGGGCAAACCGTGATGGTCAGTGAGTTTTTTAATGAAGACGATCCAGATGTTGATCACTCTCTGAATCAAAAAGTCACCTTGACCTGGGTAGAGAGCTGGGAGGTGGTATTGGCCGATGAAAAAGCTTAATCTTCAAACAGCCATTATTGGTTTGGTGGTCGGCTGGTTGTTGGTATTTGTTTTTTTGCCCAACCTAATGATCATCGTCACCAGTTTTTTAACCCGCGATGACGCCAATCTTATCGAGATGACGTTCACGCTGAGTAACTACGCAAAACTTCTCGATCCTCTCTACGCTAAAGTGGTGTGGCATTCCTTCTACATGGCAGCGTTAGCGACGCTGATTTGTCTGCTTATCGGCTACCCGTTTGCCTTTATTGTTGCCAAGATGCCCAAAAAATGCGTCCAATGATGCTCTTTTTAGTCATTGTGCCATTTTGGACTAACTCATTAATCCGCACATATGGCCTCAAAATCTTTCTGGGCACGAGAGGGTTACTCAATGAAAGCCTAATGTGGCTTGGGATCATTGAGCGCCCTATCCGTATTATGTACACCGAATATGCGGTCATGATCGGTCTCGTTTATATCTTGCTGCCGTTTATGATTCTGCCGTTGTACTCCAGCATTGAAAAACTGGACAACAGCTACTTAGAGGCGGCACGCGATCTGGGCGCCAACAAGTTACAATGCTTCTTGCGCGTGATCTTACCACTTACTACGCCAGGCATTATTGCCGGTAGTTTACTGGTGATTCTTCCAGCCCTCGGCATGTTCTACGTCTCTGACTTATTAGGTGGGGCGAAAAACCTATTGATCGGTAACGTGATTAAGAGCCAAATCCTCAATGTTCGCGATTGGCCATTTGGTTCCGCGGCCAGTATTTCTCTGACGGTGCTCATGGGGCTGCTGCTATTTGCCTATTGGCGTGTGGGGAAATGGATGAATCGTAAGGAGGCATTATCATGAATCGCTTTGTTAAAGGCAGCTTCCTCTCTTTGGTTTATGCTTTTTTATATATCCCAATTCTGATTTTGATCGTTAATTCGTTCAACGCGAGCAAGTTTGGGATGAGTTGGAAAGGCTTTACTTGGCAATGGTATGAAGAACTTGTAAATAATCATAGCCTGATGCAAGCCGCGGGGAACTCACTGACCATTGCTATTTTTTCTGCTAGTGCGGCCGCTATTATAGGTAGCTTAACCGCGGTAGCACTGTTTCGTTATCGCTTTCGCGGCAAGCAGTTTGTCAATGGTATGCTGTTCGTGGTGATGATGTCGCCCGATATCGTGATGGCTATCTCGCTGTTGGCGCTCTTTATCTTAATGGGCGCACAATTAGGATTTTTGACCTTGCTGCTGTCACACATTACTTTTTGCCTGCCGTTTGTAGTAGTAACGGTTTACAGCCGCTTAAATGGTTTTGATGTCAAAATGCTTGAAGCCGCACGTGACTTAGGCGCGAGCGAATGGGTTATTTTGACCAAAATCATCCTACCGCTTGCCGCTCCCGCGGTTGCAGCGGGCTGGTTACTAAGCTTCACCTTGTCACTGGATGATGTCATCGTCAGCTCTTTTGTCACCGGGCCAGGTTATGAAATCTTGCCGCTCAAAGTTTACTCCATGGTAAAAGTCGGCGTGTCGCCAGAAATTAACGCCCTTGCCACCATTATGCTGATTGTGTCACTCGTACTGGTCATGTGCTCACAATGGCTAGCCAAAGATCGACTAAAATAATCCATTCCCCAGGGCAGTTGACAGGTCAGCCGCCCTCCTTTTTGTGTTACGAGGAGCTCACCATGGTTAAATGGTCCCCCTTTTTTGCGCTTACCCTGTTCGGTGCATTACTCACGTCTACCGCGACCGCCGCGAACAATGATGTTTTGTATTTCTACAATTGGTCTGAATATATCCCTAATTCGGTTATCGAAGATTTCACCGATGAAACGGGTATTGAGGTGATGTACTCCACCTATGAGTCAAACGAGACCATGTATGCCAAACTGAAAACGCATCCTGAGGGCTATGATCTTGTGGTGCCGTCAACTTACTATGTCGCTAAAATGCGTCAGCAAGGCATGCTACAAAAAATCGACAAATCGCAACTCCAGCATTTTTCAGGTCTGGATCCGGTTAACTTGAACAAACCTTTTGATCCTAACAATGATTATTCTGTGCCCTATATTTGGGGAGCGACAGGTATCGGCGTTAACACCGACTTTATGGACAAAGCCGATGTCTCGAGCTGGGCTGATTTATGGGATCCCAAATGGCAAGGCCAACTGTTGATGATGGATGATGCCAGAGAGCTATTTCATATTGCCCTGCGAAAACTCGGTTACTCTGCCAACACCACAGATCCGGAAGAAATAAAAGCGGCCTATCAGTCACTTAAAGCGTTGATGCCTAATGTATTGCTCTTTAATTCTGATTTTCCGGCTAACCCGTTTTTAGCCGGTGAAGTCACCTTAGGCATGCTTTGGAATGGCAGTGCCTACATGGCACGTCAAGAAGGCGCATCGATCGACATGGTGTGGCCAGAAGAAGGCGCAATTTTTTGGATGGATAGCCTCGCGATTCCAGCGGATGCTAAAAACGTCGATGCCGCGCATAAAATGATCGATTTTCTCTTACGTCCGGAAAACGCCGCTAAGCTTGCCCTGCAGATAGGTTATCCAACGCCAGTGAAAGCCGCCTATCCGTTATTGCCTGCCGCGTTTAAAAATAACCCGCAAATTTATCCACCACAGTCGGTGATGGCTGCCGGCGAATGGCAAAACGATGTAGGTGACGCCAACCGACTTTATGAAGATTATTTTCAACGCTTAAAAGCCGGTATGTGATCCCGCGTGCTGTTCTAGACTGTCAGGGGCAAAGACGCCCCTGATTTATCGCTCAAGCGCCAGTATCTCATCCACCAGCTCAGGCACTAAAGTGCTTGCTTTGCCGTAGCGCCGTTCATCAAACTCGCTCTCAACCGCACTGGGTTCGAGGTTGATTTCAATTGTATGCGCGCCATGCATTGCCGCTTCATGCACAAAGCCCGCTGCGGGATACACTGCCCCCGATGTCCCTATAGAGATAAACAAATCCGCTTTATTTAACGCCTCATGGATTTTCCCCATGCCCCATGGCATTTCACCAAACCAAACAACATGAGGCCGCAAAGGTGCCGGCATTTGACAACAGTGGCAGTGGTCAGAAACCGAAATATCACCTTTCCAATCAATGGTTTGCTGAGAGTGACTACAGCGTGCCTTTAATAGTTCACCATGCATATGAATAATATGATGGGTGCCAGCTCGCTCATGGAGATCGTCAATATTTTGTGTCACCACCAGCACAGAGGCATGAGTTGTTTTTTCCAAGTAAGCCAAGGCGTTATGGGCGAGGTTTGGGCTCACTCCCGACTGTAATTGTCGACGGCGATCATTATAAAACTGCTGCACTAACGTCGGATTGCGCTCAAACCCCTCAGGCGTTGCAACATCTTCAATGTGGTGTTCTTCCCACAAGCCATCTTGATCACGAAATGTTTTTATCCCTGATTCCGCTGATATGCCAGCGCCGGTTAAAATTACGATATGTTGATAAGGGAATGTCATACGCCTATCCTTGATAATTCATTAACCTACGCCATTTATACCACTCTCGCCTTTACCATTGAAGCATTGTGGTTTTAGACCTTAGTCGTTGACATAACTCACAAATAAGCGATGTAACGACTGGCTAGACCAATGCTTGGTACTGCTTGGGTTACAATGGCCGCTTATTTCTCGTATCTGTTACTCACTATGAATTTAGAACATTATTATTCTGAGCAAGATGGAAAACTGATTTTTACTCGCCAACAAGCGAGTGACTTTGCGAAACGCGTTGCCGGTGACTTTAACCCCATTCATGATACCGATGCGTCACGATTTTGTGTGCCGGGGGATCTGCTCCTTTCTATTTTGCTAGCAAAACGGGGATCAGTGAGGAAATTGAAATTCAGTTTAATGGCATGATCAGTGCCAACACCCCTTTAACTATCGTTGAAACAGATGAGGAAGTCACTGTCGTCGACGATGATCAAAAGCGCTACCTAACAATGACTCGACGCGGCGCGGTGCGTCATGATCAGGCATTGGCGACCGAAATAGCTACTCATTATGTTCAGTTTTCTGGCAAGAACTTTCCCCACATCATGGTGCCACTGATGCGTGAGCAACAGATGATGATAAACACCGATCGCCCATTGGTGATGTATGAAAAAATGAGCCTAGCATTCGACGATTTATCGATTGCCTCTGCGCAAGTCGAGCTCTCCGATTCAGCAATGCATGTCAGCGGAAAACGAGGAAAAGTTGAGCTCGCCTTTGATTTTATCGTTAACGGCCAACGAGTCGGTCACGGATGCAAGACCATGGTAGCCAGTGGATTACGCCCCTATTGCGAAGCGGCAATTCAAGACCTGGTTGAGCGATTTAATCAGCGAAAGGACGCTTACAGCACCATATAGCCCCGTGACTTTATAGTGTCCTATCGGCCCTGAAGCTCGCTAATCAGGGCCACTCACAGTGATGAAATCGCCCAGTGAATACTGATTCCCTAGAAGCCGTGCCAACTAGAAGCAGTGCTGAATAGCCAAATACTTATTGCGAATATGCTCAATCAATAAGCGTACCTTTTTCGGCGGTTGACGTGTAAACGGATAAACCGCGTAAATCCCAAGTTTTTTTCCCACTTGATCAGGGAACAGATCAATCAAATCCCCTTCGATTAAATCGTTATACACCAAACAGCGCGGCACATAAGCGATCCCATGACCACTCAACGCTCCCTGGCGCAATGCAATCGGGTTATCCGTAGACAGATTACCTGTCACTTTGATGACTTGATTTTTATCCTCGCCTTTAAACTCCCAATCACTCGCACCTGTGGTCTGATACGCGTATTGCAAGCAGTTATGCTGTTTAAGCTCAATGGGGTGCTGAGGCCTGCCGTGGCGAGCAATATAGCCTGGTGCTGCACATACGACCCACTGAGAATCGAGAATATGGCGAGCGATAAGACTCGAGTCTTCCAAGTACCCTGTACGGATCACTAAATCGAAGCCTTCATCAATCAAATCGACGAAGCGGTTGTTCAAAGACATATCAATATTCAAGCCGGGATATTGACCACAAAACTCAGCGACCGCTTCGGCTAACAATAACTCACCCGAGATTGTCGGGACGGATATCTTTATCTGCCCAGTAATCGCTTCTCCAAGTCCTGCAACAGCATCAAACGCTTCATCAGCGGCCTGCTTCACAGTTTTTGCACCTTGGTACAAGGTACGCCCTGCATCAGTAAGGGTCAGTTTGCGCGTTGTACGGTACAAAAGCTGCACGCCTAAGCCTTCTTCAAGCTTTTTAACACGTTTGCTAACTACGGAATTTGTCAGGGAATTTATTTCCGCGACCTTACTAAAAGAACCATACTCAACAACTTGAGCAAAAAGAACGAGATCATCTGTTTTAGGCATATTGTGTCAGTAATGGAAGTAATTATTTTCATTATTTCCATATATCAGAGAAATGTAAACGCGTAATGTCACACCTTGTTAACATTACGTCACCGAGCTGTCAGCAAAATAACAACACATGAGTGACGCCACTTTTTTACGTGATTTAACGGAAGAGACGCCTAACTAAGGAATACTTATGACAGATACCCTCTACGCCCTCGTTGCGTTCTCACCCATTGTGGTGGCTGCTATTTTACTGGTGGGGTTAAACTGGCCTGCCAAAAAGGCGATGCCGGTTGCCTTTATCATGACAGTCTTGATCGCACTATTCCAGTGGCAAATGAGCGCAGCCCGCGTATCGGCCTCTATTGCCCAAGGACTCATTATCACCGCCGCTGTCCTGTGGATCGTGTTTGGTGCCATCCTTTTACTTAACACGTTAAAGCACACAGGCGCGATCACCGTGATTCGAAATGGTTTTACCACTATCTCGGACGACAGGCGAATACAAGCCATTATCATCGCTTGGTGTTTCGGCTCTTTTATTGAGGGAGCATCTGGGTTTGGGACACCTGCTGCAATTGCCGCGCCACTCTTGGTTGCCATCGGTTTCCCTGCGCTTGCAGCGGTAGTGGTCGGCATGATGATCCAGTCAACCCCTGTGTCATTCGGCGCCGTGGGGACCCCCATTATCGTCGGGGTTAATAAAGGATTAGACAGTCATGCTATTGGTCAGACCCTCACCGCCAACGGCAGCGATTGGGCCACCTACTTGCAGGCAATTACCACGCAAGTCTCGTTTATTCATGCGGTGATCGGCACCCTTATGCCGCTGCTCATGGCTATGATGCTGACCCGTTTTTTTGGAAAAAATAAAAGCTGGAAAGAAGGCTTGGCGGTCGCGCCTTTTGCGATTTTTGCTGGTTTAGCCTTTACGGTTCCCTACGCGCTCACCGGCTGGCTGCTCGGCCCGGAGTTTCCATCACTACTCGGCGGGCTCGTCGGTATTGTGCTGGTCACGATAGCCGCCCGGAAAGGATTTCTTGTTCCTAAGACGCAGTGGGACTTTGATGATGAATCCACGTGGCCGACACATTGGCTAGGATCATTAAAAATGGACCTTAAAATCCAAGATAAACCCATGAGCATGGCAATGGCTTGGACGCCCTATATACTATTAGCTGTCTTCTTAGTGATTAGCCGCGTCAGCCCAACCGTTAAAACCGCACTCACGGATGTGAGCTTAAGTTTCACCACTCTGTTTGGTGAAACGGGCATTAATGCCGCCATTCAGCCTTTATATCTCCCTGGGGGCATTCTGGCATTTGTGGCCTTACTCGCCGTCTTATTACAAGCTCGTCAATTAGCCCCACTAATGACAGCTGCACACGAGTCGAGTAAAACACTGATCGGCGCCGGCTTTGTCTTGGTCTTTACGATTCCAATGGTGCGTATTTTTATCAACTCAGGCGTGAATGGTGCCGAACTCGTCAGTATGCCCGTGATGACCGCACGATTTGCCGCTGATCTGGTCGGCGATGGCTTCCCAGCGCTGAGTGCAACAATTGGCGCATTAGGCGCATTTATTGCCGGTTCAAACACCGTTTCGAACATGATGTTTAGTCAATTTCAGTTTGAAGTCGCACAGACCCTGGGCGCATCGACGGTGGTTGTCATTGCTCTACAGGCCGTTGGCGCGGCAGCTGGCAATATGATTGCAATACACAACGTCGTCGCCGCCTCTGCAACCGTTGGCTTACTTGGGCGAGAAGGCGCGACGCTCAGAAAAACGATTTTACCCACGCTGTATTATTTAGTCGCGGCCGGCATTATTGGCATTATATTGGTGAACATACTGCAATTTGCTGATGTGCTCACTGTAGCGTAATCTCAATCCATCAGGCCGAGCGTCTCTCGGCCTGCCTCACCACAAGCGGGCCAGCTAGGCTGACCCCAGCCTTTGTAAACATGAAGGAAAGGAACGCTTATGAATACCCCATCACGTTTGTCGTCAACCCAGCAGCAAACTTTTCTCTCGACGTTGACGGACATCGTGGGCAAAGACAACCTCCTTACCGATAAAAGCCAAACCCAGCACTATCGCATGGGGTGGCGCTCTGGGGGCGGATCGGCACTGGCCGTGATCTTTCCAACCTCGTTAGTGATGCAATGGCGCGTGCTACAAGCTTGTGTTGCAGCCGATGTGGTCATGATTATGCAAGCGGCTAATACGGGGTTAACCGAGGGCTCTACGCCCAAAGGGGATGACTATGATCGTGATGTCGTTATTATCAACACCACCCGCCTCGACGGATTACAATTGATTGATGATGGCAAGCAAGTGATCAGTTTCCCTGGCACCACACTGCATCACTTAGAGAAAACGTTGCGTCCCCACCATCGAGCGCCTCACTCGGTCATCGGCTCGTCGTGTATTGGCGCCTCAATTGTCGGCGGCGTGGCGAACAACTCAGGGGGAGCGCTAGTGAAGCGTGGCCCAGCTTATACGGAATATTCGCTGTTCGCGCAACTGACTGAACACGGTGAATTAGTACTGGTCAACCATTTAGGTATTGCCCTGGGTGACGACCCAGAAACCATACTCTCTCGCGTTGAAAAAGGGGATTACCGTCGCGAAGACGTTGTGTTTGACGACCGTAAAGCCTCCGCCCATGACTATGAGCACATCTTGCGTGATGTCGATGCCGACAGCCCTGCTCGTTATAACGCAGATAAACGTCGCCTGCATGAAGTAAGCGGGTGTGCCGGTAAACTCGCTGTGTTCGCTGTGCGACTAGACACCTATCCTATCCCCGAGCGCGAGCAAGTTTTTTATCTGGGTACCAATGATCCAGGTGTCTTCAATACGCTGCGTCGACGTGTACTGTCTGAATTGTCGCATTTGCCAGAGGTCGGTGAATACATGCACCGTGATGCCTTTAATATCGCCGAGCGTTACGGAAAAGACGTGTTTCTCGCGATTGGGCAACTGGGTACCGATTCAATCCCCAAGATGTTTGCCTTAAAAGCCCAGATCACCGCCTGGTTAGACAAAGTACCGCTGCTGCCTAAGTCCTTACCCGACAAAGTGATGCAGTATGCCAGTCAATTATTTCCTCAGCATTTACCCAAACGCATGTTGGCATTTCGCGATCGATATGAGCATCACTTGATCGTGAAAGCCTCTGACGAGAGCATTAATGAGATATCCGCCTTTTTAAGCCGCTTTTTTGCCGAGCACCCAGACAGTGACTATTTTGCCTGTAATGCGGATGAAGCCAAAAAAGCGATGTTGCATCGTTTTGCCGCCGCCGGTGCAGCGATCCGCTATCACATTATGCACCACCGGGATAGTGAAGACATTTTGGCTCTCGACATTGCACTAAAACGTAATGAAACCGAATGGCAAGAACACTTGCCCGAAGAGATTGAACAAAACATAGTGACAAAGCTCTATTACGGCCATTTCTTCTGTCATGTGTTTCACCAAGACTATGTGATCAAAAAAGGCGCAGACGTGGCAGCAATCAAAGCTAAGATGCTGGCGCAATTAGAAACCCGCGGCGCGAAATATCCGGCAGAGCATAATGTGGGACACCTTTATGCGGCAGAGCCCGATTTAGCCAACTTTTATCATCAGCTTGATCCAACCAACAGCTTCAACCCTGGGATCGGAAAAACCGGCAAGAAAAAGTACAGCACCGATTGCCAATGTCTTGACCATCAATTGCGGCACCCAACCTCGGATACCGCGACCAAGACAGCAACGTCCGGCTCATCGACAACCGCATCTCACTAACCGCCGAACAACAAACGAGTCAAGTCGCGCCTAGAGCGCGACTTTTTCTCGTATAAAACGGGCAAAACGTGGGATCCCTTTATCCGTCACGCCGTTATAACGTACGACAATGGTCTGTCCCTGCTCGGGCGGGCGTTGGCGCTGTTGATCGGTAAAACCAGAGCCAACGTTAAACACAGTGCCATCCGCCATCTGCACTTGGAGTGATCCCATCATTCCGCTCAAACGTCCCTGCCCCGGATTCATTCCCACCACAGACACATCGACTTCTTGGTAAGCCTTAAGCTTGACCAAGCTATCAACGCGCGCGCCAAGGTATAAACTCTCTGGATGATGCAGCATCAGCCCTTCGCCACCCGCGTCGGTGATTTGAGCCAAGCGATCGGCCAGTGCTTGGTCATTGGCCACCGGCTGCTGCTCAACCCACTGGATCACGTCGCCTCCTTGCTCGGCCAGGCGTTTTAATGCCAGATAGCGCTCAGCAAAGGGGCCTGGATGTTGTGGAAGATCGAACACGTAAAAACCAATACGTTGCCAGTCACTGTCATTTGGCGTCTTATCAAGCACCGTTCGCAATACGGTTTGAAATTCACCGCGCCCAGCCCATAACTCCCCATCAAGGGGCACATTAGGCAAGGCTGCCAGAAACGATTGCGGTGCATGAATGGGGTTCCCCTGGCGCGTCAACAATTCCGTGCCGGTCCAGTAGGCCCGAATGCCGTCTAGCTTCTCACTCGCCCAAAAGCCTTGATAGCTTTGTGACGCTAACTGCCCATCCACGCCGTGCATCAATGCCGGTGCCGATGGAGCACTCAATGATATGGCCGGGGATAGCACACAAGCAGAAAGCAAACCAATACTGAGCCGGTTAATATATCGCATCATTGTCCTCCTTATCGCATAAGGCTAAAGGCTAACCAGAATCTAAGCCTAAGCGGTAAAAGGAAGATGATTTTGGCAGTAAGCTAGCAACAGTTATTGTTCGGTAGTGAGGTTTGCAATGCATCGTGATAACTGACTCGCGGGCTTTTTTATGCCTGGTGGGAAAAGGCATAGATGAAGGTGCCATTTTTGATCACATCAATCACACGAGATGATATATCAGTGGGTAATGCCGGGCATCCCCAACTTCGTCCAAGACGACCGCTTTGCTCAATCATGGCGGGATTGGCGTAGTCAGCACCGTGAATCACAATTGCCCGTTCACGCGCCTTATCATTCAAACCTTCAGAGAGGCCATCTAAGCGTAGCGAATAGCCGTGTTTGCCGTGATACGTTTCCGCAGCACGATAAATGCCGAGGGATGTTTGTCGCGAATTGACGCGATTAGAAAACGTCTTGGCATACAGATTCCCGCTATTCTTGCCATGCGAGACGTACGAACGAAAAAGGATATTGCGCGTTTTGACATTAATCACCCAAAAGCGTTTCTCGGTCGACGGCTTACCATAATCAATCAACGTCATCACAGGCTTGGCACTGTGATGCTGGGAAAAGTGACGGTAGGCATCGGCAAAAGCGTGATAAGACACTTCTCCTTCAAGGTGAAGGGATTGATATAGCCCACTGACGTCATCTTTAAAGCTGGCCAATACGGGATGAGAGATGCTCAATGTAAGTAAGCCCAACAGCCCAAGTCCCCAAGAGGGAAGAATGAATCGCATCATGATGTGCTCCTTGTTTTGCCACTGCAATACAGGCTATCTAGTTAGCGTGCCTGTATTGACAAAAACAAAAACCGTGCCATCAAGACACGGCTTCATTAGCTATTGATAGTTAAGTAATTTAATCAGCTCACCGCAGACCGACGTACACGCGCAAGTCGACGGTGGCAGAAGGTTGCCACAATTAAAGCGCAGCCATTGCGTTTTTGATCCGCTTATCAGACACCGGGTACGGGGTGCCCAGTTGCTGAGCAAAGTAACTCACGCGTAGCTCTTCAATCATCCAACGAATCGCCTTCACCTCATCAGGCACCGGCTTTCCTTTTGGCAGCTTGTTATACAGCGTTTTATAGTCGTTCATGACCGACTCTATCTTGAGCATATGGTTACGATCGCGCGTCGGATCGACGGGTAATTTTTCTAGTCGACGCTCTATCGCCTTCATATAACGCAAAATATCCGGCAGCCGCTCCCAACCACAGTCGGTGGCAAACCCTTTGTATATCAAGCCTTCCAATTGCGCTTTAATATCAGACAGAGCAAATGCCATCGACAAATCTACTTTGCCTTTCAGTTTTTTGTTGATAGTAAACGCATGCGTCAGGATTTGCTCAACGTGCTGAGCAATGTCGACCACTGTATCGCCTAGCTCTGCACGCACGGTTTCTTTTAACGACTCAAACTCGGCCTCTTCCCAAGTAAGGCCGCCGTGCTGAGCAATTAATTTATCGACGCCACAAGCAATACAATCATCGATTAAATCCAGCACACGCCCATAGGGGTTAAAGTACAATCCCAGCTTTGATTTGTTGGGTAAATGTGCATGAAGATATTTAATCGGCGATGGCACATTGAGTAAAATCAACCGGCGCTGTCCGGCCTGCATCGCTTTTAGTTGCTGATCTTCCGTTTCAAATAAGCGAATCGCGACGCTGTCTTTTTCATCCACCAGCGCCGGGTAAGCCTTGACTTCAAAGCCATGTTTTTTTTGCTGATAACGCGATGGCAAACGGCCAAAGTGCCATTGCGTGATCCCTTGCTGCTCAATGTCATCATCTGCCACGTCCGACAAGGTGGCCTGAACCTGATCTTTGAGTGACACTTTAAGCGCGTTCAGATCTTCGCTTTCCGCGAGGGTTCGATTTTTATCATCGACGACGCGGAACTGCATCCGCAAATGCTCTGGCAGTTGGCTGAAGTTCCAGCTTTCACGCGCAATCGTCACCCCTGACATCTGCTTAAGGGCTTTTTCCATACTATCTAGCAAAGGCGCCTCTAGTGGCGTCACGCGCTGTAAGATTGCATCGGCATAGTTGGGGGCCGGGACAAAGTTACGACGTAACGGCTTAGGCAAGGATTTGATCAATGCGACAATCAGCTCATGACGCAGACCCGGCACATGCCAATCAAAGCCCTCTTCAGATACCTGGTTGAGAATCGGTAACGGAATATGCACCGTGACCCCATCATGATCTTGCCCGGGTTCAAACTGATAACTGAGCTTGAGTTTGACGTTATCTTGATACCAAACGTTGGGATAGTCTAACTCGGTGACATGGCTCGCATCACCTTGCAGCAGCATGGCTTTTTCGAAATTCAGTAAATCGGGATCGTCCTGACGGGCTTTTTTCCACCAGCTATCAAAGTGACGACCACTGACCACACTGTGATCGAGACGCTGGTCATAAAAATCAAACAAGGTGTCATCGTCTGCCAAAATATCGCGGCGACGCGATTTAAGCTCTAGCTCTTCCACCTCCGCAAGCAGCTTTTGATTTTGACGGAAAAAGGCGTGCTTAGTCTGCCAGTCGCCTTCAACCAGCGCCGAGCGAATAAATAGTTCGCGGCTGAGCACAGGATCAATCGGGCCATAGTTTACTTTGCGGCTGGCAACAATCGGGATCCCGTATAAGGTCACTTTTTCGCTTGCCATGACCGCCGCCTGCTTCCGAGACCAATGCGGCTCACTGTAGGTGCGCTTAATCAGATGCTGCGCCAAGGGTTCGACCCACTCGGGTTGGATCCGCGCGGCAATTCGCCCCCATAATTTGGAGGTTTCGACCAGCTCGGCCACCATCACCCATTTAGGCTGTTTTTTAAATAAGCCCGATCCAGGAAAAATATGGAAACGTGCATTGCGGGCACCTTGGTAATCGTTCTTCTCTTGGTCTTTTAAACCAATATGACTCAACATGCCGGCGAGTAAAGCCATATGCACAGCCTGATAGTTTGCCGGCTCTTGGTTAAATGCGCTGTTTTGCTCTTTCATTACCTGGGTAATTTGGTAGTGGACATCTTGCCACTCTCGTACACGCAGGTAGTTGAGGTAGTCTTTTTTACACTGCTTGCGGAACTGGTTATTCGACAGCAATTGTTGCTGCTCTTTCACGTAGCCCCACAGATTGACATACGCTAAAAAGTCGGATTCTTTATCGGCAAACCGGCGGTGCTGCTCATCGGCTTGTTGCTGTTTGTCCGCCGGACGCTCACGCGGATCTTGAATCGCCAGCGCGGCAGCAATCACCATCACTTCATTGAGTGCCCCATACTTAGGCGCTTCAATCACCATGCGCGCTAAACGCGGATCAATCGGAAGCTTGGCCAGGGTTTTGCCCACTCCCGTCAGCTGACGCTTGGAGGCCACTTGTCCGGATTTAATTGCCCCCAGCTCTTCGAGTAAGCGCACACCGTCTTTAATGTGACGGCTATCAGGTGGCTGAACAAACGGAAAGGCTTGAATATCACCCAGACCAAGCGCCGTCATTTGCAAAATCACCGACGCCAGATTGGTTCGAAGAATTTCCGGATCGGTAAACTCAGGTCGACCTAAAAAATCGTCTTCGCTATAAAGGCGAATACAAATCCCTTCTGACACACGCCCGCAACGGCCCTTACGCTGGTTGGCACTGGCTTGCGAAATTGGCTCAATGGGCAACCGCTGTACCTTGGTGCGGTAGCTATAGCGTGAAATGCGCGCCGTACCCGGATCAATCACATACTTGATCCCCGGGACCGTCAACGAGGTTTCTGCGACGTTGGTGGCCAGTACAATCCGTCGCCCAGAATGAGATTGAAAAACACGATTTTGTTCGCCGGCAGAAAGCCGAGCATAGAGCGGTAAAATCTCGGTATCCCGTAACTGGCGACGTTGCAAGTGATCGGCCGTGTCACGAATTTCTCGCTCACCATTCATAAAGATCAGAATGTCGCCTGGCCCTTCGGTGCAAAGCTCATCGACGGCTTCGCTAATCGCTTCAAGCTGATCGCGGTCGCTTTCATCGTCTTCAGCCAACGGACGATAGCGCACGTCAACCGGATAAGTGCGGCCAGACACCTCAATCATGGGGGCATTGTTGAAATGCTTAGAAAAACGTTCTGGGTCGATAGTCGCCGAGGTGATGATGACTTTTAAGTCGGGACGCTTTGGCAGCAACTCGCGCAAATAGCCGAGAATAAAGTCGATATTGAGGCTACGTTCATGCGCTTCATCGATGATAATGCAGTCATACTGATTGAGATAACGATCATGCTGAATTTCTGCCAACAAGATCCCGTCAGTCATCAGCTTTACTTGAGTCGCATCTGACACCTTGTCGTTAAAACGCACTTTATAGCCGATACTACGGCCAAGCTCGACATCAAGCTCATCGGCAATGCGAGAAGCAACAGAGCGCGCCGCCAAGCGACGTGGCTGCGTATGACCAATGGTCCCTGCAACACCCAGCCCTAATTCCATACAAATCTTGGGTAGCTGAGTGGTTTTACCCGATCCCGTTTCACCGGCAATAATCACTACCTGATGGTTGGCAATAGCCTCGGCAATATCGTCTTTTTTCTGACTAACGGGCAATGCCTCAGGATAACTAATGGTGGGCGTGCTCGTTTGTCGCGATAAGACGCGCTGCATGCTTTGCGCCATATCCGCGGCGATTTGATCGTAAACGGCCTGTTTGGCATCGTTTTTATTGATTTTCTGCGCACCGTAAATGCGTTTTTTAAAGCGAAAACGGTCTTGCAGCATACAATCGTTTAAGGCTGCAAATAGCGTGTCTGGCGTGTTGTGATGACGTGAACTCAAGGCGATTCCTGCTTACTGCTTAATCTTTTAAGGCGTTTATCAGTGTCACAGCCGATAAATAAGGTTGATTGGTGTCGCATCCTATCACAAAGTAAAAAGAATCAAACCTGCATAGGATTCGCGCCGTATTCTATGACAGACCGAAATGACTTCGCAGTAGGGAGAAGCGTCATGCTTAAACAGCTATTTAGTAAATTAGAATCTGCCTTTGCGGCCGATCTGGGGCAACAGGGCGATCAAGCAGGCTTATCACGGCATCAAGCGATGGCTGGCCTGCTCAGTGAAGTCGCCATGGCGGATCATGATATTGATGAAAGGGAGAAGGAGACCAAGAAAGCACGGATCTGCCAACTTTTATCGCTTGAGAGCACGCAAGCTGAATCGTTACTTGAGCAAGCACGACAACACAGTGAGCATGCAACGTCACTCTATGAATATACCGATAAATTACGCGATCTCGACCCGCACACACGGATTTTGCTTATCGAAGCCATGTGGTCGGTGGCTTACGCCGATGAAAACATCGACCCCTTAGAGGAAGCCGTGATTCGAAAAACGGCCGAGCTACTTTATGTCGATCATGCTGACTTTATTCGCGCCAAATTAACGGTTATCGACAACGATGAACGTGACTAGCAACGCGTGGTAGTTAACTCGTTCGCGCACGCATAATCACGGGGCCATTTACCGTGGAGACTTGCTCAAGCGGGGTCGCAAACACCTCTGAAAGTTGGCGATCGGTTAACACCTGCCCAGGGCGCCCAGTGGCAACAAGGCGTCCCTGGTTAAGCAATAATACCTTATCGGCATGTACCAATGTCCGGTTGAGATCGTGATTCGCCATCACAATCGCAATGCCATAAGTTGCTGCCATCATGCTAATTTCTTGGTAGATGATTTCTTGTTGTGCCACATCAAGCCCAGTTGCCGGTTCATCCAGTAATAGCAGACACGCATGAGGGTTAAGTGACGGCAACACTTGCAACAAAGCGCCGGCGAGACGAACACGTTGCCACTCTCCTCCGGACAAGCTATCAATGCGCCGATGGAGTTTATCGGAAACAGCTAAACGCGAGGCGATATGATTCACCGCCTCATCACGTGCGCTGCCAGCCATTCGCTGTAAGCTTTGTCCTTGTAAGCTTGGTCTTGGTAAGCTATCAAGCACCAGATTAAGGTATTCAAACACCCCCATGACGAACGCCGGACGTTGATGCTGCATCAGGTAGCCGCGCCACTGCGCCAATGTTTGCCGGGTTTGACCGCCGAGACGTTGGCTATTGATCGCGATGTGACCAGCTTCTGGCATCTCTAATCCCGAGAGAAGCTGTAACAAGGTACTTTTGCCACTGCCATTAGGCCCAATTAAATGCACCACCTGCCCGGCTTCAACGGATAGGGAAAGGGGAAAAAGCCTCGGCGGCAAACTCACATCTTGCGCATGAACCACCATTACCCTACCCTCACTAACATCCAAATAAACAAAGGTGCACCAATCACACTGGTTACCACGCCGACAGGTAACTCCGCCGAGGGAATAATAAGCCGTCCAATGGTATCCGCACAGACGAGCAATAATGCGCCGGCAAGCGCCGACATTGGCAACAAGTAGCTATTACGGCTGCCCAACCATAAGCGCAAATAATGCGGCACAATTAGACCAATAAAGCCGATCACACCGGCCGTCGCAACCGATACCCCAACCAGTATGCTCACGAGCACAATCAACTGCCAACGCAGCCGATGAGTATCAAGTCCCAATTGCTGTGCTTGTTGGTCGCCAAGCATGAGTTGATCGAGTTTTTGCCCGTAGCGCCATAATAGCGCAATACAAGGTAACGTTATCAATAATATCGCAACATGCTCTAAACGCATGCCCGATAGCGATCCCATTAACCAAACCATTAATTGGCGTAGGTTAAAGTCGGTGCTGAAATAAAATGCCAATGTCACTCCCGAGCCGGCTAAGATGCTCAGGGCAACCCCCACCAATAAAATTCGGG
The DNA here is from genome assembly GCF_013366455.1 of Salinivibrio sp. EAGSL. Classification (NCBI taxonomy): domain Bacteria; kingdom Pseudomonadati; phylum Pseudomonadota; class Gammaproteobacteria; order Vibrionales; family Vibrionaceae; genus Salinivibrio; species Salinivibrio sp. EAGSL. The sequence continues at coordinate 107,186 of NZ_JABWMG010000001.1, read as the reverse complement.
ACGTGGCTAATGCCCGGCGTGCCAACATCACCAATATCAAGGTAAAGGCACTGGCGCCTAGCATCGCAGCAATCGCCATATGCGAGCTTGATGCCCACGTAGGTGCAAGCAGTAATAATAAGACGACCGCAATGCTCGCCCCACCGGAGATCCCAAGCACACCCGGCTCAGCCAAAGGATTACCCAGCAATACTTGCAAGCTGGCTCCCGCCATCGCCAGCGACGCTCCTATCAATAATGCAGCTAACACCCGAGGCAAACGCAGCTGGATCAGCAGTTGTTGCGCCAATGGCGAATCGGGCGCGAGCGGATTAATCCAGAGCTCTCCCACACTCAGCGCCACGCCACTGGCTAACAACAAAAGACAGGAAAAAAGACATAACGCGCGCCGCCAACGGATATGTTGGCGGGCGGTGAGTGATGACACTTGCATGGGTCGTTCGACCATCTATTTAGCACATAATAATGCAATGTACTTTACCGACTGAATCAACGGTTGAAAAGCGCTAACGCCCAGCGTGTGGCAAGAGTACGCAATTACGCTGATGTTGTCTTCACATACAAGGGCTGGTCGGCATCAGGGCGAAAAGGCGTGGCTAATAATCCAGCACGATGGCCAACCGGCACATTCGCATTGGGGAAGATCACGACCTCACCGTCTTGCTCAGCATGAATGCTCATGCCTTCATCCGTGGCTAAGCATTCACCTTGCTGAAACGGCGTAAAGTTCTTCGCCGAGGATGAAAACGTCAGCGCAAACTGCTCGGTGTGTTTCGTCAACGTGCGTGTTACTCGATAAAAACGCATGGGTGTCAGTGTCGAGGGCAACGCAGTCTCGCTAAGGAGCGTGCGTAATGTCTGATTAAGCGGTGCATACTCACGCATGTCGTTCTCATACAGTGGCGCAACACGCCCCATTTCTAAGGTCGCCGCCAAGGCATCATGATGGTTGGCGCTGTACCAGCTGAATGTGGGGGATGGCGATTGTGACAGAACACTCGCATCCATTTGCGCATCGTTGAGCAAGGCCGCCAGTGGGCGTACATCCGTCGCTTTAGACGTCGTGGGGATCACGCCAAACATATAGTGGAAAGAGTCGCGAATAGCGCTGTGTAAATCCAAGTGCCAACGCTGCATTGACGCGGGCTGCGCCGCAAAAAAGTCACTGACTGCTTGCTGTAGCTGGTTTGCCAAGTGGTGTTCTTCGTTTTTTTCTTGATTCCAGCCACCAAAAAGACGGTTCAAGTTATCTTCAATAAACCGGGTATGGGCTTTAATGGCTTCTGCATGACCAATAATGAGCAGTAACGGCACCGTCGGAATCAATGCGCCACTGAGAATATCGGCCAGCAACCCGTCAATCAGCTCAATCGGTGCGGTTTCATCGCCATGGATCCCCGCAGATAAGACCACGCAACGCGATACCGTGGGGTTGTCAGGTTGGATGCGCACCACACCGGGCATGTGGTGTGTGAAGGTCATAGACGACTGATGCCATTGGTCGGCTTGGAACGCGTGAGGCGCGGTCAGGGCGGCATCAATAAAGGCGCCTGGGCGTGCTGTCAGCATAATGCTTCCTTTTATTACAACTAGACAACAAAACGTTACAACGAGATAACCAATAACCCCAGTGTTTTATCCTGACAATGTGATCATGTATAGACAAATTAAAAAGCCGTGAACCAAAGGCACACGGCTTTCTATTGTGGTGCTATCACCACCGACAAGTTGATGTAGGCTTACTTTTCAACTTCTGCATTTTCAACTCGTGCTTTAAGTTTTTGGCCGGGTCGAAAAGTGACAACACGACGCGCCGTGATCGGAATATCTTCCCCTGTTTTAGGGTTTCGACCGGGGCGTTGATTCTTGTCTCGCAAATCAAAATTACCAAAACCGGACAGTTTGACTTGCTCGCCACTTTCAAGCGCTTTTCGTACTTCTTCAAAAAACACTTCGACTGTATCCTTGGCGTCCCGTTTGCTAATCCCGATATTTTCAAACAGGTTCTCAGCCAAATCGGCTTTCGTGAGCGCCATAGGTTTTCCCTCAAGAATTGTTTAACATATTGGCAATACCGCAGTATCGACACCGCCATTCTACACGTGGTCTACGCGTCTTTAGCCCTTGTATTTTAGGAACATTCGAAAACCACTTAAAAACAAGTGTATGCCAACTGGCTGATTTGCGCCAACTTTTTTACATGAAAAAAATAGCGCCATGTCCAAAAAATTGACCTTTTAAACCAATACGTTACACGTTTATCTGCCGGTACGTCTATAAATGGACAACCTCTGTGGTCGATATTAGACGCTTTTATCAATAATTGAACAATTAATAAACAAATATAGCGAATTTATTCAGTTTTTCAAACGCATAGATGTTAGGCCATTTAGGCATAAAAAAAGCAGCGTTACCGCTGCTTTTTTCACTTAAATGAGGCTAATCTCGCAAGACCACGCCCAGTTTTTCTGAGAGGTTGTGCACGACACCCGACACCGCGTCACTGATATCGGCCTCTTCTAGGGTGCGCTCATCCGATTGCAAAATAAGTGCTATCGCTAAGCTCTTCTTCCCGTCTTCTACCCCTTTACCGGTATACAGGTCGAAAAGTTGTGCATCTTTAATCAGCGCATTACCACTTTGCAAACACGCAGCGACTACATCACCTGATGCGAGCGACTCATCGGCAATCACCGCAATATCACGACGGTTTGCAGGGAACTTGGACAGACCGGCCGCTTCAGGAATAAAGCGCGTATCAATCGCTTGCCATTCCAGCTCAAACACCACGGTACGCCCATTTAAGCCAAACTCGCGTTCTAGCTCTGGATGTAGCGTACCAATATGGCCGACAACATTGCCATCAAACTCAATCGCTGCAGTTTGGCCTGGGTGCATCGCGGGATGAGAGGCTGACACAAAGCGGAAATCATTCAACTGACCGGTTAGCTCAAGCACCGCTTCCAGATCCCCTTTTAAGTCAAAGAAATCAACCGTTGCGCTGGTCAGACCCCAATGCTCTTCGCTACTTGGTCCGGCAATAACCCCGGCAAGCATCCGCTCTTGGCGAATGTTATCTTGACGTATGTCACCGCTCATATCGCCTTCAGGCGTGAAGCGTAAACCAAACTCAAACAAACGTACGCGCGGTTGTTGACGCTTTTGATTATAGGCCACCGTATTGAGCAAACCAGGTAATAAGCTTAAGCGCATCGCGGACATATCCGCCGAGATGGGGCTTGGCAGGATTAACGGCGCCACATTCGGCACAATCAACGCCTGTTGCTTGGGCTCAACAAAGCTATAAGTGATCGCTTCATGGAAACCACGGTCAACCAGAAGATCACGTACACGCTTGAGTGGCATCGCCGCTTCTTTATATTCGCGCATGGTGAGCGCAGCTTTCGGCGCACGGGTCGGAATATTGTCGTAGCCATAGATACGACCCACTTCCTCAATCAAATCTTGCTCGATGGCAATATCAAAACGCCAGCTTGGTGCCGTTGCTTCCCAACCTTGATCGGTGGTCGTCACCGCACAGCCTAAGCGGGTCAAAATGGCATCGACATCCTTGTTGTCAATAGCATGCCCGAGTAAACCATCGAGCTTGGTACGACGAAGTGTGACAGTGTCACGAACTGGCAAGGTGTTAGTGAACTCAGCCGTCACAATCTCGCCCGCTTCGCCGCCACAGATAGCCAGCAATAATTCAGTGGCTCGCTCCATCGCTGCGGCTTGCAGTGCCGGATCAACCCCGCGCTCAAAGCGGTGAGATGAATCTGTGTGTAGACCATAGCTACGTGCACGACCACGAATCGCTTCCGGGGCAAAAAAGGCTGACTCTAACAGAATATCTTGGGTTTCTGTGGTCACACCTGACTCTTGGCCGCCAAAAATGCCCGCCATCGCCAACGCTTTTTTCTCATCCGCAATAACGAGCGTTTGCGCATTTAGTTTGGCTTCATTGCCATCAAGTAAGGTCAGTGCTTCGCCTTCTTCGGCTAAACGCACCACGATGCCACCTTCAATCTTGCCAAGATCAAACGCATGCATTGGCTGACCTTGCTCAAGCATCACATAGTTGGTGACATCCACCACAGGATCGATAGAACGAATACCACTGCGACGCAGTTTTTCTTGCATCCACAACGGGCTCTGCGCATTAAGATCAACGTTTTTTACCACACGACCCAGATAACGTGGGCACGCTTGCGGCGCATCGATGCGCACCGATACTTTGTCTTCAATGCTGGCAGCAACAGGCGTAATGGTAGGCTCTGTTACATCGGTGCGGTTTAATACGCCCACTTCACGCGCCAAGCCACGTAGGCTCAAACAATCAGCGCGGTTTGGGGTCAAATCCACATCGATGGTGACATCGTTGAGTGCAAGATAATCACGGATGTCAGTACCAATCGGCGCGTCAGCGGGCAATTCGATAATCCCATCCGATTCCACATCGATACCCAGCTCGGTGAACGAGCACAACATACCGAATGATGGCTGACCGCGTAGCTTAGCCTTTTTGATTTTAAAATCACCCGGCAATACCGCTCCAACCATGGCTACCGCCACTTTTAAGCCTTGGCGACAATTCGGCGCACCACAGACAATATCCAGTAACTCATCGTTACCTACATTAATTTTAGTGACCCGCAGTTTGTCTGCGTCAGGGTGTTGACCACATTCTACCACTTCACCCACAACCACACCGCTAAACTCGCCAGCCACGGGGGCAATCTCGTCAACTTCAAGACCGGCCATGGTGATCTGGTGGGCAAGCGCGTTGGTGTCGTTTGCTGGATTTACCCACTCTCTCAACCAAGATTCACTGAATTTCATTATTACCTTGCCCCACTGATTACTTAAATTGTTTCAAAAAGCGCAGATCGTTCTCAAAGAACGCACGAAGATCATTCACGCCATAGCGCAACATGGTTAGGCGCTCAACCCCAATACCAAAGGCAAAACCTTGATATTCCTCTGGGTCAATGTTCACCGACCGCAGGACATTGGGGTGAACCATGCCACAACCTAAGATCTCTAGCCATTTGCCACCTTTACGGCGCACATCGACTTCCGCTGAGGGCTCGGTAAACGGGAAATAGGAAGGACGGAAACGTACTTCGAGATCTTCCTCAAAAAAGTTGCGAAGGAAGTCGTTCAAAATACCTTTTAGATCGGCAAAGGTAATGTCTTTATCGACCAGTAAGCCTTCTACTTGGTGGAACATGGGCGTGTGCGTTTGGTCGTAATCGTTTCGATAAACACGGCCTGGCGCAATAATACGGAATGGCGGTTTGCCGGCTTCCATGGTCCGGATCTGAACGCCCGAGGTATGGGTACGCAACATCAAATCAGGGTTAAAGAAGAAGGTGTCATGATCGGTACGCGCGGGATGATCGGCTGCGATGTTCAATGCATCAAAGTTATGGAAGCCATCTTCCACTTCCGGTCCAGCTTCCACCGAAAAACCAAGCTCACCAAAAAATTGCTCAATACGCTCAATGGTGCGCGTCACCGGATGCAACCCACCGTTTTCAATCCGGCGGCCTGGCAAGCTCACATCAATGGTTTCGGCGGCCAGTTTGGCTTCTAGCTCAGCACGTTCTAGTGCTTGCTTACGTTCAGCAATCGTCTGCTGCACGGTTTGCTTAGCCTGATTAATCTTCTGACCCGCTTCACGGCGTTCTTCAGGAGGCAATTTGCCTAAAGCCTGAAGCTGTGCGGTTAACTCCCCCTTCTTTCCTAGGTATTTTACCCGGACTTCATCCAATGCAGCCACAGAGGCAGCATCGGCCACCGCATTGGTTGCATTCGCAAGAATTTCTTCTAATTGTTGCATTGTTTCCTCGTCGACCCGTTGGGCAGTCCAAACCAGGTAGGTGCGTGACAATACCTGCTGACATCATGGTTTCACCCATTGTCTGAGCAAACTGACAGAGTCGTCTTGTTATACGCCTCAATGCCAATTGACTGAGAGAACAGGTAATAAATTGACCTTACATACTAATTAATGCCAAGACTAATGCCAAACGCTAAACGGCATTTAAGCCATTTTTCCTCGCCATCAGCTACCGGTTTATCCATTTTGTTGGCATAGATGAAGAGTTTGCTATGCTACGAGCCGAGATCTCGACGAATTTGGAGCCACTATGCAAGACAACAATCATCCTTTACGCGTGTTTGTATCCACCTCGACCCACCCTTGGTTTAATTTGGCGGTGGAAGATACGATTTTCCGTACCATGTCATCAGCGCAAAATGTGCTCTTTCTTTGGCGTAACGACAATACGGTGGTGATCGGGCGTGGTCAAAATGCATGGCGCGAATGCAACACTCGTAAAATGGAACAAGACGGCGTTGTGTTAGCCCGACGCCAAAGCGGTGGTGGCGCCGTGTTTCATGATCTCGGCAATACTAACTTTACCTTTATGGCCGGCAAGCCCGGTTATGACAAGTCGGTATCAACACAAATTGTGTTGAATGCGCTGAAAACACTCGGTATTGAGGCAACGGCCAGTGGACGCAATGATCTCACCATGGATACCCCTGAAGGCGCTCGCAAAATCTCAGGGTCAGCCTACAAAGAGACAAAAGATCGTGGATTTCATCACGGCACCCTATTGATTAATGCCAACTTGTCGCGACTGGGCGATTACCTCAACCCTGATCCCAAAAAGCTGCAAGCCAAGGGCATTACCTCTGTACGCGCGCGAGTAGCGAATATTTCCGATTATGTCCCGGAGATCACCCACCAAGCTCTGTGTGATGCGATCAAAGCTGCATTCTTTAACCACTATGGCAATACCGCTGAGATTGAATACATTTCTCCTGAGGTCAAACCCGATGTCGAAGGCTTTAACGCCATCTATGAAAAACAGTGCAGTTGGGAATGGAATTTTGGCAAGAGCCCACAATTTATGCATACGTTTGATGAACGCTTCGAATGGGGGGGCGTTGAGCTGCATTTAGATGTGAAAAATGGCGAAATAGCCGACTGTCAGCTATTCACCGATAGCTTAACGCCAGGGCCGATAGAAATACTGGCAAGCCAGTTGATCGGGCAAACCTATCACTCGGAAACACTCTATCAATTTGTCACCAATCAGGCAGAAGTCGATCCAAGCCACCAGGCCATGTATCAGGATATTGCCCTTTGGCTGCGCCACGCTCTCGCTTGATAGGCACACATTAACAGTGACCCCCATCACATAATTCCCTCTGTTTTTGATCCCACGCAAAGACGCAAGCAGCTGTCACGTCACTATAGGTGGCAGCTGTTCAGTGCGACAAAATTTCATTATTCGGATAAAACCCATCATTAATGACGGCATTATTGCTTGAATAATAGTTTTTAATTTTGATAAAAAAGCATTAATCTAGTTTTACATATTTTGTTACAAACTGTAGCGAGGTGATCTTTCCAACAAACGTTTCGGCAATGTACTGCACGCCGATTGAAGAAATGCAGGCCCAACAAAACTCACGAATAATTAGATAGTTATGGAAAACCAAAAAACAATACTCGGTCACCCTCGGGGACTTTTTCTACTCTTCGGCACGGAACTATGGGAGCGATTTTCCTACTACGCCATGCGTGCCATTTTGGTATTATACCTCACCGATCAAACCATCAACGGTGGTTTAGGTTGGTCCACCAAAGACGCGCTAGAGCTGTATGGCTATTACACCGGCCTCGTTTATATCACGCCACTCATCGGCGGTTGGTTTGCCGATAACTTTGTCGGTCAGCGTCGAGCCGTGATTCTAGGTGGTGCCTTAATGGCCATCGGTCAATTTACTCTGGCCTTCCCTGCTCACCAATATGGCTTAGATACGGTACATACTTTATATGCTGGCTTAGCCATACTGATTGCGGGCTCTGGCCTATTTAAACCCAACATCTCGACGATGGTGGGTGACCTTTATCATGAAGGCGATCATCGTCGTGATGGTGCGTTTACCATCTTTTATATGGGCATCAACATTGGCTCATTATTAGCCGGCTTTGTTGCGGGCACAGTGAGCAGCGCTTACGGCTGGCAATATGGCTTTTTTGCTGCCGGTATTGGTATGGTGATCAGCTTGATTATCCAGCTAACCATGGCCAACGCTTGGCTAGGTAATATCGGTCGTGTTCCCGCGGCACAACAAGCACGAGATGCCAATCATTCTAAGACCAATGCACCATTGACCAAGCAAGAAATCGATCGTCTTAAAGTCATCTTATTGATGGGTTTGTTCGTGATCATTTTCTGGGCTGGCTTTGAACAGGCTGGCGGGTTGATGAATATTTACACCCAGGAGTACACGGATCGCATGGTGGGTGGGTTTGAAATCCCAGCGGCATGGTTCCAGTCACTCAACCCCTTCTTCATCATTATCTGTGCGCCTATAGCGGCATCATTGTGGGTGCGACTGGGTTCTAAAGAGCCTAGCTCACCGGTCAAATTTGCCATGGCGTTATTTATGCTGGCGCTTGGTTTTTTGTGCATGATCGGGGCCGTGTTAGAGCAAGGCGGCGACACCACGGTGAAAACCTCGATGTTCTGGCTAGTGGGCGCGTTCTTCTTCCACACGTTAGGCGAACTTTGCCTCTCTCCAATTGGCTTATCGCTGGTCACCAAACTCGCACCACTGCGTTTGGCCTCTCTAATGATGGGCGCCTGGTTTGGCTTTAACGCGATTGCTAACTATGTTGCAGGTATTATTGGTTCGCATGTGGGTGACTATGGTGCCATGGCGATCTTCGGTGGCATTGCCGCGACAGCAGCGATTTCAGGTCTGATCTTGCTGACTCTATCCGGTACGTTGATCCGCTGGATGCACGGCGCTGAATCCAATGCTACGCCCAGTGAAGAAATCGAGCAACAACAAGTACAAATTGCCTAACCCCTATGGTGATAGTTAAATTAAAAAGAGGCCGATTGGCCTCTTTTTTAATATCACATCCCCTTCGATGCTCAATCCCTGCTCTAACAATGCTTTTTTTCAGTAAGGTAGTTGGGGGTTCAATTATATAGGCAGGCATGAATAGCAAAAAGGAGAGCCGAAGCTCTCCTTTTTTAGCAATTCTTTACTGTAAAACTTACAGTGAAGCTTTCGCTTTTTCTACCAGCACAGAGAATGCTGCTTTGTCATATACCGCGATATCGGCAAGGATCTTACGATCGATTTCGATAGATGCCTTTTTAAGACCGTTAATCAGACGGCTGTATGACATACCGTTTTGGCGAGCCGCTGCGTTAATACGCGCGATCCACAGTTGACGGAATTGACGTTTCTTGTTGCGACGGTCACGATAAGCATATTGACCTGCTTTCGTTACCGCCTGAAAAGCTACGCGGTAGACGCGTGAACGCGCACCATAGTAACCTTTCGCCTGCTTCATTACACTCTTGTGACGTGCACGAGCTTGTACACCACGTTTTACGCGAGCCATTATCTCTCTCCTAAACTAAATTATAAAACTAAAAACTTATGCGTATGGCAGCATGCGAGCTACTTGCGCGTTTTCGCACGCAGGCAGAACAGCATTTGGACGCAGCTGACGCTTGTTCTTAGTAGTACGTTTAGTCAAGATATGACGCTTGGTTGCACGCTTGTACTTAAAGCCACCAGCAGTTTTCTTGAAACGCTTAGCAGCACCTTTGTTGGATTTCATCTTAGACATGATGATAACTCCGCATTGTGTTAATAATATAGCAATTTGGCGAACAAAGCGGCTGCACCTAACAGGCGCAGCCGCTTGTTACTTGGAAGCCAGAATTACTTCTTCTTTGGGGCCAGGACCATGATCATTTGACGGCCTTCGATGCGAGTCGGGAAACTTTCTACTGAAGCGATTTCAGCAGTGTCTTCCTTCAAGCGGTTCAGCACGTCAACACCGATGCTTTGGTGCGCCATTTCGCGCCCGCGGAATCGGATAGTGACCTTGACCTTGTTGCCCTCTTCAATGAAGCGAACCAGGTTGCGTAGTTTTACCTGATAGTCGCCTACATCTGTGCCAGGACGGAATTTAACTTCCTTAACCTGAATAGTCTTTTGCTTTTTCTTCTGCTCTTTCGCAGCTTTACTCTTCTCGTAAAGGAATTTGCCGTAATCCATGATACGACAAACCGGCGGCTCAGCGTTCGGACTGATCTCAACCAAGTCAAGAGTCGCCTCTTCTGCTTTGGCGAGTGCTTCATCAAAAGGGACGATACCGAGTTGTTCGCCGCTGTCATCAGACAATCGAACTTCTTTGACACCACGAATTTCGTTGTTTAGACGATGAGCGTTTTTCTTTGCCGGGGCTTTTCTTGCGCCTTTAATACCTTATTCCTCCACAATATTGAGTGTTCGATCTTGCACTTCTTGCTGCAATTGAGCAAGGAAGTCATCAATCTTAATTTTACCCAAATCTTTACCTTTACGGGTACGTATTGCTACTTCGCCAGCTTCCATTTCCTGGTCACCACAAACGAGCATATACGGTACACGCTTCAAAGTGTGTTCGCGGATTTTAAAGCCAATCTTCTCGTTTCTCAAGTCCGCAGAGGCTCTAAATCCAGCTTTTTGCAGTTTTTTCGCAATCTCTTGCGCATAATCTGCTTGTTTATCCGTGATATTCATCACCACAGCTTGCTGCGGTGATAGCCACGTTGGGAAGTGTCCAGCGTATTCTTCAATCAGAATACCGATGAAACGTTCCAACGAACCGAGGATAGCACGGTGAATCATCACAGGTGTGTGACGTTCGTTGTCTTCGCCTACATACGTGGCACTTAAGCGCTCAGGAAGCGCGAAATCTAGTTGTACTGTACCACATTGCCAAGCACGATCCAGGCAATCATGTAACGTAAACTCAATCTTAGGCCCGTAAAACGCCCCCTCACCTTCTTGAATTTCAAACGGAATATCCATCGCCGTTAAGGCTTCGTGCAAGGCTTTTTCTGCACGATCCCACATCTCGTCAGAGCCAACACGCGTTTCTGGGCGTGTGGAAAGTTTGACTTCGATGTTGTTGAAACCAAAGGTTTGGTACGTCTCGTAGACCATTTCGATACACGCACTGACTTCTTTTTGTACCTGTTCTGGGGTACAGAAGATATGCGCATCGTCTTGGGTAAAGCCACGCACACGCATTAAACCATGCAGCGCACCGGATGGCTCATTACGGTGACAACTACCAAATTCTGCCATACGCAGCGGTAAATCACGGTAAGACTTTAACCCTTGGTTAAAAATCTGTACGTGACCTGGGCAGTTCATTGGCTTAAGTGCATACTCACGGCTTTCTGACTGGGTGGTAAACATGTAATCAGCATATTTGTCCCAGTGGCCAGAGCGCTCCCACAACACGCGGTCCATGATCAACGGACCTTTCACTTCTTGATAGTCGTATTCGGTCAACTTCGCACGGATAAATTGCTCAAGCTCACGGAAAATCGTCCAGCCATTGTGGTGCCAGAATACCATCCCAGGCGCTTCTTGCTGCATATGATACAAATCAAGTTGCTTACCCAGTTTACGGTGATCACGCTTCGCCGCTTCTTCTAAACGCACCAGGTGTGCTTTCAGTTGCTTTTTATCAGGAAAGGCGGTGCCGTAGATTCGTTGCAGCATCTTGTTGTCGCTGTTACCACGCCAATACGCGCCAGCCACGTTCAAAATTTTAAAGTTTTGACAAAAGCTCATGTTCGGTACATGTGGACCACGACACATGTCGATGTATTCTTCGTGGTGATACAAGCCCGGACGGTCATCGCGAGAGACATTCTCGTCCAAGATTTCAATCTTGTACGGTTCACCACGTGATTCAAAGGTATCACGTGCTTCTTGCCAGCTGACCGTTTTCTTCACAACCTGATACTTGGTTTTTACCAGCTCTTTCATGCGTTTTTCAATTGCATCCAGGTCATCCTGGGTGAGCGAGCGATCCATATCGATATCGTAATAGAAACCACTGTCGATGGTTGGGCCAATCGCCATCTTGGTATCAGGGAAAAGTTGCTTAATCGCATGCCCTAAAAGGTGCGCACACGAGTGGCGAATAATCTCAAGCCCATCATCGTCTTTTGCGGTGATAATTTCGAGCTGTGCATCGTGCTCAATCAAGTCACACGCATCAACGCGTTTGCCGTCAACACGGCCCGCAATACAAGCTTTAGCGAGGCCAGGACCAATGTCATTGGCAACGTCGTAGGTTGAAACTGGGTGGTCAAAAGAACGCTGACTGCCGTCAGGGAGAGTAATTAGAGGCATTGATAACAATCCTTCTCAGTGGTGCCACACACCAAGTGGCACATGAACGTGTATTTTGCGATTAGTAAGTAACCGCACAGTGTGAGTAGGGTTTTGATTATGAAGATCCGACATTTGTGATGCAAGTCATCCCGTCAAGAATTTCTTCGCCGTCCAACGAATGATTCACGAGTATCGCCCTATCATCCGCTTGATTTTGCACTAGACTTCAGCAATGCTGATTTGTATACACAATAATGACAGGAACAATCTATGGCCAATGCGCCCCGCTATCAACAAATTAAAACCTTTATTCAAGAGAAAATTGAAACTCGGGTTTGGCCTGTGGGGACACGTATTCCGACCGAATACGAATTATGCGATCAATTTGACGTCAGCCGCATGACGGTGAACAAAGCCGTACGCGATTTAGTCGCTGAAGGCTTACTGGAGCGCACACCTAGATTGGGGACGTTTGTCACTGAGCCCAAAGCCGAATCCCCATTAATGGATATTCGTAATATCGCCGATGAAGTTAACGCTCGCGGGCAAACTTATCACAGTGATATTCGCACATTGAAACGCATTTCTGCACCGGCTGATGTTGCTATGCGCTTAGGCGTTATGGTGGGTACCTCCGTCTTTTATAGTGAGATTGTTCATTACGGTGATGCGATCGCGTTGCAACTTGAACAGCGCTGGGTCAATCCGGCTTTGGCGCCCGACTACTTAGCGCAAGACTTTAATCAAACCACCCCAAACGAGTATTTATCAACGGTTTGCCCAGTGAATACCATTGAGCATACAGTCGAAGCCATTCAAGCGAGCTCGACCATTCAGCAAGCCCTCGCGATGCGATCAGACGAACCCTGTTTATTATTACACCGTCGGACCTGGAGCCAACAAACCCTCGTCAGTGCCGCCTTGCTGTACCATCCAGGATCGCGCTATAAGCTCACATCGAGAACGGATAGATAACTTCATTTAGATCGAACCGATCACAATTTTTTACCGTTCTTTTACATTCCCTCTTGTGTCTGCCACTTTATTTGTCTATACATTTGTATAGACATTTAATGAGCGGTAAGGCCATCATCATGAGACACCTATATACCGATGCAAAACTGGTCACGATGGCCAGCGATATCCACAATAGCGACGGCTACCAATGCCAAGACCATAGCGCGATTGCGGTTGAAAACGGCAAAATTGTTGCACTTGGCCAAGATGCCGAGCAGCTTGACTGGCCCAAACAGTCGTTAAACGGAAAATTGGTGACACCCGGACTCATTGATAGCCACACTCACCTTGTTTTTGCGGGCAATCGCGCGGACGAGTTTGAGCAGCGCCTCAATGGCGTGCCTTACCAAACCATAGCTGAACAAGGCGGCGGAATTCTCTCCACAGTGAAAGCGACGCGGGCGGCGAGTGACGCAGAATTACTTGCCCTCGCTTTGCCACGTGCCGAAGCTTTAATGCGTGACGGTGTCACAACAATTGAAATTAAATCAGGCTATGGGTTAACCCTCGACGATGAGCTAAAAATGCTTCGGGTGGCGAAAGCTATCGAGCAGCATTTACCCGTGAATGTCTCTACGACCTTGCTCGCCGCTCATGCTATACCGCCGGAATATCAACACGATGCGGATCATTACATTGCGCATATCTGTCAATCCATTATCCCGGCCGCGGCGGAGCAACAGCTTGCTGACGCCGTGGATGTGTTCTGTGAAAACATTGCCTTTAGCGTCGACCAGGCCGAAAAAATCTATGCGGCTGCCAATGCTCATGGACTCAACATTAAAGCCCATACCGAGCAATTAAGCGACCTGGGCGGCAGTGTGGCGGCGGCCAAAGCCGGGGCCTATTCGGTGGATCATATTGAGTATTTGTCAGAGGCTGACACCCAGATTTTGGCCGAATTTGGCACTGTGGCAACCCTGCTTCCCGGCGCGTTTTACTTTTTACGTGAAACCCAAATGCCACCGATTGAAGCATTACGTGAACATCATGTCCCCATTGCGATCGCCACTGACTTCAACCCCGGCACCTCGCCCTTTGCCTCATTGACGCTCATGATGAACATGGCTTCCACCTTATTTGGCCTCACGCCAAAAGAGAACCTTTACGGCGTCACCCGTCATGCCGCCCAAGCACTGGGCTTAACAAACAAAGGTCAAATCGCGGTTGGGTTTGATGCCGATTTTGCCGTTTGGCAGTGCGACACCCCAGCCGAGCTCAGTTATATGGTCGGCACGGCGCCCTTAGTCGGAAGAGTGGTCAACGGGGTCTGGTATCCCGCAACACCGACTCCGCAGAGCACGCCCCACCAGGAGAATCAAGAATGAAACATCTTCCTGCTGATATGACCGTGTGGCAAGGACGCATTGATCCAGAAGATGGGGAGCGCGGTCTGCGTTTGCACCAAACCATCAGCGCCTACGATAACAGCGTCGAACAGCCGCCAGGTGTCGTGATCTATGGGTTTGCCTGCGATGAAGGGGTAGCGCGTAATCAAGGCCGCCTCGGTGCAGCCCTTGCCCCTGAAACGCTGCGACAAGCACTGGCAAACCTCGCCTGGCATAACAGTCATCCGCTTTATGATGGCGGAACCGTAGTATGTGATGACTCAGATCTGGTATTGGCCCAGCAAGGATTAAGTCAGCAAATCCATCGTTCGTTGCCACAGCACCGGGTCTTAACCCTAGGCGGCGGCCATGAAACTGCATGGGCGAGCTTTCAGGGCTTATCCCGTCATTTGACACACTCCCGTGTCAACGACCCCGCGCAGCCGCCTAAGATTGGTATTATTAACTTTGATGCTCATTTTGATTTGCGCACGCCACAAGGGCGCAGTCACGCCGGCAGCTCAGGCACACCCTTCGCACAAATCGCCCAATATTGTGACAAAAAAGGTTGGCCATTCCACTATGCCTGCCTTGGCGTAAGCCGCACCAGCAATACCCAAGCGCTGTTCGATAAAGCCGAGCAACGCCATTGCTGGGTAGAAGAAGATATCAATATGCAGGTAGACGCATTACCGGCGTTAAAAGCGCGATTAACCCAGTTTATTCAAGGCTGTGATTATCTCTATCTTACTGTCGATATGGATGTGTTTCCCGCTAGTGTCGCGCCTGGAGTGAGCGCCCCTGCAGCTTACGGCGTGCCAGTCGCGGTGATTGAGCCGTTAATTCGGCACCTGTTTACCGTTGCGCAGAAGCAACACATTCCCGTCCCTATTTGCGATATCACAGAAGTAAACCCCCATTATGACCGCGACCAGCAAACCAGTCGCTTAGCCGCGCGTATGGCGTGGACCATGATTCACACAGCTTGTCCGCATCAATCTTGTCCGCAGCAAGCAGGCTCGCATCCCATCATCGATCAAGGAGAATAACCATGACGGACCCACGTTTCGATTCACGTACCGTGAAAGCCCCCACCGGGCCTGAGCTTAATGCAAAAAGTTGGTTAACCGAAGCGCCGCTTCGTATGCTGATGAATAACCTACACCCTGACGTGGCCGAGCATCCTAATGGTTTGGTGGTCTATGGTGGCATTGGCCGAGCTGCCCGCAATTGGCAATGTTTCGACAAGATTGTCGAGGTACTAAAACGCCTGAACGACGATCAAACCTTGCTGGTGCAATCCGGCAAACCGGTGGGTGTCTTCCCCACCCACAAAGATGCGCCACGTGTATTGATTGCCAACTCCAACTTGGTCCCGCATTGGGCAAACTGGGAACATTTTAACGAGCTCGATAAGCAAGGGCTGATGATGTACGGCCAGATGACGGCAGGCAGCTGGATTTACATTGGCTCGCAAGGCATTGTGCAAGGCACCTACGAGACGTTTGTCGCGGTGGCGAAACAACACTTTAATGGCGACGCCAAAGGCCGCTGGATCTTAACTGGCGGTCTGGGGGGCATGGGGGGCGCGCAGCCACTCGCCGCGACCATGGCAGGCTTTTCTATGATTGCGGTTGAATGCGATGAAAGCCGCATCGATTACCGCTTACGTACGGGGTACGTCGACCGCAAAGCGACATCCTTGGACCAAGCACTCGGCATGATTGAAGAAGCAAAACGACAAGGCAAGCCCGTGTCGATTGGCTTATTGGCCAATGCAGCCGATATCTTCCCAGAGCTGGTGGAACGTCATATCACCCCCGATGTGGTCACCGACCAAACCTCGGCCCACGATCCCCTTAACGGTTATCTGCCGCAAGGCTGGACCATGGAGCAAGCCGCGGCACAGCGTAAAGACAACGAAGCCGAGGTGGTCAAAACCGCGAAAGCCTCGATGGCCGTACAAGTTAAAGCGATGCTCGATCTGCAAACACGCGGCGCTGCAACCTTGGATTACGGCAATAACATCCGTCAAATGGCGCTAGAAGTCGGTGTCAATAATGCTTTTGATTTTCCAGGATTTGTACCGGCATATATTCGTCCGTTATTCTGTCAAGGCATTGGTCCGTTCCGCTGGGTGGCGTTATCTGGTGATCCAGAAGATATCTATAAAACCGACCAAAAAGTGAAAGAGCTCATCCCTGATGATCCGCATCTCCACAACTGGCTTGATATGGCCAAAGAACGTATTCAATTTCAAGGTTTACCTGCCCGTATCTGCTGGGTTGGGGTCAAAGATCGTGCACGCTTAGCGCTTGCCTTTAACGATATGGTAAAAAATGGCGAGCTCAAAGCGCCGGTCGTTATTGGCCGTGATCATCTTGACTCAGGCTCAGTCGCAAGTCCCAACCGTGAAACCGAAGGCATGCTGGATGGCTCTGATGCCGTGTCAGACTGGCCATTGCTGAACGCCATGCTCAACACGGCATCCGGTGCAACCTGGGTATCATTGCACCACGGTGGCGGTGTCGGCATGGGCTTTTCTCAGCACTCAGGCGTGGTGATTGTGTGTGATGGCTCCGACGATGCGCATCAACGAGTGGCGCGAGTACTCAGAAACGATCCGGCCACCGGGGTGATGCGCCATGCCGATGCCGGCTATGACATTGCCATTGATTGCGCCAAAGAAGAACAACTCGATCTGCCGCTGCTGGATTTACCTAACCAGCCGCTGCGCTAAGGAGAGCAAAATGACCACACTGACATTACAACCGGGCGAACTCACCCTTTCCCAACTGCGGCAAGTAAGCCGTGAATCTGTACAGATTGCTTTTGCGGATGGCATTGAAGCCACCATGAAAGCCAGTACCGACACCGTCGCCGACATCCTCGCTCAAGACCGCGTCGTATATGGCATTAACACAGGGTTTGGCTTGCTGGCTAATACTCGGATTGAATTAGACGATTTAGAAACCCTGCAACGCTCAATCGTGCTCTCTCATGCCGCTGGTATTGGCGAGTTTATGGATGATGCCACCGTGCGTCTTATGATCGTACTGAAAATAGCCAGCTTGGCGCGCGGCTACTCCGGGATCCGCTTCGAGGTCGTAAAAGCACTGGCAGCGCTGGTTAATCACCAGGTATATCCTTGCATTCCCAAAAAGGGCTCAGTCGGCGCCTCGGGCGATCTTGCACCATTGGCACATATGAGCACAGTACTGCTCGGCGAAGGCCAAGCCCGGTACAAAGGGGAAGTCATTTCTGGAGAGGCTGCACTCAAAATTGCGGGCCTATCGCCCATCACTCTTGGACCAAAAGAAGGACTCGCGCTGCTCAATGGCACGCAGGCTTCTACCGCTTTTGCGCTTGAAGGCTTGTTTGAAGCCGAAGATTTATACGCCGCGGCCACTGTCTGTGGCGCATTATCGGTAGAGGCCGCGCTTGGTAGCCGCCGGCCGTTTGACCCACGGATTCATGCCGTGCGTGGCCATCAAACGCAAATGGATGCCGCTGCCGCTTACCGTCACTTGCTGGGCGAAAGTAGCGACATTGGCAACAGCCATCAAAATTGTGAAAAAGTGCAAGACCCCTACTCATTGCGTTGCCAACCACAAGTGATGGGCGCGTGCTTGCAACAAATTCGCCATGCCGCTGACGTGCTCACCACCGAGGCAAATGCCGTATCTGACAACCCGCTCGTGTTCCCAGACGATGGCGATATTATTTCCGGCGGCAACTTCCACGCCGAGCCGGTCGCGATGGTAGCGGATAACTTAGCCCTCGCAATTGCCGAAATCGGCAGCTTATCAGAACGCCGCATGGCCTTACTGATTGATAGCAACTTGAGTAAACTCCCGCCATTTTTGGTCAACAACGGCGGGGTCAACTCCGGCTTTATGATCGCCCAAGTCACCGCTGCTGCACTGGCAAGCGAAAATAAGACCTTGGCTCACCCGGCATCTATCGATAGCTTGCCCACGTCTGCCAACCAAGAAGATCATGTCTCCATGGCGACTTTCGCTGCGCGTCGCTTGCATGACATGAGTGCCAACACCCGCGGCATTTTAGCCGTTGAGCTACTTTCGGCCAGCCAAGGGATTGATTTTCGCGCGCCCAATAAAACCTCTCAGCGCTTAGAGCAAGCCAAAGCCGAGTTACGCGGCGTGGTGCCGTTTTACGATAAAGACCGCTACTTTGCGCCTGATATCGAAAAGGCCAATGCGCTGGTGCAAACCGGTACTTATAACCGACTAATGCCCTCTGGCTTACTCCCCAGCCTGTAAAGTATTTACCCGCAAAAACGGCTCCTTATGAGCCGTTTTTTATTCAATTTGCCGCCATCTCCACAGAATACCAAAGCTAAAATAGACTAATATGTAGGCAGTTACCTCCCCTCACCTCGATGTAACGGAGTCGCTTATGTGGCATGCACTGTCTCTACATTTATCCGAACAGCTCGATATTGATTTTGAGATCAGAGAAAAAACCGCCATCGGCGGTGGCGACATCCACGACGCCTATTGCATTAGCGATGGGGGCGAGCAGCGCTTTTTCGTTAAAATCAACCAGCGAGAATGTCTGCCCGCGTTTGAGGCCGAGGCCGAAGGTCTACGCCAACTGGCAATGAGTGAGCACATTCATGTTCCGCGGGTGTATTTTGTTGGGCCGGTAAAAGACAATGCAGCATTAGTACTCAATTTCCTACCCATTAAATCGCTCGACGATACCCAAGCCTATTTATTCGGTCAGCAACTGGCGCGTCATCACCGCTGGGGAGAGCAAGTCGAATACGGATTCGATGACGATAACTTCATCGGCACCAGCGAGCAAAGAAACAGCTGGCACCGCAAGTGGTGTCACTTCTTTGCTGAGCAACGAATTGGCTGGCAACTACAACTAGCAGCGGAAAAATCACTGCATTTGGGCGACATTGATACCATCATTCACGGCGTCAAAGCGCAACTGGCTAACCATCGCCCCAAACCTGCACTCCTCCATGGCGATCTGTGGTCAGGCAATGTCGGTTTATCCGTCAAAGGCCCAGTACTATTTGATCCGGCCTGTTATTGGGGCGATCGCGAAGCCGATATCGCCATGACAGAGCTATTCGGCGGTTTCCCGCAAAGCTTTTACAACGGCTACCAGGCTGAATGGCCATTAGACGAGGGTTATCAACAACGAAAAGATATTTATAACCTTTATCATGTGCTCAACCATGTCAATTTATTCGGCGGCCCCTACCTTGCACAAGCCGAACAATTGCTGACAAAACTCACACTCACGGTGTAGGATGCCAGACACACACACTGAGATAGAGGTTGGCGATGTTATCTGCCGCAATATTTGATATGGATGGCCTATTGGTCGACTCAGAGCCGTTCTGGCAACGGGCGCAAATTGATGTATTGACCGAGCTCGGCGTTTCTATCAGTTTACAAGATACGCGTGATACCACAGGCGTGCGGATTGATGAAATTGTGAAACACTACGCAAGTACCCAGCCTTGGCAGGGGCCATCGAATGCTGACGTGCAAGCGCGAATCGTCGCACGCGTGGTTGAGCTGGTTAAAGATGAAAAACCCATGATGCCCGGCGTTAAAGACGCGTTGCAAATTTGCCGTCAAGCTGGCTTAAAAATCGGTCTGGCCTCATCGTCTCCACTGACCCTAATCCATCCGACATTGGATGCGCTAGGGCTTAGCGACGCATTTGAAATTGTTGAGTCGGCGGGGGATTTAAAATACGGTAAGCCCCACCCGAAAGTGTATCTTAATGCTGCTAACGCCCTGGGCGTCGAGCCCGACGCTTGCGTCGCCTTTGAAGATTCCTTTACCGGCTTACTTGCGGCTAAAGCCGCCTCGATGAAAACCATTGTGGTGCCGGCCGCGCATGAGTGGGAAGATCCTCGCTTTGTGATTGCCGATCAAAAGCTTGCCAGCCTAAAAGCTTTTAGTGCAGATAATCTTTCGTCGCTGTAGCGATCGTCTCCTGGGTGGCATTAAGCGCGTACAGTGGTTAATGCCACCTTTTAGAGCAGCGCTCATCATTTATCCATCTTACGATCCTCATCTATACTGACAGTAACCGCTTTGTCATAAAAGAAGGGCTGTGACGATGGATGATATAACTGACCGGCTAGTAAGCTGCCCGCACTGTGGACACCGTATTGATCTCACACTGGATCTCAGTGGCGGCAATCAAGAGTTTTACGAAGATTGTCCCAACTGCTGTAATGCGGTGCACTACAACATGCAAATCGACGAGTTACATAAAACCGTTAACTTATTTGTCGATGCGGATGACGAGCAAATTTTTTAGCCACGCACCCTATAACGCCCACTGAATGCAGCGCCATAAATCAGTGTAACGTTATCACCAAGTGCAAACACAAAGCTAACCGACGCGACTCGTATCAGGGTCGCATTGTCTTGATGGGCTATTCTTTGTGTCATCATTGTTTGCTCTCGTTCGGGATGCAAAATTGACACGGCTTTTGCTTCCTTTTCGCGCCTCCTGGCACGTATAATTGCGCGCAATCGATTCCTCCCTCCCTTTCACTTAAACATGTTGAGGCCAACGTGCAGCAATACCACGATGAAGCAAGAGCCATTATTCGGCTCAGTGTGCCTGTTTTTATTGCCCAAATAGCGCAAACCTCGATGGGGTTTGTCGATACCGTCATGGCGGGCGGATATAGCGCCACCGATATGGCCGCCGTGGCGGTTGCCTCGAGTATATGGATGCCAGCCATCTTGTTTGGGATTGGCCTGCTAATGGCCATGGTCCCTATGATTGCGCAACTTAATGGGGCGAGCAAAGCCACTGCGATCCCGTTTCAATTTCAGCAAGGTCTGCATATGGCATTGCTGTTGAGCATTCCCATTGGGCTTATTCTTTATAAAGCCGGTTTTATTATTAATCTCATGGATGTGGAAGCAGCGCTAACTGAAAAAACCATCGGTTACTTACATGCGGTAATCTGGGCGGTACCGGCTTTCTTGGTGTTCCAATCCATTCGTAACTTATGCGAGGGAATGTCGCTCACCATTCCCGCAATGGTCATTGGCTTTATCGGGCTTGCGGCAAACATTCCACTCAACTGGATGTTTGTATACGGCAAACTCGGCGCGCCAGAGCTCGGCGGCGTGGGGTGTGGTGTCGCTACCGCGCTGGTGTATTGGATCATGGCTATCCTTATGGCGTTATATGTGACAGTGAGCAAAAAACTCAGTGGTCTTCAGCTTTTTGCCTCGCTTTACGCGCCAGCACTCAAAGAGCAAATCCGCCTCTTTCGACTCGGGTTCCCAGTCGCTGCTTCGCTGTTTTTTGAGGTGACCTTATTTGCGGCGATTGCCATTTTAATCGCACCACTTGGCTCGATTACCGTCGCAGCGCACCAAGTGGCCATTAACTTCTCCACCATGATTTTCATGTTACCCATGAGTTTGGGTGTCGCCGTCAGTATTCGTGTCGGCCACCTGCTGGGCAAGCGCACCACCGAGGGAGCAGGCAACTCCGCCAAAATTGGGATTTGGCTGGGGGTGAGCACAGCCGTTATTACCGCGCTACTGACCGTTTGGCTGCGCGATCCAATTATCGCCCTGTATTCCGATAACCCAGACGTGGCAACGTTGGCGTCATCACTGATGTTATTGGCCGCGGTGTATCAGATCACCGACGCCATTCAAGTGGTCGCGGCTGGTGCCCTGCGTGGCTACAAAGATATGCGTGCCATTTTCCAGCGCACTCTGATCGCATACTGGGGTTTGGGCTTGCCGCTTGGCTATGTACTCGGAGTGACAGATTGGCTCGTCCCAGCCATGGGCGCGCATGGGTTTTGGATAGGCATCATCATTGGCTTATCCAGTGCCGCGGTACTACTCGGGTTACGCCTACGCTGGCTGCGTCAGCAATCTCCTGAATTCCAACTGGCCATGTCAGAACGCTGAATGGGCTGTCGCCACCACGTGCACACAGGTAAAGTTCAACCAGGCGATCGTTCATCCGATCGCCTGCGTAAATGGTATGATTGATACGTCAAGAGCTTAGCCACGAGATAAACCATGCGCGGACTCAAAACAACCTTACTGCTCGTTACCTTACTCGGATTAGGTGGGTGCCAATCTGACGATCCGGCCAAAGACATGATGGCTGATTATTACCAACGTTTAGGCAATGTGCTTGATGCACCGACGCCCGACTTTACCACTCCAGCGGTGCCGCCGTTGCCACGCAAACGCGATCTAGTCCAGCCACTTGAAGCACTACGAATGGGCGTACTTGATGCCTACGAGCTGCGTCAGTGTGGCTTGTTTAATCTTATCGCCGAGCACAACTCATCCCTCGGCAAAGTCGCCGATCGCTTTCGCCAACTCGATTACGAACTCAATTTTATTGACACCGCCCAACGGTGTTTACCGCAAGTCAAAGATCCGAGCATTCACACTGAGTTAGAACAGGCACTGGCACTGAAACGCCAACAGCGCGACACCGTAATCTGGAATACCTTGGCTGATAGTGATGCCTGGCGCGGGCAGCTGAGTTTACCGGCCTATACACTCCCCATTGATCTTCCCGCACATAGTAATGCCGTCAGCACCATTGATCAGTTTAGCCATTTACTCAACCACCACCCGGTAGCCAACGAATCGGTCACCGACTGGCAAGAGAGCATTGAAAAGCAACGCATTCTTGGCGCCCTATTTGTTAGCTTGAGCTATCACACCGCTTGGCTTAACCAAACCAGTGCACTGATCGCCAATCACCAAGAAAAAGTCCTGTGTGGCGGCAATTTTGATACGACCCGCCTAGAGCGCCTACAAACCGTGTTTTATAAATTTTACGTCGGCGATGTTCAGCCGTATTTAGCCCGTGTCGATGGCCTTTATCGTGATATTGCGCCAGCGTTGACCCGTTTTGCTACGTTGCAAACACCGGATGCGTTTAGCGCGTATAAAAACGCCTATTGGCAGGGAGAGGCTTACCGCCAATACAAAGACGCGATCAAGCACCATGCAGATGTATGGCAGCAACTTTTCCAACGCTGTGACGTCAAACTGGGGCAATAGCGACGTAGCGAAGCGACTGAAAAAGCGAAAATATCGCCACTTTGATGATCAAATCGCCAAACAAACGCGAATGTACAAAAATATGCGTTGAAGCGCTTGCGCGATAAAGATGAACTCGCTACTATTCACCCCGCTTTCAAGCACTGTGCGTCCGTAGCTCAGCTGGTTAGAGTATCGCCTTGACATGGCGGGGGTCGGTGGTTCGAGTCCACTCGGACGCACCACTTGGCTTGATAGCAAATGGTCAATCGCTTCAACATCGCGGTGGCTGTTCTAAAAAAATGGTATGCGTCTGTAGCTCAGCTGGTTAGAGTATCGCCTTGACATGGCGGGGGTCGGTGGTTCGAGTCCACTCAGACGCACCAAATTTTGAAATACGCGTCCGTAGCTCAGTTGGTTAGAGTACCGCCTTGACATGGCGGGGGTCGGCAGTTCGAGTCTGCCCGGACGCACCACTTCAAATTATCCCCTTCTTTTTTTAGTATCTTGATACATTCTCTTTCGACGCATAAAAAATAAACGTCATGTATATGTTTACGTAGATATAAAAGGCCTGCTTTCTAACAAGCCTTTTTAAGTTGTAACCTACAATTATGCCACTGAGCTATCTACCGCTAAGACAAACTTTTCGATTGCTTTAGCGATACCGTGGTTATCGTTACTTTCGGTAATATAATCCGCGATTTGCTTGGTTGCTTCCATCGCATTGGCCATGGCAATTCCAAGACCCGCATATTCCAACATCGCATGGTCATTTTCTGCATCGCCCATGCAGATCACTTCGTCGGGGTGAATACCTAAGTGTTCTGCAATTGCAGCGACCCCCGCCCCTTTATGACTTGCCGGGTTTAGAAATTCAAGGAAGAAGGGCGCACTTTGCACCACCGTAAACTCCTCGCGCAGCGCTGCGGGTAAAGCACTGATCACTTCATTTAACTTGCTTGGCTCCGCCACCATCAACACTTTAATAATGGGGTGATCATCGCTTAGAGTCTCGAAATCCATCACGGTGATATCAAGCCCGTTGATGTTGGCCTCAATGTCGGTATACGGGTTGAGCGCAGGGGTGATCAATCCGTGCTCGGTACTAAAGGCATGCACATAGGCACCTAATGCTTCAGCATGTCGAGCGAGCGCTTTGGCAGCTTTACCGTCTAGCCCCTTTTGCAAGATCACCTCGTCAGTCCCCACGTTTTTCACCATCGAGCCGTTGTAATACAGCACAAAGTCTTTATCTGAATGAATATCCAACTCATCCAGCTTAGGTTGCATGCCTTCAAGCGGACGGCCAGATGCCAACACCACGGCCACCCCTTTGTCACGCGCGCGGGCAATGGCCTGTTTGTTTTCAGCCGATATTTCTTTATCGCTGTTTAACAAGGTGCCATCCATATCTAGGGCGATTAATTTGTACATCGTCAACTTACCTCAACATCAAATTCAAAACGGAATGGATTCCCTCAGCCTTAATCGGCTCTACAGCAATAAGCTATCGTCAATGGGAATAAAGCGATCAACGCTATTCACGAGGGAGTTGGCACTTAACGCAGGCACTCCAAACACGAAGGCTTCGGTATGATAGCGCTCGCGAATTTTGTTCATCAGCAAATCAAAGTCGCCATCACCAGAGAGCAGAACCACGGTATCGACATCCGACGCAGCTTCCATCACATCAATGGCAATGCCCACATCCCAATCGCCTTTGGTGCTACCATCGGCGCGTTGAATATAAGGTTTGAGCTTCACGGTAAAGCCAATGTGCCGCAGCGCATCTTGAAATTTGATTTGCTGATCATCATCACGACGAATGGCATAAGCATACGCGGTAACCACTTCACCCATTTGGCTCAGCGTGTGCCACAACTGGCGATAGTTAAACTGGCGCCCGTAGGCTTGGCGTGTGGTGTAGTAGATATTTTGAACGTCGACAAAAACCGCGATTTTTTTCAAGTCAGGCTCACAGTCGGTGGGAGAATTGAAGCCAAAGAGGATACCACATCAGGCTACCGTGACGACAATCACAAACGTGGCCGCGTCTAGCAAAAACAAAAAAGCCGCTGATAACAGCGGCTCTCGCGAGGGGCACCATTAACTCAACCCAACAATATTACCCTCATCATCGAGGTCAAGTTTCATAAACGCCGGTTTTTCCGGCAATCCGGGCATGGTCATCACATTGCCGCATAAGGCATAGACAAATCCGGCACCGGCACACAATTTCAACTCGCGGATCGGTACATCAAACCCTTGCGGCGCGCCTTTAATCGTGCCATCCGTTGAAATTGACAGCGGCGTTTTCGCCAAACACACAGCTAAATCATCAAGGCCTTGTTGCTTAAATTGTTGCAGCTGCTGCTTAGCAACATCACTGAGCGTGACACTCCCTGCACCGTATCCGACTTCAGCCACGGCCATCAGCTTTTCTTCTAAGCATTGATCGGCTGAATACAAAGGCCTAAAGGTCGAAGGAGCGGCACATTGAGCCATGACTTTCTTTGCCAGTTCACGCGTGCCCTCGCCGCCGTGAGCAAAGCCCTCACTGACGGCAACTTGTACCTGGTTGGGTAACGCCTCGATCATGGCTTTTAATGTCGCAAGCTCAGCATCGCTATCTTGCGGGAAACGGTTGATTGCGACCACCGCCGGCACACCATATTGATTTACATTGTTGATGTGCCACTTCAGGTTTTCAAACCCTGCCACCAATGCTTCATGATCATCCACAAAAAGTGATTCTGGTAGTGGTTGCCCAGGCAAAAAGTTATAGTGCGTTGAGTTGGCCTTTAAGCCACGTAATGTGGCCACAATCACCGCGCAGTCTGGTGCTTTACCGGATGCTTGCGCTTTGATGTTACATGCCTTCTCAAATCCCATGTCTGAGCCAAAGCCCCCTTCGGTGACGGTGTAATCACTCAGCTTAAGGGCAATGTTATCGGCAATAATCGACGAATTACCATGGGCAATATTGGCAAAGGGGCCGGCATGAATTAGCGTCGGCACGCCCTCTAAGGTTTGCATGAGCGTGGGTTCAATTGCCGCTTTCATGCTTACCGCCATCGCCCCCGCCACTTGCAAATCTTCGGTGGTGATCGGCTCACCGGCATGACTATAAGCCAACACAATGCGGCCAATGCGCTGACGTAAGTCACGAAGATCGCTTGCCAGCGCCAGAATCGCCATTAACTCAGAAGCTGCTGAGATATCAAATCCGCCCTCTCGCTCATAGCCATTAATGGTTTTTCCCGGCTCATTTTTGCCCACAGTAACCATGCGCAAGGCGCGATCGTTATGATCCATCACCCGCTTCCACACCACGCGATTCGGATCGATGTTTAACGCTTTTAGTCCGCTTCGAGCTTCAAAATCGTCATAGCCCAAGCGCTGCTCGTGATAGATGCGCGCGTCAATCGCGGCAGCGGCCAAATTGTGTGCAGCAGTGACGGCATGAATATCACCGGTTAAGTGCAGGTTTAGCTCTTCCATCGGGGCCACTTGTGAATAACCGCCTCCAGCCGCGCCGCCTTTGACCCCAAATACCGGCCCCATCGAAGGTTGACGAATACAAGCGGTCACGGATTGGTTGAGTTTCGCTAACCCTTGCGCCAGGCCGATGGTGGTCACCGTTTTACCCTCGCCCAGCGGCGTTGGGGTAATAGCGGTGACCACGACCAACTTGCCAGTTTGATTAGGCGCGAGGCGCTTCAAACAATTGAGAGAGACTTTGGCTTTGTGGCTGCCTTGGGTTTCAAACTCGGCTTCAAGCAAACCGGCTTGCTTGGCAATGGTAGAAATGGAAGTCAGTGTGGTGTTACGACAGATTTCGACATCAGATAGCATGAAACCCTCTCAATAGAGTATAAAATAATCACGTAAACGTTTGCGTAAAAATGATACCGCTAAAATGACCATTGTAAAGCGAAAGAATACTTGCCGTAAGCGCCCTTTTTGATTTTTATCCCGCCTTACTCGTTCCCACGCAGGAGCGTGGGAACGAGTAACCGAAGCCTCACCAAACCATTCCTCGATTTATACCGTACACTTAGTGGGTGATAAGGAGATGGTTATGAAAAGCAGCAAGGTTCCGCATGGTAAATGGTCTCGTTTTGGGGCGTTGGCTTCAATAGCCGGGCGAGTGGCGTCGAATGTTGCGTGGGAAGGCACGAAGCAGTTTGCGCAGGGAAATCGGCCAAGTCGTAAAGATTTGGTGATGTCACCGGCCAATATTGCCCACGTGGCCGATAAATTGGCAGATTTACGCGGCGCGGCGATGAAGGTGGGTCAACTGTTGTCGATGGATGCGGGCGATTTGATCACGCCAGAGCTCAGCGATCTGCTCGCGCGGTTGCGTAATCATGCCACGCCCATGCCGCCAGCACAGCTTAAAGCCGTTCTTAACGAACAATGGGGCGACAATTGGCAAGCAGAATTTACCCATTTTCGCTTCTCTCCCATCGCGTCAGCTTCCATTGGTCAAGTGCACGAAGCGTATACCGATGCCGGTGACAAAGTGGCAGTGAAGGTGCAATATCCACGCATCAAAGACAGCATTGATAGCGATGTTGACAATGTCATCACTCTGCTGCGTTTGAGTGGCCTTATCCCCAAAGAGGCGAACTACCAAGCTTTGCTCGATGAAGCCAAGCAACAGCTGCATGACGAGGCCGATTACCTGAAAGAAGCGCAGTCGCTTATCCGGTTTGGTACCCATTTAAAAGACGCTGACGGCTTAGTGGTGCCTAAAGTACACTCAGCT
Source organism: Salinivibrio sp. EAGSL (assembly GCF_013366455.1). NCBI lineage: Bacteria > Pseudomonadati > Pseudomonadota > Gammaproteobacteria > Vibrionales > Vibrionaceae > Salinivibrio > Salinivibrio sp. EAGSL. The sequence goes on along the minus strand of NZ_JABWMG010000001.1, from coordinate 78,789 downwards.
CTTACCTCGGATCGCATTCTAACCATGAGTTATATGGCGGGTGAACCCATTGAGCAGCTTGACCGTGCTTCAGAAGTGGTACGCCAGCGGGTGGTAAGTCGTTTGTTCCAATTGCTGTTTGAAGAGGTGTTTATGTTTGGGGAGGTGCAAACCGATCCGAACTTCGCTAACTACTTGTATCAGCCAGACACGGGCCGCGTGGTATTGCTCGATTTTGGCGCCACGCGTCAGTATGCACCGACGTTTACCGATGGCTATCGCAAGCTGTTTTTGGCGGCGATAGAAAAAGATAATGCAGGGATTGAAGCGGCGCTGACTCAGATTGGCTTTTTTGCTGAGCATATTTTACCCGAGCAAAAGGCCAGCGTGCTTGAGCTGGTGAACACCGCTTGTGAGCCCATTGCTGCCGATGCGCCATTTGCGTTTGGGCAAGCAGACTTAGCCACGCGTTTACGTAATCGCGGCGTTGCCTTGAGTATGGAGCAAGGCTATTGGCATACGCCGCCGGCCGATGCGTTGTTTTTGCATCGTAAAATTGCGGGCTTGTATTTACTGGCCGCGAAGTTGGATGTCACCTTAAATGTGCGTGCATTGTTAATGCCCTATTTAACCGGCGAGCCACAGACTGAGACAGCGCAAGTTTAATCCCGCTGCGCGCCGGGAACGGTATGTTCGGTTTAGTCACTATCGCGCAATGCGTCGCAGTACACCACAAGATCGTCGGCGGTCCAATGGGTTGAGACGTTACGCTGAGTCAGTGAGGTTTCAACCCAGCCTGCGCTGACCACCTCAAACCAGTGAGTTAGCATTGCCTCAAATCCTTTGCTCGCCTGCATACCGGTCCAATCTGGGAGGCTAAGTTGAGTGATTACGTTGTCTTGCATGCGTTCGCCTCGGGTAAAGCCATCAAAGAAATAGCACTCATTACGATACGCAGCGGCAATGGTTTCTTTGGTGGCACCGTATTGGCGATTCATGCTGGCTTCAAACAAGCTATTATCACGGTGCCAGCGCACATCTAATCGGCCGAGTAACCCTTCACCAAATTGCGCGAACACGTCTAAATCATCAATACTCATGTCGCCATGTACATTAATACTGTCGAGCGGATGAATAAAGTCATCAAAAATAAAGCGGCGTGGTGTATCAGGCAGCGCATGGCGGTGTTTTTCCCAGCGCAACGATAACAACGGTGTGCCTAACTCATCTTCCGGACGCTGATCGTTCAGATGGGTGTTTAACAGTGGCAAATAACGGCGATTAAACCCGACAAACAACGGCGTTTGGTGTTGCTCAGCCAAGTTAAATAAGGTTTCAACGTCTGCGCCTGAAGGGGCAACGGGTTTATCAACAAATACCGGCACGCCAGCTTCGAGGCAGGGACGAATCAAGGCCGCATGCGAGTCGGTCGCGCTATGGATCATCACCCCATCCACACCAAGCGCCAAGCATTCATGGATGTCGGTGGCCATGTTCGTCACCCGATATTGATGTGCGAGCGCAGCCAACTTTTGGCTATCACGGCTACACAAGACCCAATCTAACCCTGGCCAATTGGCCAATAAGGGTAGATACGCTTTTTGGGCAATGTCGCCAAGCCCGATCGATGCGATCTTCATGCTTTCTCCTTACGTCGTGGCGCAGCCAGCTGTAGCCCAACCGGATGCGGCCCAACCGAGTGCGGCCTCAGTCAGCGCTGGAAGTCGCCAGCAGAAATCAGTAACCTAGCCGCATTCTACACAGTGTTTATCATTATGAATATTTTAATCTCTTGGCTCTCTCAGGCCGGTGCGTGGTTAACGCCTTGGCTAAATGATATTGCGATGGCTATTGTCGCGTCGCTTTTGGTGGTGTTTGGTAATGACATTAACCGTACCCTACGCCGTTTATTAACCGGACACCATTTTATTGTTCGTACTCTGGTATTTGTGGCAATCAATGCTTTTGGTTACGGCGCTTTCATTATAGCGGTGTCGCCGTGGCTTGCGGGTAAAATGCGTGGATGGCCTGATCATTGGCTGTTTGCCGGCTTAGTGGCGACCTTTATCTTTATCGGGATGTGGGCGCAGCGTCAGCGCCAAATCTAACCGCCCGATAGCCCAGCCCCCTTCCCTGTGATGCCCAATCATCCACTTTCTCGTATGGCTGTTTAATTACTAAGCAGCCATACTGTGTAAGCAATCCGATACTGGTATCACAGCGTATTGGTGAGAAAAAGGAGATTTGTATGCAACGTGGACTCATGTGGTTTCGCCACGACCTTCGAATACACGACAATCCTGCGCTCGCTAATTTGGCCTCAAGCTGTGACACGCTGACCTGCGTGTTTGTGATTGATCCGAGCTGGTCACGTGCAGATCATTTTCAAAGCAAGCATTTGGGCCCTCAGCGCGAGGCATTTTTGTGGCAAAGCTTAACGGAGCTGCACCGCGCCTTAGATGCCATGGGGCAAAAGCTGATTATTCGTACGGGCAACCCGCTGGAAGTGGTGGCGAACCTTTGTATGGATCATGAGTTTGATCTGATTGGCGTCACCGACCACCCTGGTACGCGTGAGCGCCATCAGGTAGACACCTTAGTCAGCCGCTTTCCGCAGCGGGTGGTGGTGTCCGATGCGCATACGCTGTTTACACAACACCAGTTGCCGTTTGATTTACCTGATATCCCGCCAACGTTTACGCAGTTTCGTAAAGCGGTCGAAAAGAAAGGGATCCAACCGCGATTACCCTTGCCGGTGCCTGAGTCATTACCGGCGCCCTTGGCTGGCATGACATCTGAGCCGGCACCACTGTCCGACCGTCGGATTTCCCCGTATCAAGGCGGTGAAATTGCCGGCCGCGCCCAATTGAATCATTTCTTATGGGATACGCACCGGGTCCAGCGTTATAAAGAAACGCGTAATGGTCTTGATGGGTGGGCGTTTTCTTCGCGTTTATCGGCTTGGCTGGCCAACGGTTGCTTGTCGGTACGTTGGGCGGCCGCGGAGTTAAACCGCTATGAGCGCAATGTCGAGCAGAATGAATCGACCTATTGGTTGTATTTTGAGTTGTTATGGCGCGAATATTTTCAGTGGATGCTGTATCACTACGGTGCGCGCTTTTTCCGCTTTAAAGGTATCGCCAATAAACGTCCTCTAACCACGTTTTATGCTGAAGCCTTTATGGCATGGCGCGAAGGCAGTACCGATTTCCCGATTGTGAATGCCGCCATGCGTCAGTTAAAACACACTGGGTGGATCTCTAACCGTAGTCGCCAGTTAGTCGCCAGCTGTTTAATTCACGAGCTTGGGATCGATTGGCGTTATGGCGCGGCGTATTTTGAGCAGCAGCTGATTGATTTTGATGTGGCGGCCAACTATGGCAATTGGCAGTATTTGGCGGGTGTAGGGGCTGATCCCCGCGGCAGCCGCCGATTTAATCTCGACAAGCAAGCCGCGCAATACGATCCTGATGGCAGCTTTGTCGCCAAATGGCTAACCAATGAAGAGCCCTTATATTGATGGTGAGGATAATCCGATACTACCCCTTTATTTACCAAGTTACCCATTTATTTACCTAGTAAAGCGTCGTTCGCTTAGTCTCTCGGCTCGCCGGCTTTTTCGCAGGCGGGTCGGTAGCTATCAATAATCGCGCTCACTTTATCGCTCACCCGGCGTGAGAATAATAAGGCAATGTGGGTAACCGGGTACACATCGTGGCTAGTCATGCCTTCGATTTTTGTTTCTTCAACCAACACGGTGCCATCACAGACTTGTTTTTTTAACAGCATAGCCGCGGGGCCGAAAGGACAATCTCCGGCGAGGCTGTGTAACGGTGGCAAGTCGATCCAAGGGGTAACGGTATCTGGGATCAACAGGTGCTCACTACGTTGAAATAACCAGCCGCCCCACCCAAGGTCACCAAATAAGCGGGCAAGTTGAGCACCTTGGTGCGGAGTCCCTAGGGTGATCACCGCACGAACGTTTATCGTGCCAGACGAGAGGCGCTCGGTTTGGCGCTCAAGGTAGCGTCGAATAATCAGCCCACCCATTGAGTGACCAATAAGAATGGCGGGCGCTTGGCCAATAAACGCATCAATTTTAGCGTTTATCTCATCGAAGTCTGGGTTCAAGGTGTTATACGAAAGATTCAGCACCTGATGGCCCTGTTTTTCCAGCCGCTCACACAGGGGGATCAAAAAGATGCCGTGCATGTATAAGCCGTGCAATGTCACAATTTTCATCCCGTCTCCCTTTTTAAAAAACGCCTCACCCTTCATCGAGTGAGACGTCATTGTGTTTTACTCGCGCTCTATCATCCGTTAGAAAATCAAATGGGCGATACCTGCAACAACGGGAAGCGTCACCAGGGTACGCAAAATAAAGATCACAAACAGCTCCCACAGTTTTACTGGAATCTTACTGCCGAGCAAGAGTGCACCTACTTCGGAGATATAAATCAGCTGAGTGACCGACACGGTGGCAATCACAAAGCGGGTCATTTCGCTTTCAATGTCTGCCGCTAGAATGGCCGGGATAAACATATCAGCAAAGCCGATCACCATGGTCTCGGACGCCTTCACCGCATCAGGAATGTGCAGCAATTCAAGCAGTGGTACAAAGGGTGCGCCGAGAATACTAAAGACGTCGGTATATTCTGCGACCATCAGTGCCGCGGTTCCGATTGCCATCACCACAGGCAAGACACCGAGTACCATGTCGACAGCGTTTTGGGCGCCCTCTTTGAGCACGCTGTTCACCGAGCGGATTTTCTCGGCACGGTTGAGGGCACAATGCAGGCCATAGCTTAACGTAGAATACCCTTCTGGTAATGTTTCCTCGTCACCTTGTCGCTCTGAGTTATCGATTAACGCATCTTTTTTCCAGCATAAAGGAGGCAAACGTGGCACCACTATTGCCGCCGCAATCCCGGCTAAACATACAGTGAGATAGAACCAGGTAAACATATGCATCAAATTAACTTGTGCAATCACCACCAAGCTAAAACTGATCGATACCGCTGAGAAGGTGGTGCCGACAACCGCCGCTTCTCGCTGGGTGTAAAAGCCCTGCTCATACTGTTTACTGGTCATCAAAATGCCGACACTACCGTCGCCCAACCAAGACGCCGCACAATCAACGGCCGAGCGCCCCGGCAAACCAAACAGTGGGCGCATGACTTTGGTGAACACCGCGCCCAATAACTCCAATAAACCAAAGCTGGTTAGCAGTGGTAACAATAAACCGGCAAAAATGAATACCGAAAGCAAGGTAGGCAGCAATTCATTAAGCACAAACGCCCCGGTGGTTTCGCCCATGATCACTGGCGTACCGATCCCATAAAACGCCATGATGACAAAAACAGCGCCAAATATACGAGTTGCCAACCAAATGGGGGTTACGTTGAATAAGCCATTAAGGAAGCCATGGCGTGTGATCACGGCAGGTTTGGTCAAGGTAACCAATACTGAAACAACGGCACTCAACACCACTAAGGCAGTGACGACCGCGGTTGCACTATTACCTAACAAGTCCAACACAGTGCTGGCCATCACCGCAATAGGGATAGTGACACTGTCGCCGAAAGTAATGGGTGTCATGAAAAACAGCAACCCAAGCAGCGATGGGATCGCGAACATCAGAATATTTCTCGTCGAAGGTGCCTTCTTGGAGAGTGTGTCAGTTTTTTGCATACGTCTGAATCCTGAATTTTTATTTATCTCACAGCGAAAACCAACCACTTTGGCGATTAATTATTCACTCACTGTGGCTGACTGGCATGCAGATTATCGAATCACACATAGGATGTAAATAACTATTTAGTCATAAATACTGAATAAATACATCGCAAAAGTCGATTCGCCATGCCATTTTCTGGTTTTATAGTTCAACAAACTCTCTTTTGTGAAAAGTTTGTTACACCGTTTTATTGACCAAGATCAGATTCTGTTACTCATTTGTAGGGTATGAGGTGGGTTAGCTCACAGAATAAGCCCAAATATAATCAACCGATAAGGCGCAAACTTGCCTTCAATGCCTGTTAACCAATTTTAAAGTCAATACGGGCATATTCTTTGATCAACCAATCACCAAAGTCATTGAGGAGGGTCATAACAGCACGTTTTTTTACAGGTTTGCGTTCTAGTAGTATAAAAAGTCGCTCAATTGCGGTTTTCTGGGCAGGATAATGTTTGATAAATGCGTCGGCACACTCTTCTAATGACTCACTCCAACGTGCTTCTTTATGCATAACTAACCCAAATGCGGCGCGTATTAAGGTATCGGCGATCGATTGTGCGACGTTGAGCTGGGTATTCCAAGTTGTCGCGGCGGTCACCTTTTGCTTGGCGCGCGCAAGCTTTTCCGATACGTCTGGATTCATGGCTTTTGCCACTTCCCAACTGGCTTCGAACAAGCCAAAACTAAGAGAGAGATCTTGTCCATACAGGCAAATCGCTCTGTGCTTAAAAAAGAAGCCCCAATGGAAGACTTGCGACAGATCGCTAACGTGTGACACTGTCACTATATCGATATGGCAATCACTGATCACTTTGCTATGGCTGGTTTTCAATCGCCACAACAAGGTATTTAACGCATTAGATTGATCAAGCGTTAACGCCTGTTGGCACACAACGGTCAGTGATAACACCGTTTCTTTGACGACCGCACGGCGCCAGACAATATCACCACTGATATACACACTGTGAAGCCGCTTGCCAAGCAGAGCACGCAGCTGTTTCACCGCTTTGATCATCACGGGAATAAATTCAGATTGGAATGGCGCGCGCCGATCGGGCTCGGGTAAATACGCGGTTCGAGATTGCAACTGAGTCACGACTTTTACACACGGTTGAACAGGCGCGCTATTGTTGGTCATCTGCATTAACAAATCAACGCTCTAACAACGGCTCTGCTTCAATTTTAGTCAGTCTCTGTGATAATCACCAGAGTGGTTCGCTGTGCATGGTTTAGGGGGTGCCATACGAATCTCTAGAGCCATGCCCCACTCTTGGCGTTTTTGATCGCTGAGATGCCACCTTGCGCATGTTATAGTGCGACCATGCACACCCCAACGAGAGATAATTATGACGCAACACAACCTGCTTAACTTAGAGGATATAATCGAGACCGCGTTTGATATTTTTGCCGAAATGGCCCCCGACAACTTGGAGCATGACGATTTGCTGCTTTTTGAATCTCGGTTTGAAGACGAAGGCGGTGCGATTGTGGTCGAAGTTAATAGTGATTGGCCTGAACACGTGGGCGCTGATATAGATTTATCTCAGTGTGCAGAAGTGCAAATTGGACTGGCCGGCGACGAAGTGCTTAAACCTGTATTCGCGCGCATGCTGATTAGCCGCGATATCGATAATAAATTCTGCCATATGCTGTGGAACCGAAACGGAAAGCAGTTGCATTAATGTCCTTACACTTATCTTGAGGCTCTCAAGCACATTCAAACTTAGCCGTAACGGCAGCCCTTTCACTGCCGTTATTGTCGGTTTTGCGGGTAATCACGATATTCTGACCGATTAATGCGCGGTGAGCGAAGCGTGATCATCGCCATGAGTTTCTGCGTGATAGCTGATGAATAGCCCGATCGTGGCGAGTGTGCCGAGTATCAGCATGATCGCCCCCAGAGAGAGTTGACTTGCCACGCCCAACTGACTTGCCACCAAGGTGACTACCCCTGCCAAAAGGTTTTGTGTACCGCCTAAAATCGCGCCGGCGGTTCCGGCATGATGAGGGAACGGGCTAATTGCACCGGTGCTTGCTGCGGGAAACAGAATCCCTGCTCCGGCAAAGTAAACACAGCCACCGCCAATCAATGCATAAAGTGACACCTCGCCCATTAGGCCAGGTAAGGTGATCAATCCTGCCCCCATCAGAGCGAGGACGCTGCCCAGTGCCAACGTGGCATAATAGCCCAGGCTGTCGGCGAATCGGCTCGATAGTCCCGCCCCCACTAAGTAAGCAGGAAGTGGTACCACAAAAAGCAAACTAATCATACGCGGTGATAGCGCCATGGTATCGGACATAATCACACCTGCCGCTGCTTCAAACAGAGAGACACCGGCAAACACAGTCACGAGGCAAAGCAGATAGCCTCTAAAGCGACGTGAGCCCATAACATGGCGGTAACGTGTACCAAAGTGACCGGGTTGACGTGACTCACGTGGCAATGTTTCGGTAAATCGCAGCGTCATGATCGCATACACGGCAATGCCTAGTAGGAGCAAGAAAAAGTAGCTCGCGCGCCAGTTTAATGCTTCGGTTAAAAATCCCCCGAGTAGCGGCGCAAGTAAGGGAGAGAAAATCAGTCCCATACTGACAAGGCTATTAGCGCGGTGCAGTTTAGCACCAGAAAAACAGTCTCGCGGGAGTGTACGCGCCATGGCGCCGCCACAGCCAATGCCAGCACCTTGAACGACGCTGCCAATCAAAAAACCGTTAAATGAGCTCACCAGTAAGGTTACGCCTGTACCCACTAAAAATAGTACCAGGCCGGCCAATATCACGGGTTTACGCCCTACTCGGTCAGACACGGCACCATAAATGAACTGCGATAATCCGTACGGAATCAAATAACAGGCCATGACTGCTTGTAACCGTGACGGTGACACCGCAAAGTCCGTCGCCATCACGCCAATAGAAGGTACATACATGGTTTGGGTCATTTGCCCAACCGCTGCCAACATCACGATCAATAGCAATAGCTTGCCCATAGGCATTGCCGAGGACATACCAACACTCCTAAAAATTATTATGCGAAATAAACATTGAAAAACGAAACAAGATTGAGGTTAAGGACATAACCTCCGAGAACACCTTGTTTACGGTGAGGGAATGATAGGCTTTGCAGGCAAGGTAAGCAATCGACGTTTAGCGTCACCACCCCGATTCTTTATTATATTAAAGATTAGTTTATCTAATCCTAAATCCAGCGACGCACCTGTGCTTTGTAGGCTTCAAATTCATCGGGCCATTGGCTCAACAAGCGGTACTCTTCGGCAGGAATAAATGTGGCAGACAAGTAAGCCATAAAAGCAGGGATCATCCCCCAACACCATAGCGCATTAAAGTAGAACCCGGCGGCAACAATGATCAATATCATCGCCAAGTACATTGGGTTACGGCTATAAGCGTAGATGCCTGTAGTGACCAGCGCGGAGGGGGCTTGTAGCGGATCGACAGTGGTGTGATGACGATGAAACGCCCATTTTGCCGCCAGCAATAGCCCTAAGGCAACGACAAACGGTGCAATCGCCCAGCTGGGGCTGCCTAGCTTAATATCAAAAGGAAAGTAATACGTTAATGCAAGCCCGCCGCCAATTGCCGCTAACATGGCAATGGGAGGTAAAGGGGGAAAGAGATAACGCCAAGCCGGTACACGCATAACTCGTCCTTGAGTGATGACTGATATAATAGCGAAACTCTAACCAAAAAAGGCAGCCACTGTCACTGCCTTTTTGCCAAATTACGAGGCGTTAACGCTTAATATTCAGTCTTGCTCAAGATTGAGACGATGCTTGCCGTGTTCGATCTTGGCTTTCAGATAATTACGGTTACCATCTTTAAGGTGGGCTTTGGTGCCAATCACTTCTTTTAAGGTGATACCTGCGGCTTGTAATTCTTCGATTTTTTTCGGGTTATTGGTCACTAAGCGGATGCAATCAATATTAAGCGCTTTGAGCATTTGCGCCGCTTCGGTAAACTCTCGCAGATCGTCAGCAAAGCCAAGGTGATTGTTGGCTTCGTAAGTTGTCATGCCTTCGCTTTGTAACTTATAGGCGTCTAACTTATTGTACAGACCAATTCCTCGTCCTTCTTGACGGAGGTACAAAATAATCCCGCCATCTTCACCCATTTTATGGATAGTTTCTTCAAGTTGTTCGCCGCAATCACAGCGTGAGGAGTGAAAGACATCGCCGGTTAGGCACTCAGAGTGCATACGTACTAGCGGTGGATTAGCCGTGTGATCGGCCTGCTTAAAGATCAGCGCGACGTGCTCTTGTTCGGATTGTAATCCATGGAAGGAAAGGATCTCTGCGGGGATCTCGCTTCCCACCCCGACTTTCAACGGCACTCGGGCCCTAACTTTAACCATTATGCGTTTATCTCTTACTGCTGATACCCGATTCAGGGCGCTAACATTACTACACCCACGATCGGATGCCAATGAGAAGATGTTATAATATAACACAAAAGGGTTATGTTATAACATTATATATTCAGATATTGAGTGTGTTTATTGTAACCGGCGCACCACAACGGCAGGATTACCCGCGACAATAGAGAAAGGCTCAATGTCTGTATCCACGACAGATCCTGCTTCAATCACGACCCCCTCACCGATTGCAATGCCCGCTTTAATCACCGTATTGCCTTCAATAATGACGTTGTTACCAATAATCACATCTTGAGAAGACTCACACTCACCACGGGCAATATCTAGCGGTAATACGCGATGGCGGGTGGTATAGATCCCAACGTTCGGGCCAATGCTGACATTATCGCCAACGCTGACATGCGCGCCATCTAGAATCGTGCAATTGGGCCCGACACTGACATTACTGCCGATACTAATATTCATACCGTAATGACAAAAGAAGGGCGCATCGATTTCGACGTTGTCACCGATATGCGCAAACAGTTTAGTGGTGACCACATTTAAGCTGGAGGCATCCTCTGGATCCAGTCGATTAAATTGTTGGCACAGTCGGCGCGCCGCATAACGAAACAACGTCAGTTCCTCATCGGCAGGACAGTACGGCAAGCCTCGCTGCATTTTTTCAAATTCCGTCATCCACCTATCCTTGATGCGGCATGGGAGCCGAGGTCGACTCAAACTCTGAGTTATCGACCGATGACAAGGCCACCAGCGCATCGCCATATTGATCTAGAAACTGATTGCCCAATGTTAGGCCCAATTGATAATCCGCCTCCAAGGCTTCAGATTTGCTCAACAACGCACTGCTTTGCAGCGGCTCATTCGGCGCAATTTGTAGCACTTGCGCACGCGCAGGTGGGTTGGCCAAAAACTGTAGCTCACTTTGATAGCTTTGATAGTGGGTGGTGAACATTTTCAGCATGTCGGTACTGAGTGGCTTACCCGATAGCGATTGTAGCCGATAAATGGTGTCACCACCGAACAGCCAGCGTCCGCCATTTTGCATCGCCTTCTCTCTCATACTGTCTTTCACTCGACTGACCCACTGCTCTCGGCTCGACTTATAGCGTTCCGATAACTCTCCTAACTGCTTACTCAGCTCTTTTTGAAAGGTTTCAAACCGCGCTAGTCGATATTTTTCTTCAAAGTTAGTGAGGTAATCCGCGATTTTAAATTGGGGTTTGTGGGTTTCAAATCGTGCTCGCAGTGTTTCAAGAAAGCGACCGCTATCATCGACGCGTTTTTCCTGTTCTACATCAGGCTCTGTACGGATCACCACAATGATATCCGCGCCGCGCGCAAACGCTTCTTTCGCTGGGATTGCAGCAGTTACGCCACCATCGACGTACCGGTGTTCGTTGATATTAACCGGGTGTGGATACAACAGTGGAATGGCACAGGTTGCCTTAAGCGCATCAGGCCAATTATCTTCTGTGAGCGAGAAAAAGGCAGGTTTCAAGATATCGACATCGGTTGCACACGCATAGGCATATCGATTTTGCAGGTGACGACGTGCCGTCTCCATGTCCAATGCCGTCTCTTTTCCGGGTAGCGCGGTCTCTAGTGCCCAATCAAGATCCATATGATGCTGACGCCGCACATACTTCATTAAGTGGAAGAAGCGTTCTTGGGTCGTCAGCTGGGTAATAAATCGGTAGCCATATTGGTATTGTTGGCAGACATACGCGCTCATATTGAGCGCCCCAGCGGACGTACCATAATAGTGCTCGAACGGATCAAAGTGGCGAGTCAAAAATGCGTCGATGACACCCGCCGTAAAAATACCGCGCTGCCCACCTCCTTGCAGGACCAAGGAAATTCTTTGCGGTCGCGAAGGCTGGCTCTTATTTAAACCGATAGCCTGCGTATCGGCCGCAAACATCTTAGGTTGTACGGCTTGCTTGCTGTCTACCACACTCGCCCCTTACGAGCACACTCACGTTATGCATCTGTTTTTATTGAACGATGCCGCATAGTCTAACGCGTCGTGTAACGCTGCGCTAGCGCTTACCCCGTTACGGATGAGTGAGCGTGTTTCAGTAAGCATCTAACCTGACACTTATCTACATTGTTCACTTTTACCCCATCACTGCCACCGCAGCGAAGGTAAATATCATGCCTAGCGCACAACCTGCGGTGATTAACGCGTAGCCCAATGTGGTGTTCATCGCCTGACTCCTTACTGTTTACGTTTTTAATTTTGTTACCGGGTTAGCTGGTTCGCTAGTTAGCTCACCAACAGTATAAAACCTGGTTAAGTGTGCGCCTTTATGGGCTGCAATTCTGCTATCAGGATCATGTTTCATCACGCTGTGGCACAATAAAAGCGCTTGTTAATGCTGTTTTTTTCGTCAATTAACGTGCACCACCAAATAACCATGAATCACCACCTATTGATAAAAAAGATAGTTCTTTTCACTAGAGAACAACAAAATTTTATCATCAACAACTGCCAAAGCGTCATCATTGCAGGTTAACCCCCATCTTTTTGCTAACTTGTTGGTTTTAAGGCTATTGATTTAGTCTCTTGCTGTGCTTAATGTGCAATGACTGCCCGCTTTAGATAAAAAAATCAACATTCGGGCAACAGGACGTTAAAAATCAATATTGCGGGAATGTGCTATTTCTTTCATATCGGCCAAAAAACGCAGCATCACAACACTGCGGGCTTGGATAAGCGCAAGAAGGGCAATTCGCAAAGGAGTAAGTAGATATGCAAAGAGAACAATGGGGCTCACGGGCTGGGTTTATCCTCGCTGCCGTTGGGTCAGCAGTCGGCCTAGGGAATATTTGGCGATTCCCCTATATGGCGTATGAGAACGGTGGCGGTGCCTTTTTTATCCCTTACCTTTTCGCCATGCTCACTGCCGGTATTCCATTTATGATCATGGAGTTTGGTTTAGGGAAAAAATTACGTGGCTCATCGCCCGTGGTTTTCTCAAAACTCAACACCAAGTTTGAGTGGCTCGGTTGGTTCCAAGTCTTGATTGCTGCAACGATTGGGATCTACTACGTCGCGGTCATTGGTTGGGCCATTTCGTACTTTGGCTTCTCATTTGGACAAGATTGGGGCACAGATACCAACGCCTTCTTCTTTTCAGATTACCTAAAGCTGGGTGAAAACTCGCCCACTAATTTGGGTGATTGGCAATGGCATATTGCGATTCCGATGATCATTGCGTGGGCAATCACGTTTGCTGCCGTATTCCGTGGCGTAAAAGGCGGGATCGAAAAGGCGAGCAAAATCATGATGCCACTGTTGTTTATCATGGTGCTGCTGCTAATTGGCCGTGTGGTGATGTTACCGGGCGCGCTTGATGGGCTTAACTACTTGTTTTCGCCAGACTTTAGCAAACTGACAGATGCCAGTGTTTGGTCCGCTGCTTACGGGCAGATTTTCTTCACTCTCTCTGTCGGCTTTGCCATCATGCTCGCTTACTCAAGCTATTTACCTGAGAAATCGGATGTGAATAATAACGCCTTAATGACGGTGTTGATTAACTGCGGCTTTTCGATTGTCGCGGGTGTGTTGATCTTCTCTATTCTCGGCTACATGGCCGCCGAACAGAGTAAGGGCATCACTGACGTCGTCAGCGGCGGTGTCGGCTTGGCCTTTGTCACTTTGCCAGCCGCAATTAATCTGTTGCCTATCCCTTATATTTTGGGTCCCTTGTTCTTCTTAGCGCTGGTGGTGGCAGGCTTAAGCTCGCATATCTCGATCATCGAGGCGGTTACATCATCGATCATGGATAAGTTGAATGTCACACGTCAAAAAGCGGCAATCGCGGTTTGTGGTGTGGGCTTTGTGGTCTCAATGGCGTTTGCTACCAACGGTGGCTTGTTGCTGCTTGATTTAGTCGACTACTTTGTCAACAACGTTGCATTGTTAACCAGCTGCTTGCTTGAGCTAATTGTCGTAGGCTGGCTAGTGAAACTGTCTGACATCCGTCAATACGTGAATCGCGTATCTGAATTTAATGTGGGACAGTGGATGGAAATTTGTATCCGCTTTATCAGCCCGATTATGCTGGCCGTGATCTTGGTGAAAAACCTGATTGATACCTTTAACGACGGCTATGGTGGCTATGCGCAGTTCGAGCTACTAACCCTCGGTTGGGGCTTGGTGGCAGCCATGCTGGTTGTTGGCATTATTGTTAACAGCACAACCACACCCGCTCGTAATATGGAGACAGACGCATGACAACAGGTGCAATCGTAATGATGCTTATCGGTTTAGCGGTAACATGGGGCGGTGCCGCTCTGTGTATTCGTAAAGCGATGCAAAGTAATAGTGAATAAACATGTGAAGCGCCTGCTGCAAGTAGGCGCTGTTTTGACAACACAAACACGCCTAACAGCCCTCAAGCTCGATATCGCTTGGGGGCTTTTTGTTAGTCGCTGATTAATTACACAAACTGCGGAGTTGTTTCTAGCATCTTAGTCACAAAGCACCGATAATGGACCGATCAAAATAGCAACGAGGACAAAAGCACTATGGCTTCAGCCAAACGCATCTTGGTGGTGGATGATGATGTTGAGATTCGTGAACTTCTTCAGGCTTATCTGGCGAAAGCCGGTTATGACGTAGTCACCGCGCAAAATGGTCATGAGATGCAATCTAAGCTGGCCGTGCAGTATCCCGACTTAATTCTTTTAGACGTCATGCTTCCGGGTGATGACGGCTTTACCTTATGTAAACGTATCCGCAAAGACTCGGGTGTCCCCATCATTATGCTCACGGCGGTGTCGGACGAGACGGATCAAATTGTCGGACTTGAGTTGGGCGCGGATGATTACATTGCAAAACCCTTTAGCCCTCGCCAACTGATTGCACGTATTCGCGCGTTACTGCGCCGTACTCAACAGTTACAAGAAACAACCTTGTCACGCCCAAAAGCAATCCGCTTTGGTCAGTGGCGTCTTGAGCCAGCCACGCAGCAGCTGCATCATGTTGTCACTGGGATGGAAATCGAGCTGTCTGCCTCTGACTACGCACTGCTCATGCTCTTTATCGACCACCCGCACCAGCTACTGGATCGTAACGCCATTAGTCAGGCGACACGCGGGCGAGATGCCCAAGCGCAAGAGCGTGGTATTGATGTTCAAGTCAGCCGTCTGCGTCAACGCTTACGCGATACCAGTAAAGCGAACCTAATTAAAACGGTACGTGGTGCAGGTTATATGTTTGTTGCCGAGATCCAGTATGAATCATGAATGGCTCGAAAAACTGATCCCACGCTCTCTGCTTTCCAGAACACTGCTGTTAACGCTACTATCGGTGGTCTTGGCACAAGGGATTGCGACATCAATCTGGTATACTCAGTCGAAGCGAACCCAGCTAGAGGGATTAGAATCCGCATCGGCGAGTTTAGCCAACATGTTTGCATCAACTACCACCTTTTTTCAGTCTTTACCCGTGGCGTATCGTCATGTCGCATTGAATCAGTTGCGTAATATGGGTGGCACGCGGTTTTTTGTTTCATTCAATAAAGAAAAAATTCACATCACGCCGATCGAAGACACGCAAGCCAAGCAGGTTGCTATCGATACCGTATCAGGCATTCTTCATCAACAACTGCCGGCGTTAAACACCATCGAGGTTAATTTTTCTCGCCCTGAAACATTGCGGGTGCTGAATAACGATATTTTATTGCAAGATTTACCCAAGTCTTGGGCACATCACACCTTAAGCTTAGAGCCACTCAATCCACCTATTCTGGTGGTGCAAATGGAGCTTAAAACCGGTGAGTGGGTTTATATCGCTGCCCTACTTCCTGCGCCCTATGTGACCCTCGACGATACGCTGATCACCGCCGATCAAGTGGTCTTTATCGTGGTCATTACCGCTTTGCTGCTATTTTTTACCTACATCTTAATTCGTCAACAAGCTCGGCCGCTAAAGCGATTAGCAAAGGCCGCTAATTTATTCAGTACTGACATTGAGCAACCCCCGCTTAGAGAAGAAGGCGCGGCTGAAATTGCGATTGTGACCCGAGCTTTCAACCGGATGCAACGACGCTTACAACGCCATCTACGCGAGCGGGAAACCCTTTTTCGCTCGATGTCGCATGATTTAAAAACCCCTATCACGCGGTTACGCCTGCGCGCGGAGCTGATCGACGATGAGGTACAAACGGCAAAATTAAATAAAGACTTGGACGATCTTGAAATGATGGTGAAAGGCGCGGTTCAAACCGTGCGTGATACCGATATTCACGAGAATATGGCCGCGATTGATGTGATCGACTTTTTAGCGATGATTGTTGAACCCCACAACCAAACCAGAATGCGGGTGCAGATTGAAAGCGATGCCGTGCCGCCATTTACCTGTAAACCGCTCGCGTTTAAACGTTGCCTATCCAATTTAATTGATAACGGGGTTAAGTATGGCGACAAAGTAACCATTTATGTTATGGACGCGGCGCACACCTTAGATATCACCTTGATCGATGAAGGCCCTGGTATTCCAGAAGAAGCGCTCACGTCAGTGTTCGATCCCTATGTGCGCTTGCATGATGACAGTGACGGCTCGGGCTTAGGCCTTGGGATCGCCAGAGATATCATTCATGCCCATGGTGGTGATATGGTGCTCAGTAATCATCGTGAGGGTGGATTACAAGTTGATATCAGTTTCCCGCGGGTAGAAGAATAATGCGTCGAACAACACGATTTTTATCGGGTGCGCTGCTTGCGTACAGTTTGTTAGCCTACAGCGTTAGCGCCGCTGCAAGCAAGGTTGAAGTGCTTCACTGGTGGACCTCAGCCGGAGAGGCCAAAGCCGCCTCGGTATTACGTCAGGGCATGGAGCGACAAGGCTATCAATGGCAAGATTTTGCGGTAGGAGGTCGCGCTGGGATCAGTGCGATGAATACACTGAGAATTCGTGCGATTAGTGGCAATCCACCTTTGGCCGCACAAATCAAAGGCCCAGAGATCACGGAGTGGGCGAGACTCGGTTTTTTGCGTAATCTTAATAATATTGCTGATGCCGAGCAGTGGGAAGCCAAGATCCCTGCGCCACTTAGAGATGTGATGCAGTATCAAGGCAATTACGTCGCCGCGCCCATTAATATCCACCGAGTAAATTGGCTATGGATTAACTTACGTGCGTTTGAGGCCGCGGATGCTGATATCCCGACCGACTTTGATAGCTTTTTTACTGCGGCAGATAAACTTAAACAGGCAGGCTATGTTCCCCTTGCCCTAGGCGGAGAGCCCTGGCAAGTGGCGACGCTGTTTGACAGCTTGGCCCTGTCCGTCATGGGACCACAACTTTATCAGCGGGCGTTTCTTAATTTCGAACGCAACGCATTACTGAGTGACGGCGTCATTGAAGCGTTCCGTTTACTCGCCAAAATGCGCAAATATGTCGATGACAAGGGTCAAGGCCGAAACTGGAGCGATACCACGCAGCTGCTGATTAATAATCAGGCAGGCATGCAAGTAATGGGAGATTGGGCGAAAGGTGAATTTTTCGCAGCTAATCAGCAAGAAGGCAAGGCGTTTACCTGTGTTGCCGTCCCTGGCACTAAACACGCGTTTAGCTATAACGTCGACAGCTTTGTGTTTTTTAAACCCAACAATGAAAACGAGCGGCAAAGCCAGGCGGATATAGCGTCGTATTTATTGACACCGCAATTTCAACGCGATTTTAATCGTTATAAAGGCTCTTTGCCGATCCGATTTGATGTGCCATTGCCTGAGGATGATCATTGCGCCCACGCATCGCGCGATGCGTTTCTTTATGCGCAAGAACACGGCACCTTAAGCCCGAGTATGTCACATGGACTGTCGACCACACGCTATGTGCAAAGTGCCATTTTTGATGTGATTGACGAGTTTTTCTACGACCCGAAGCAAACCCCGCGTGAGGCCGCAGAAGCACTCTATCGGGCGATCTTATCGGCGCAAGCATGATCACACCTTGCGGTCTAACTCGCCATGATTAAAACGCACAAGGAACAAAGGCAATGTCACTGGCAAGCTCAGTGTGGTCAGTGAACACATAGTCAAATTGCTTGAGCGTTTTCACTTTCACCGGCGCACTGCGCTGCCATTTTGAACCATCAGCCACCAGCCAACGCGCGGTGGCGGCTTCCAACATGGTGTCACTGACATCGGCTTCATCCGGGGAAAACTCGCAGGCCCACCCTTCTTCACTCACCGCCGCACAACCAATAATGGCAATATCGGCTTGAAAGCGGGATAAAAACTGAATCACCGAATGGCCCACCATATCTTGATCGTTGGCCCGTAACTTTCCGCCGGCCAGCCAAATTTCCAGGTCAGAATTAGCGCCGAGAATGTGGGCGATTTGTACGTTGTTGGTTATCACCCGAAGATCACGTCGGGTGAGTAGCTGTTCGGCAATCGCCGAGACGGTCGTGCCAATGCCCAACATCACGGTGGCCCCGTCAGGAATACGCTCGGCGACAGCCTGCGCAATCGCAGTTTTAATCCCACGATGGCGTTCAAGCCGGCGCTGATAGTCACTGTTTGCCTGTGCGGAGGGCATATTGATCCCACCATGATGACGACGGGCGAGCCCCAACGCACAAAGCTGATTAATATCGCGACGGATAGTCTGCGTAGTCACGGAAAAATGCGCGGCCAAGTGGTCAGTTTCTAAATGTTCGACATCGGCTAATTGGCTGAGAATATCTCGCTGTCGCCAGTTTAATCCCAAATCGTTAGTCACCAACACTCCCTCCTTATTTTTCAATTTGTCGATATCAACTTATTGATAAATAACGCTCAGGGGCGTCGGTGATCATCATGTCCACTCCCCACTCCCATAAAGGTGCCACGGCGTGCGGATCGTTAGGGGTGTAACACTTCAATGCTAAACCTGAATCTTTAACGGATTTTGCTTTCTCTTGGGTGAGGTGGCGATAGTTGCAGTGAATGCTAAGTGTGGCTAAATCGCGAAACTCATGCCAATTATCAGGGATGGTTTCCCATAAGATCGCCCGGGCGAGGCTCGGTTTTTGATCGCGACAATACCGCAACGCATCCAAAGAGAAAGACGAGATTAAGATCTGCCGCTCATTCACAGGGCTTGTCGATAAACAATCAAATACCGCGTCGCATAATGCAGCAATATCGGTATCGGCATAGGTTTTTATCTCAAGGTTAAGGTGCAGCTCATCGTGATGAACTTGTGCCAATACGGCCGCTAATGTCGGCACTCGTTGTTGAGCAAAATCAGCTGAAAAGTGGCTTCCCGCATCCAATTGCTGTAAATCGACTAAGGCAGTGTCTTTCAACGCCCCTTTCCCATTCGTGCACCGGGATAACGTTTGATCATGAAAGACTACAGGAATGCCGTCTTGGGTTAATTGCACATCTACTTCCACCCAACTTAAGCCGAGTTCACGCACGCGGGCGATCGACGCTAACGTATTTTCAGGCGCTTGAGCGGCGACACCCCGGTGACCACATAATTTCTGAGGTGATACCGGAGTAGATGATAAAACTGACTTTTCGGGCTCGGTTTTCATATGAACATCTCTTTATCTTAAATATATCTATTGTAAGCCAACCAGGACTTCATTTCTCCCCGTTAAAGGTGACAGATTTGCTACATTAATATTACCTTTAATTTCATGCTTTTCATTCACAGAACACGCTTTAATTAACATATTTTTCACGACCAACGAGATCGCGGTCAAAAGTCATACAATTGTCATCTCCCTTTTCGGTGAGGTTCATATTATGTTCATTTTTGTTCATTAAGTTGCCAGATGAACATTACCCCATCCTCAAAAGGAGTGACGCATGAAAACCCAACGCTTAACCGCGCTTTCTTCGGCCTTGTTGTTGGCCTCGTTTTCCGCCAACGCTGCAACCGAAATTGAATGGTGGCACGCAATGGGCGGAAATCTCGGTGAAAAAGTGAATGAAATGGCCGAGAAGTTCAATGCCAGTCAGGACGACTACACAGTGAAGCCCGTTTATAAGGGCAACTATACCGAAACCATGACGGGGGCGGTCTCTGCCTTCCGCGCCAACAAACAACCTCATATCGTGCAAGTGTTTGAGGTAGGAACGGCGACCATGATGTCTGCAAAAGGCGCCATTTACCCAGTGTATGAGTTAATGCAAGACGCCAAAGTACCGTTCGACCAGTCTGATTATCTCTCTTCTGTGACCGGCTACTACTCAGACGAAAATGGCAACATGTTGTCTATGCCATTTAACAGCTCAACACCGGTGCTTTATTACAACAAAGATTTGTTCGCCAAAGCGGGGGTGACACCACCTAAGACTTGGGAAGAGGTCGAGCAAGTATCAGAAAAGCTTCTCGCCAATGGCACCCAGTGTGGCTTCACCACCGGCTGGCAGTCTTGGGTACAAATCGAAAACCTCGGCGCACGTCATAATACCCCGATTGCCACTAATGATAACGGCTTTAGCAGTGTGGATAACGAAATGCTGATTAACCAATCACCTTTCGTTGATCACATCGCCAAAATGGCAGACTGGCAACAAGCTGGGATCTTTGAGTATGGCGGCCGTCGCTCTGACAGTGCACCACTTTTTTATAGTGGTGAGTGTGCCATGTATATGAACTCTTCAGCATCCTATGCGGGCGTGCGTGAGAGCGTGAAAGACTTTGAGTTTGGTGTTGCCAAGCTGCCTTACTGGGATAAAGCCGTTGAGCAGCCAAGAAATACGATTATTGGCGGCGCCACGCTTTGGGTTCTGCAAGGTCATGAATCAGAAGAGTACAAGGGCGTTGCTCAGTTCTTCTCGTTCTTGTCAAAACCAGAGATCCAAGCTGATTGGCACCAATTTACTGGCTATCTGCCGATCACTCACGGTGCGTATGAGCTAAGTAAAAAGCAAGGCTTTTACGCTGAGAACCCGGGGACAGATGTCGCGATTAATCAGATGACAGAAGTGGAGCCCACCCCTGCATCGAAAGGTATTCGTTTGGGTAACTTCGTGCAAATTCGCGATGTGATCAACGAAGAGCTTGAAACTGTCTGGTCGGGTGATAAGTCAGCGCAAGAAGCGTTGGATGAGGCCGTTGAACGTGCGAACGGATTGCTCGCTAAGTTTGCTAAAGCAAACAAATAATTACGCCTTGTATTATGGAGCGGTGCGCTGAGCCCGCTCTTTTTATTGAGAAAGTCTATGTCCAATAAACCCACATTTAACCACAGTGCGTTTCCCATTTTATTACTCGCACCGCAACTGCTCATTACGCTTGTTTTCTTTATTTGGCCAGCAGCACAAGCGGTCTGGCAGTCGATGCTACTTGAAGATCCTTTTGGGCTCAGTACCGAGTTCGTCGGTGCTGACAATTTTATCGCACTCATTGGTGATACAAGCTATTACAGTAGCTTTTTCACTACGCTGTTTTTTAGTTTTTCAGTCGCCGCTATTGCTCTTCTCTCGGCATTAGTGCTCGCGGTGATGGCCGATCGTGTGATCAAAGGCGCGACGGGCTATAAAACCTTATTGGTTTGGCCTTATGCGGTTGCTCCCGCTGTCGCTGGGGTGCTCTGGCTATTTATGTTCAACCCCACCGTGGGTGTACTGGCCCATGCGCTTGAAGCCATTGGGCTCGATTGGAATCCCTTTATTCATTCTGGGGATGCCATGACCATGGTTATTATCGCCGCCACCTGGAAGCAGATCAGCTATAACTTTTTGTTCTTTCTTGCAGGGTTACAGTCGATCCCACGATCATTGATTGAAGCGGCCGCGATTGACGGGGCTGGACCGGGGAAACGGTTTGTAACCATTATTTTCCCGCTGCTGTCACCCACGTCATTCTTTCTCTTGGTTGTTAACTTGGTATACGCCTTCTTCGAAACGTTCGGCGTTATTCACGCCATGACCCAAGGCGGGCCAGGTCAATCGACAACCACGCTGGTTTATAAAGTTTACGCCGATGGTTTTGTTGGGCTCGATATGGGCTCATCCGCGGCCCAGTCGGTGGTGCTGATGATCTTGGTCGGTGCATTAACCGTGATTCAGTTTAAATATGTTGAAAAGAAGGTGGCCTACTAATGGTTGAACGTCGCCCTTGGCTTACTGTGTTCTCGCATCTGGTGTTGATTCTGGGTGTGGCCTCTGTTGCGTTGCCCGTGTGGCTTGCGCTCACCGCCGCCACTCACGATAGCAGCGCCTTTGTGAGTGGTGTTACCCCATTATGGTTTGGTGACAAAGGCTTATCTGTGTTTACAGAGGTACTCACCGAAGGGACATCGCGTGAGTTAAATATCACCGTAGCAGGCATGTTATGGAATTCATTTTTAATGGCGATGGGCATATCCATCGGCAAACTGGTTATTTCAATTTTGTCGGCCTATGCGGTGGTCTATTTCCGTTTTCCTGGCCGCATGCTGGCATTTTGGATCATTTTTATGACCTTAATGCTTCCCGTTGAAGTACGTATTATGCCGACATTCCAGGTCATTGCCGACCTCAATATGTTGAATTCCATGTCGGGCCTAACGATTCCGCTGATCGCCAGCGCCACCGCGACCTTTTTATTCCGGCAGTTCTTTATGACCGTGCCGGGGGAAATGCTGGAAGCCGCCCGCATGGACGGTGCAGGTCCGTTTAAATTTTTTAAAGATATTTTATTGCCCTTATCGCGCACCAATATTGCCGCGCTGTTTGTGATCACTTTTATCTATGGGTGGAACCAGTATTTATGGCCCATTCTGATCACCACGGATGACGAGTATTACACCATCGTGATGAGTATTCAGCGCATGTTGTCTGTTGGCGACGGTGAAGTGGAATGGAACCGCGTCATGGCAACCACATTAATGGCAATGCTACCGCCTGTATTGGTGGTTTTGGGCATGCAAAAACTATTTGTTAAAGGCTTAGTGGAGACGGAGAAGTAAATGGCAACGGTAACCCTCGATCAACTTCAAAAAACCTATCCGAATGGGTTCAAAGCTATTCATGGTGTCGACTTGGCCGTACAAGATGGCGAGATGATTGTCTTGGTCGGCCCAAGTGGCTGTGGTAAATCCACATTACTGCGCATGATTGCGGGCCTGGAGGCCATCTCGGATGGCGACTTAATTATCGACAACAAGCGAGTGAATGATCTGGAGCCGGGTGAGCGTGATATCGCGATGGTGTTTCAAAATTATGCGCTTTACCCGCACATGAGTGTGTTTAATAACATGGCTTACGGATTGAGAAACCGCGGCACCCCAAAAGCGGAGATTGAAACATTGGTCAACGAAGTCGCGACCATGTTGGAGCTTGATCACTTGCTAGATAGACGCCCCAATCAACTGTCTGGTGGCCAACGTCAGCGCGTGGCAATGGGCCGTGCAATTGTTCGTCGTCCCAAGGTGTTCTTGTTTGATGAACCCTTATCCAACCTGGATGCTAAGCTACGTGTTCAGATGCGTTTAGAAATAAAAAGCCTGCAACGAAAACTCAAGACGACAGCGGTCTATGTCACCCACGATCAGGTTGAGGCGATGACGCTTGCCGACCGGTTAGTGGTGTTAAATGGCGGCAACGTCGAGCAAATTGGTACACCGCTGGAAGTCTATGATGCGCCTGCCAGCCTCTTTGTTGCCACCTTTATTGGCTCTCCGGCGATGAACATCGTCGACGGACAAATCCACAATCACGCCCTATCCATCGGTCATCACGCACTGGCTTATTGCCAGGGCACAACCGCATCATCGGTATGTGTTGGGCTACGGCCTGAACATTTAAAAATCGTCCCTAACGACCAGGCGCAATTTACGCTATCGGTGACCTTAACGGAGGCGTTAGGGGCCGATTTGTTGGTCTATGGTCACATCGCGGACACGGATAGTCTGATCACCTTGCGCTTAGAAGGCCATAGTAAAGTGATAGAGGGCGATCAACTACCGTTAGCGATTGACCCGCACAATTTGCATGTCTTTGCGGCTGAAAGCGGTAAACGGCTGACGCTTGATGTGAAAGCGCTTAGCGATGAGCGGGTTGTGGCGATTTAATCTTTAGGAGCATACTTTAGGAGCATAGCGTCATGCCAATTCAGTGTTTGCCTTTGTCATCGATACATCAACACGCCGAACGCTGGCGCGATGTTCAGTGGCTGTTTACCGATGTTGATGACACCTTGACGTGGCAAGGGGCACTTCCGTGGCAAACACTGAAGGCATTAACCGAATTGCGTGACGCGGGGATCCGAGTAGTACCCGTGACAGGGGCCTGTGCAGGTTGGTGTGATCACATCATTAACGCTTGGCCTGTCGATGCGGTCATCGGTGAAAATGGTGGCGTGGTGATGTGGCATGAAAATGGCCGACGACAGACAAAAATCAGCTACACCGCCCAGCAAGCACAACCCGGGCTGCGCGATTGGATTGATCACTTACTCGAGCAGTATCCAAATCGTACCCTCAGCGCCGATCAAGCCTACCGCCACTGTGAAGTGGCCATTGATATTGGTCAGCATACCCAACGTGCGCCACAATCCGAAGTTGATGCATTGCTTGAGGCACTCCACGCATATGGTGCCAAAGCAACGGCTAGCTCTATTCATATTAACGCATGGTTGGGTACCCATAATAAACAACAAGCGACGCTGGATTGGCTTTTTCGTTACGGTGTCACAGAAAAGGCCGCCCCTCAACAGGTTGCCTTTATTGGTGACTCACGCAACGATAACGACATGTTTGCCTACTTTCCGCTCAGTGTTGGGGTCGCCAATATTGCCCCCCACCTTGCTGCACTCGATACCCCACCCACCTGGATCACAGAGGCACCAGGTGGGCTGGGCTTCGCTGAATTTGCATCCTGCTGGTTATCATTAGTGCGCTAAGCCGATTTTTTTTACTTTCGTCACTGAGGGCAACGCCTAACTGAGGGCAGCTTCACAGCTTTTCTGCTACAGGGCTTTTTATATCAATGTGTTATTTAACTTTGTCGGTAGGTCGTTCTACAATGTGGGCGTTTTATCATGATAATGATGCCCAAACCTCACTGTTTGCGCACCTCGCATGGTTAGTGCGTATAATTATTAAGCGCAAACACGATAACGATTAGGAAAATGCTATGAAACGCTATGCCCTTGCACTGGTCGCAGCCTTGTTGCCGATGATGTCACACGCGGCACCGGTAGAAAACGCAGACTGTTATTCAGCCAAATACCATGACTACGTTGATGCATCAATTAACTGGTATCAAGCATTAGTGGAGATGACCGTTGAAAAAGACGCCTCTTTGGATGAGGTAGCCGACTGGTTTTTACGCGGCCGTACCAACCACTTTAATCTGAACGCACAAGCCTTTGACTATTATTTAAATAATGACAGCGCCAAGCTCAATCTCGATGCGCCGGTTGAATCATGGCTAATGCTCTCGCAAGAAGATGTTAAAACCCTGTCGCAAAGCTCACTGCCGCCGTCGTCACTGGCGAAAGACGTGTTTGCTTTTCGTCAAGGAGAGTCAATGGAAGGTAACTATGCGTTACGTAGTGCCCTCGCCGACCTTCTCAGCCACCCTAAAGAAATCGACAAACCATTGAACCAATATAACGATCAGATGGTAAGCATTAACGATCGTCAATGTCAGTAAGTCTGCATCAATCAACAATGAGCCGGCAGTTGTCGGCTCTGACCGTCATCATATTCGTTGCTTATGCGGCTTTTGCTGTCATCAAACGATAAAAAAGCCTGATTGCCGCGCATTTTTTTGCTATGTTGTGGCCATTTTTCAGCAAGTGATCGTGTGCATAGCCTTTGTTTGATCAGGGTTTTCACCGTTTGGACAGCTAAGCAGATAAAAGAAGAACGTCATGGCCATACATAATAAAGCCGCGGACGCGACGCCCGAAACCTTACACCGGATTTTCACTGTCCCCGAAGCGCCAGACTCAACGCTCAGTCAAATTGAGCAAGAAATCTCGCAGAATCTTAATCGATTTTTACAAAATCACATTACGGCTACCGAGCGTTCGCTGGCAGATATCGAAAGTGATTTTAGTAATCCCGCAATTCCTGAAGATCCTGCCTTCGTGTCGGATCACACGCAGTTTTTACTCGATAAATTGGTGGCCCAGTCCGTTCACACCGCCTCGCCGCGATTTATTGGCCACATGACCTCTGCCCTGCCGTATTTTTTAATGCCGTTATCAAAAATCATGATTGGCCTTAACCAGAATACGGTCAAGATCGAAACCTCGAAAGCGTTTACTCCGCTCGAGCGTCAAGTGCTTGGCATGCTGCATAATCTGATTTATCAGCAAGATGATGCCTTTTATCAAAGCTGGATGCACAGCGCCAACCACTCGCTGGGCGCATTCTGCTCGGGGGGAACAGTCGCCAACATTACCGCGCTATGGGTGGCGAGAAATAACGTCCTTAAGCCTGATGGTGAATTTCCTGGCATTAACAAAGCAGGCTTGTTTGGTGCAATGCGTCACTATGGTTATCGCGATTTGGCCATTCTAGTGTCTGAGCGGGGCCACTATTCATTGGGAAAAGCCGCCGATGTGCTAGGGATTGGCCGCGACCAATTGATCTCCGTGCCCGCAGATAACCAAAATCGCATTTGCATTGATGCACTCGAAGACACTATTACGCAACTGAATCGCGATAATATCAAACCGGTGGCCATCGTGGGTGTCGCTGGCACGACAGAAACCGGTAGTATCGATCCACTCAATGCGTTAGCTGATATTGCTGAGCGAGAAGGCATTCATTTTCACGTGGATGCCGCCTGGGGTGGTGCCACGTTAATGTCGAATAACCAGCGCCATAAGCTGGCCGGTATTGAACGTGCTGATTCGGTGACCATTGACGCCCATAAACAGCTGTATGTCCCTATGGGCGCCGGTATGGTGCTGTTTAAAGATCCTTCCGTGGTCGCATCCATCGAGCACCACGCCGAGTATATTCTCCGTAAAGGGGCAAAAGACCTCGGAAGTCATACGCTTGAAGGCTCTCGCAGCGGTATGGCGATGTTGGTATTTGCCTGTATGAATATTATTTCTCGCCGTGGCTATGAGCTGTTGATTGATCAAAGTATCGATAAAGCAGCTGCGTTTGCCAAGATGATTAGCCAACACCCGGATTTTGAGCTGATCTCAGAGCCAGAGCTTTGTTTATTGACCTATCGGTTTGTTCCCGCTCGTGTGCAAGCGGCCCTTGCGGTGGCTAATGAAGAGCAAGTCGATTTGATTCATAACTTGCTCAATGATCTGACTAAATTTGTGCAAAAACGCCAGCGTGAATCAGGTCAAACGTTCGTCTCACGGACGCGTCTCACGCCAGAGCAGTGGCAGCGGCGGACGACCACAGTGTTTAGGGTGGTACTTGCTAACCCACTTACCACACAAGAAATTCTGCACGAGGTGTTAGTTGAACAAGCTGCGATTGCGCAAGAAAGTGAGTTCGCTTATCCGCGACTGATCACCTTGGCAGACAGTATTCTAAAGAGCTAGCCAAACATTGCGGCGTGCGCAGGCAGTCACATTCAGTGGCTGCCTAATTATTTGAGCGGTCCTGTTTTGGGGATATTGGTTGACTGCAAACAGTGCGTCTGGCTTAGCGCCGTCTCACGCTGATGCTCAATGTCTAGCTGGGCTTGTTGCCATTGTATTTGCACCTGTGGCGCTGTCATTGCGCGCCCTGGCTCTGAAAATAAAAAGCGTTGCAAGGTATGATCAAATTCAGCAGTGTTTTCTTGCTCGCTATACGCGATCCCCATTAATTCGAACGCACGCGCTTTTTCTCGCGCGGTTCCAATCACTGTGTATCGCTGCGCGGTATCCAGCGTATTATCATAGCGACAATGAATCAGATCTTGCTCGGCTCCCCGTAATGCTTCGTTTAAGCCAATGGTACTGTAATTGCGCCACAGATCCGACATATTAGGTAACGAGCACCCAACCAGTAAGACCGACAAACACACGGCAGCGATTATTTTTATCATCTCTGATCCCTATACGATGACGCTATGGATTGGACATGCGGTTTATCTTTCTATTAACGGCCACGTCGTTGATGACTTGAACGTCAGTCACGTTGACCGATCACTACTTCACCTGATTGCTCAAACATCGCAACCTCTTTGCGACGACGACCAATCAAGATGGGTTTGTCATCATAGAATAGAAAGTTTTTCCAATATTGCTTGAACACGCCCCAGCGAGTTTCGACGATATTATGTTTGTCGTAACAAAAGTAGACCGTAATATTGTCTTCCCAAGGAAAATTGGACACAAAGTCTTCAGGCAGATCATCATCGTTGTCCCACGCATGTTGCCAGACCAGCCGTTGAGTCCAAACGTTTTGATGGGTGGGCCAATCTTGCTTACCAAAATGATCCGGTGTCGGGCTATCTTTACTGATAAATTCTTGCCACAACTGCGCCGCACGCGTCTCTGTCATGGGTTTAATCTCAGCAAGATCTTGCTCTGGGATAGGGAGAGATTGATGGGTGAAAATCCACTTTCTTTTGTAGTCAGATAATGGGATGTAATTCATGCTGCTCGTGGTTATCGGCTTGGTAATGGCGTTTACTTTACCATAATTGCAGCGAGGTTGTTACCAAGCCCAATACCGATAATAAAGAGAAAACGGCAATGCGAAACACATTGCCGTCTCACCCTTCATCAACTCGATTAGCCGTTAATGACGAGCTCATCGGTAGTTTTAATGTCATTGTCTTCGCCGATTTTACGGTGGCCTTGATCAAGGTGCACCATATCAACAAAGTCGTCACTGCCAACCTGAAACGCTTGGCCAAATCCTTTCACATACAGGCCGTTTTCTGGCGCCAGACGGAAGAGGCGAAAGTCTTCTAACCCACTCAAATTATCGATAATATCGCCAAACCGCGCTTTCAATGCATCAATGCCAACTTGCCAAGTCGCGGTGTTACGTTCCACCATTTCAGCTCGTGCATCAAAACTAAGACGTTGACGAGCAAAAATCTGTTTCGCGCTCCCTTCATCTTCGATCATCATCAATGACAAGTTTGGGTTTTCTTGCAGGTTACGTGCGTGACGGGCAATTTCACTGATCAGGATATAAAAGCCATCTTCACGCTGAGCAAAGGGGGCATAACTGACATTGGGTTTGCCTTTTGTATCCAATGTTGCAAGCTGTAATGTCCGGCAGTTTGCACGAAATTCTTTAATTTCAGGGCCAAGGCGGTTTTGTAGCCGTTGTTGTTTAGTCGCTTGATCCATAGTTATTGCTCCGATTCTGTTTGTTGTGAGGTCGCTAACTGCGTTTTTAGTTGGTTAAAGGCATCAATCTGATGGTCTAAAAGCTGACGTTTTTCATCACGCCCGAGATAGATCTTAAAAATCGAATCGCCTTGTTCGGTAAAAAAGCCGATGTAATGGGTTGTCTTGCCGCGAAAGGGTTTGCTGACAAAAGCAATGCCCGCCATGCGTTCTAATTTTAAGTGGCCATGCATTTCGCCGGGCTTACCCATTAAGTTGTAATAGCCGTAAGCGATTTTTCCTTTGGGGAACGGCGCTTTTACTTCAAAGATCGAGCCGCCGGAATGCACAATCGCCGTCACAGGCCCGTCCCATCCGGCCACCTGCATGAGCACGGTTTCAGCATGTTGCCCATCGACCCAAGTTTGATAATCTGCGGGCATGGCGCGTACCACTTCCCCCTCACTCACACCTAGCGTTGCTGCCATATCGGCAGGCAGCATCGAGGCATTCTCGGTCAGTAGCGCACTGACCTGCTCCGTTAACGTAGTGGTTGTCATTGATCACTCCCAGCCTATTTTTATTGTGATAGGTTCTATCAGTGTGGGCAGGCGTTCACCTGCCCTTTGTACGAGTCGTTAAAGTTGGTAACGAGCTAAATTTGGTAACGAACATTAAATTTGATATCGCGCCCTGGTGAAGCCACTTGCGCCCAAGCTTGGGTATATTGCTCGTCGGTTAAGTTATCGATCGCTAAATCAAACTTCACGCCATCCCAAGCGCCATTGGGACTGTAGCTTGCATACACATCCCACAGGGTGTAGCCATCATAAGTGTTGGCATCGTTAGTGTCGTTTTGATCGGCATAATGAGAGACTCGACCGCCGACACTCACTGGTAACGTCGCCAGCGCATAGTCGGTTTCAGCAACCCATTTATGCGCTGGGATGTTATCGAGATAGCTACCATCATTCTTATTCTTGCCTTCGGTTTGGCTGTAGCTCACGCTATTGGTAAAACCACCGAGTTGGTGATGAAGGCTTAGTTCGATGCCTTCCAGTTTGGCATCTTTAACGTTTTCACGCGTTGTAGTGCCGCCCATGAAGTCAACGTTCATATCAATAAAATCGTCAACATCGTTGCGGAACAGGCGCGCATCAACATAAGCATTGTCGAAATAGCTCGTCGGTGTAAATTGGTACGTGATGGCTAATTCTTTATTGGCACTGTGCTCAGGTTTCAAGTCCGGATTCGGTATAAATCGATTGATCAACTTTGTAGGCCCCATAGGAACCACAAAGTGAGTACCACTGGCATACATTTCTTCTAAGCTCGGTGCACGAAAAGCTTCGCGATAGCTGGCAGTCAATGCTAGCTGTTCGGTTGCGTTCCATGTCAATGCCGTCGATGGGGACCACGCATGATCGCGGCTCTCACTATCCAGTGATGTCGGCCGATTATCTTCACCTTTGTATGAGTCAAATCGAACACCCGCTTGCCAACGAATCTGGTCGAATACAGGAATATTTATTTGACCAAACGCCCCTATACTTTCTGCATTTGCATCTTGTCCTGCCGGACGCTCTCCAGGTGCACTGCTGTCATCACGTTTCGTTTCATAACTATCTCGATATAAATCCAGACCTGTAATTAAATCGATATTTTTTATGTTGGACGTATTCGTGATAGAGAAACCTATGGTTTGAGTCTCATTATTGTCACGTTCTTGCGGTGCAACACGGTGCTCTTTCATCTCAGTATTATTGAAATACAACTGAGAGTTAATATCGACCCAATGATTGGCGGGACTATAATCGTAGGCAACGGAAAAGCTCTGGTCCCTTGTTTCTCGGTATACTAACGGATAAGAACCTGACGGCTCTTTGACTGAGGGATTTGATGGAGACATATCATTAAGTTCGCCTTGACGAGCAGTCAACGTCCATTGATGATCTAAAGACGGCGTGAATGTCACTTTCGCCAACCCGCCTTTTTCTCTATCCGCTGAATAAGACAAGGTTTTACCATTACCCAGTTGGTTATCGTCCGAATCGTGATAGTAGCTTTGTACCAGCCAATCAACCGTCTCTGTGCGTCCAAACACCGCGCCGCTTGTGCGTGACGCATTATTGTTGCTGTGGAATCCTTGTTTAAGGTAACCACCTAAGGCCTGATCACCGGAAAGAAAATCGCTGGCTGATTTGGTGTTTTGGGCAAACACGCCTCCCAAAGCACCGGAGCCCCACAGGGTACTCGATGGGCCACGGACCACCTCTACCGAGCGGAGTAACTCAGGATCAATAAATAGACTGGAGCGGTGACCAACAGAAAAATTCTGACGTGCACCATCAACAAGCTGCACCACGCGGCCGTTTTCGCTGCTTAATCCACGAATAGTCACAGACTGAGCGACATCGCGCCCGCCACCAAGCACAGAGACATTGGGTAAGTGCCGAATTAAATCCGTGACGTTACTTCCTTGTCTTTTCTCTATTTCTTCCTGTGACACCGTGCTGACGGCAACAGCGCGATTCGCTTTTTGCGCGTCCATACGACTGGCATACACAGACACCGTTTCTGTTTGGTTGCCATTTTGTTGCCCGCCATCGGCGGCCATGACAGGTGAAGTGAGGCTTAATGTGCCAAGCGCAAGTCCGATAGCGAGGTTTAGGTGGCTCGGGCGTGGTATCAAAATATCCTTTTTCAATGTCATTTCAGTGCTCTCTGGTTCAACTACAAATGAGAATCATCATTATTTTTACAAGATTGTATTGATCGAGAACAGCAATGTAAACGATAATTGATCTTAATTAGTTATGTAACTAATAATTACAAATGTGCAGTGAACGATAAATCACTGCTAATGACACCGCATTACCTTTGACCAATAAGCCACTGATAAAGCGAAAATAAGGATTTAACATGGCCACCGCCGCAGTAAGAGTGATAGCTCTGTTCAGTACCCTCATATCTCTATCGATTCATGCTTCGCCACGCATCGTCAGTGCGGGCGCAAGTGTGACTGACTTGCTCGTTGAGCTTGGCGCGCAATCACAGATTGTTGGTATTGATGCCACCAGCCAATTACAAGAGAAAGACATGCCGAGCGTGGGCTATCATCGCCAGCTCGCGGCGGAAGGTGTACTTTCGCTATCACCCGATCTTTTAATTGGTTCAGAAGAAATGGGCCCAGCACCAGTGTTATCAACTCTCCGTGATGCCGGGGTCCAGGTGGTCACGTTATCGAGTACCCCGACGGTCGCTACCCTCAAGCAACGTATTCATACCTTGGCGAAGTTAACGGCGACACAAGCGAATGCCGGACCATTGATCAACGCCATGGATGACCAATTAGCCAAGCTAGAAACCCGAGCGTCAGCATCAAACACATCCACGCTCAACGGTCTTTTTCTCTTGGTTCAACAGGGACGCCCTGCCAGTGTCGCCGGCGCGGATACCACTCCAAATACCTTGATTGAATTGCTCGGTGCCACGAACCCTGCGGCTGAATCCGTCACCAGCTATAAGCCACTTTCACCCGAGGCGCTGCTTGGCTTTAATCCTGACTTTATTTTGGTCATGCAACGCTCACTCGATCAGCTTGGTGGTATGCAAGGGCTGGCAAACGCCGTCCCGTTGCTATCAAGCACACGAGCGTATAAAAACAATCGCATCATCGCTGTGGATGGCCGTGTATTAGTGGGTGGATTAAGTCTGAATACTCTTAATGAGGCCCTGCGCATTCAAACCCATTTAACCGGAAACCAATAGTAATGCACGCTTACTTTCGTGAAACGCATCAGCGGCTCTTCCCTGTGCTGATCACTGTTTTGTTCATCGTCACTGTGATGTCGATAGCCGTGGGACAGTGGCAACTTGGGTGGCTCGTCAGTTTACAAAGCTTGAGCCCTTGGCAAAGTGATGTCGCACCGCATATCTTGACCATCGTGCAACAGGTCCGCTTACCACGCACCTTATTGTGTTTGTTCGTTGGCGCACTTCTGGCAGTATCTGGCGCATTAATGCAAGGGCTATTTCGCAATCCGCTTGCGGATCCGGGGATCATTGGAGTCTCTGGAGGGGCGTCTTTAGGCGGCGCGTTGGGATTGTTGCTGTTATCCTGGGGCAGCCTTAACGTCGGTTTTACCCTCTCGGTGCCGCTATTTGCCTTTTTGGGTGCGCTGGTCGCCACCTTGTTTGTTTATCGTATTGGCACAACATCGATGGGAACATCGGTTACCGTGATGTTGTTAGCCGGTATTGCCATTAGTGCCTTGTCGGGTGCGGCGCTCGGGTTAATCAATTACGTTGCTGATAACCAAACATTGCGTGATATCGCCTTGTGGTCAATGGGATCGCTCACTGGCGCATCGTGGGGACTCATCGCGTTAACGGGCGTTGCATCCGTTACCCTCACGCTTTTTGCCTATCGCTGCGCTCCGCATATCAACGCCTTATTACTTGGCGAGAACGAAGCTGCGTATCTTGGCATCAATGTTCATCGCCTAAAGCGCTTATTGATCATTGCAACAGCCGCTGGAATGGGCGTGTCGGTCAGTGCCGCAGGATTAATTGGCTTTATTGGCTTGGTTGTACCGCATATTGGCCGTCTATTGGCTGGGCCAGATCATCGCACCCTGATCCCTTTATCGGCGATATTGGGCGCCCTTTTATTGACGCTTGCTGATATTATCGCACGAATCATTGTTGCGCCGGCAGAGCTGCCAGTGGGGATCATCACCGCACTTATGGGGGCACCCTTCTTTTTATGGCTTTTGATCCAACAACGACAAGCAGTGGTGCATTAATGTCTGATATTGCCCTCAATGTTCGTGATTTAAGTTACTCGCTTAACGGACGCCAACTACTTAATCGCATCAATGTTTCCTTTGCTGCAGGCCAATTACATGTGTTGCTCGGGCCAAATGGCGCGGGGAAAAGCACCTTACTCAAACAAGTGATGAGTGACAGTCATCCATCAGGCCAGGTTGATTTTTGGGCCATGCCTAAAGCCGCATGGCATGGTGAGCGCTTTGCTAAACAGGTCGCCTTTCTTCCCCAAAGTAGTGGCTTAACCTTTGCGTTTACGGTCAAAGAAGTGGTTCAAATGGGGGCGACACCGTTACAAGCGAATCAGGCGCAAATTGCCGCCCTCGCCGATGAGCAGTTACAGCAGTGGGATATCACCCATCTTGCTAACCGGCCTTATCCTATATTGTCAGGCGGTGAAAAACAGCGAGTCCATATGGCGCGCATTGCTTTGCAGTTAGTCCAAACCGATCCAACGCGGGCCATCATGCTACTCGATGAACCTACATCGGCGCTCGATATTACCCATCAGCATTACACGCTACAACGCTGTCGATCGCTTGCCGATCAAGGGATGACAGTGGTCTTGGTGCTGCATGACCTCAATCTTGCCAGTCGCTACGCGGATCGCCTGTATTTTCTCAAACAAGGAGAGATGGTATTAACGGGTACCCCATGGCAATGTTTTGAGAGTGAACAGGTCGCAAAGATTTATCAGTACCCGCTTAAGGTCATTGAGCACCCTGAGCATGCCTGCCCATTGATCGTGACCTAGTGCCTGAGTTATTGCTATCAAGGTGGGATCTTGCCAGCGTCGCCATGAGACTTTTGCATTGATAACCGCCTAGCTGGGTCACAAAACCGTCTGTTGATGATCGTTCGCTCATCAGACCAATTGCGACTAGGCGGCAACCTAAGTAAACTGAGACCGCAACCGATTAGCTATGAGAATGGATGAAATCGGATTCGTTACCTTCGCAACCGTCTGATGGGCCGGGATTGTGAAAGACAGCGCCGCTGCGTATCAGCGGCGTTTTTCTGTAAGGTCGCGAGTAACGATCCCAAGGCTTCACAATATAGAAGAATTAAGATGGCAACGATTAAAGATGTCGCGCGTCTCGCGGGTGTTTCAACCACCACGGTCTCACACGTTATCAATAAGACCCGCTTTGTCGCCGAAAAGACAACAGAAAAGGTTTGGCAAGCCGTTGAAGACCTGAACTATGCACCGAGTGCTGTGGCTCGTAGTTTAAAATGTAATACGACACGTACGCTCGGAATGCTGGTCACTAAATCGACCAACCCATTTTTGCCGAGCTCGTGCACGGTGTAGAAGACTATTGCTACGAGCAAGGCTACACGCTAGTTTTGTGTAATACCGAAGGCAACCTTGAAAAGCAGCGCGACTATTTGCGTATGCTGTCAGAAAAGCGTGTCGACGGTTTAATTGTGGTGTGCTCGGATCTCAATGAAGATCTCATGCTACTGCTAGAGAAGAAGCGTGACCTACCCATGGTCGTCATGGATTGGGGCAGTCACCACATTGATACCGATCGGATTGAAGATAACGCGGAACTAGGCGGCTATCTGGCAACCAAACATTTTATTGACAACGGGCATACCCAAATTGGTTGTATCTCTGGGCAAATGGATAAGAACACCTGTAAGCAACGGCTTGCAGGATTTTATCGGGCCCTGAAAGAAGCTGATATCCCCGTAAATCAAGACTGGATCATTGAAGCGGACTTTGAAGCGAATCAAGCAAAAGTCGCCGCTCAGCAGTTTATTGCCATGGAAAACCGTCCTACGGGAGTTTTTTGTTTTAATGATATCATGGCGTTAGCGGCGATCAGCACCTTCAACCAGGCGGGTATTCAGGTGCCAGATGATATCTCTGTCATCGGTTATGACAATATTGATCTGACTGAATATTACTCACCACCGTTGACAACTGTCCATCAACCTAAACGACAACTGGGCAAGACTGCGGTTAAACTTTTACTCAGCCGGATTAATGATAACGATACGCAGCAGCAAGTGTTTGAAATGGATTTATCATTAATCAGTCGAGACTCTGTAAAAAACCTAACCTAATGGTTTATCGCGTTTTTTTATGTAAAGCCACGCCCCTATGACGGTCGTGGCTTTTTTGATTTCCTATGGATAAGAGCTTTTACTTTAAATTATCAGTTACATACTTATTGAACCAATATCACATTTTGTATGCGTAGAGAGGGCGACATCTGTGTCCAATTATTATATCCTGGACAACGTTTGAACAAGGCAAACCATCGCGAAAGCATGGGACGCAAAGCCTCCGGCCTAATGATTCTGGCGTCACTGTCAGGGATTCAATGGTAGCGGGGCTGCCAGCGCTGTTGTTTTTATTGCTGAATCAAGTGTCAGCAAACGAACGGATCAAATCGAATATTTGATGCTTCGTTGACAATCTTGTCTGTTTGCCTTGTTAGACTGCGACTTTATTTTTAGGCATTCACATTCATCGAGATTGTTATTAAATGGATAAACCTGCTTTAAAAGACGCGATGCGTTTATTTGCCGAGTTTGGCAATATCAAATCCCGATCCATGTTCGGCGGATTTGGACTTTTTTGTGAAGACACCATGTTCGCCCTAGTGGTCAATAACACCCTCCACCTTCGTGCCGGTATAGAAAACGAGGCCTTACTCAAACAGCAAGGCTTAACGCCATATGTGTATAAAAAACGTGGATTCCCGGTCGTCACCAAATATTTTGCTATTCCTAGCGCTTGGTGGGACGATCCAGAGCGATTATTGGCCGAAGCGAAAAATGCTCTCGACGTTGCTATCCAGGATCGTTCTATGAAATCGGCAGCGACACCGTCAAGGCTCAAAGATCTCCCGAATCTACGATTGGCCACCGAACGAATGCTTAAAAAGGCAGGCATAGACTCGCCAGAAACATTGCAAAAGCACGGTGCCGTCGGCGCTTATAAAGCACTGAGATCTGCTCATGAAACACAATTGAGTCTCGAGCTTTTGTGGTCGTTAGAAGGGGCGATTACCGGTAAACACTGGTCGGTAGTGCCACCCCAACGCCGTCAAGAATTATTACAACACTTAGAAAAATAACCTCTCACAGTCACCTTTGTATGACTTACTAATTTTCCTGTGAGCAATGTTTGCGTTCAACACCGCCTTCTGGCGGTGTCGCTTTATTCTATTAACTCATTGACATGCCTCTATGCCCTTCCTTTTGCGTCATCATCTTATCGAGTGCGCTTTTCTTTCCGTCGACTCTAGTTCGTGGAGATTAATCGGCGTTTTTTTGATTTAATTGGCGATTTTTCGTTTAACTGAAAGTTTTTAGCGATCGATACGGTCTTGTCAGAGGTAAGATCGACAGCACAGTTCGCTGATGCAACCGATAAATCAGCCAGTTAGTTGCCAACCGTCCACAAAAGTACTCTAAAGTAATAGCTGGCCCTCTTTAATTTAGCGACGAGACCTAATATGTCAGTAAAAAAACTTCTTGTTGGCCTAATGATTGCCGCCATCGTCGCGCTCTGGTTTAGTTTCGACCTTGGCCAATGGCTCACGCTCGACAATGCGAAAGCGCAACAGGCGATACTCAACGATTACATCGTTCAGCATTTTACCCAAGCCAGCCTATTTTTCTTGCTTGGCTATATTGTGATGACTGCCCTATCACTCCCCGGTGCCGCGGTAGCGAGCTTATTGGGCGCCGCATTGTTTGGATTTTGGTGGGGGCTGATTCTGGTCTCTTTCGCCAGCTCTATTGGTGCCACCCTCGCCTTCTTGGTCAGTCGTTTTTTACTCCAAGACTGGGTACAAAATCGCTTCGGTCAAAAATTAGATGCCATTAACCGTGGCATTGAAAAAGATGGCCGCTTTTATCTGCTCACGCTACGCCTCATTCCCATTTTTCCCTTTTTCTTAATTAATCTAGTGATGGGGTTAACGCCCTTAAAAACGCGCACCTTCTACTGGGTCAGCCAGCTAGGCATGCTACCGGGGACAGCTGTGTACGTGAATGCAGGGACTCAACTCGCCCAAATCGACGCACTTGGCGATGTGGTGTCGCCTTCGGTGCTTGGATCGCTCGCATTACTCGGCCTGTTCCCGCTGCTAGCAAAATGGATCATGGCGTGGGTCACGCGTCGTAAACGCTATCAAGGTTGGCGCAAACCCCATCAGTTTGATCGCAATATGGTGGTAATTGGTGCCGGCGCAGGTGGACTGGTATCGAGTTATATCGCTGCAGTGGTGAAAGCAAAAGTCACGCTAGTTGAAAAAGATTCGATGGGAGGTGATTGCCTAAACACCGGGTGTGTTCCCTCTAAAGCGCTGATACGCGCAGCGAAAACAATGCGAGAAATCGGCAAGGCCAAGGCGTTTGGCATTCATGCCCAAGCGCCAGTCGTTGATTTTCCAGCGGTGATGGCGCGGGTAAAACAGGTGATTACCCACATTGAGCCCCATGATTCGGTCGAGCGTTACACCAAGCTCGGCGTGGAGTG
This sequence comes from Salinivibrio sp. EAGSL, assembly GCF_013366455.1. Classification (NCBI taxonomy): domain Bacteria; kingdom Pseudomonadati; phylum Pseudomonadota; class Gammaproteobacteria; order Vibrionales; family Vibrionaceae; genus Salinivibrio; species Salinivibrio sp. EAGSL. The sequence continues at coordinate 40,154 of NZ_JABWMG010000001.1, read as the reverse complement.
CGTGCAAGGCGAAGCACACATCGTCTCGCCATGGGAAGTTGAAGTGAATGGCGAACGCCTCACTACCCGCAACATCGTGATTGCGACCGGCGCACGCCCCATGCTCCCTCCCATTCCCGGTTTGGCTGAGGTGACACATTACACCTCAGATACGATTTGGTCACTGACTGAACTGCCACCACGGTTGTTGGTTTTGGGCGGGGGTCCCATTGGCGCAGAATTGGCACAAAGTTTTGCGTGTTTAGGCAGCCAAGTGACGCTCGCGGAAATGGCCGACCAACTTCTCAGCCGTGAAGATAAAGACGCTGCCCACTTGGTTGAGCAGGCCTTAGAATGTGACGGCGTCACGGTTTTAACACAGCACAAGGTCAAAGCATTTGAACAACGTGGCAATGAGCAAATCGCCTTACTCGACGGCCCTGACGGTGAGAAAACCGTCACATTTGATGCGGTGCTGGTCGCGTTAGGACGCAGCGCCAACACCAAAGGCTTTGGTCTCGAAAAGCTCGATATTCCAGTGACCGAGCGTGGCACCATTCAGGTCAATGACTATTTACAAACTAATTACCCCAATATCTATGCAGTGGGTGATGTGGCAGGGCCCTTTCAGTTGACCCATGCCAGTGCCCATCAAGCGTGGTATGCCGCGGTCAATGCGTTATTTGGCCAATTTAAGCGTTTTAAAGCGGATTACTCGGTGATGCCAGCGGCAACATACACGTCCCCAGAAGTTGCACGTGTTGGGCTTAATGAAAAAGAAGCCAAAGCCAACCAACAAGACGTCGAAGTGACCTATTACGGCATTGATGATCTGGATCGCGCCATCGCTGATGGCAATGATCATGGCTTTATTAAAGTGCTGACACCAAAGGGAAAAGACACCATACTGGGGGTAACGATAGTGGGAGAACATGCCGGCGATTTATTGGCCGAGTTCACCTTAGCGATGCGCCATGGCTTGGGGCTGAACAAAATACTCGGCACCGTTCATCCTTATCCCACCATGAGTGAAGCGGTTAAATATACGGCGGGTATGTGGAAACAGGCGCATGCACCGGAGAAACTCCTACAGTGGGTCGAAAAATATCAACGCTGGATGCGTCATTAATCAATAAGGAAGAACAATGAAACAATGGATAGCGGCCCTAACGCTCGCAATCACCAGTGGCTATGCCTTGGCCACTCCCGCTGAGCAGGATTGGGCACAAGTCGAACAAGACGCGAACGGGCAAACCGTATATTTCAATGCCTGGGGCGGCAATCAGCAAATCAATGCTTATCTTCGTTGGGCTGGGCGTGAACTCAAACGTGAATACGGTGTGACCCTCAAACACGTTAAAGTGGCTGATATTGCAGAAACAGTGAATCGTTTATTGGCTGAAAAAACGGCGGGAAAAGATACCGGCGGCAGTGTCGATATGGTCTGGATTAATGGCGAGAACTTTAAATCGATGAAGGAAAACGGGTTACTTGAAGGCCCCTTTGTCGAGGCGCTGCCTAACTGGCAAATCGTTGATAAAACCTTGCCCGTGACAGAGGACTTTACTGAACCCACCAAAGGCTTGGAAGCACCATGGGGGGTCGGGCAACTGGTGTTTATTCACGATAAAAAAACACTCACCAATCCTCCAAGCTCTTTTGCTGAATTGTTACAGCTCGCAAAAGCTAATCCCGGTCGGATCAGTTATCCGAAACCGCCCGAATTTCATGGCACCAGCTTTTTAAAAGCGGCATTGCTTGAGCTGACAAACAATCAACAGGCGTTGTATCAGCCTGTCGACGATGCAGACTTTGAGACCATAACTGCACCGCTATGGGACTATCTTGATGCGCTGCACCCAGTCGCTTGGCGTAATGGGGAGCAATTTCCCTCAGGCAGCGCACACACCATGCAGCTTGTCGATGACGGTGCGCTGTTAATCGGGATCGCTTTTAATCCCAATGCGGCAAAATCCGCCATCGCCTCAGGGACGTTAGCGCCAACGGCACGCGCCTTTGCTTTTGAGCAGGGGGCTTTATCTAATATCCATTTTCTGGCGATCCCATACAATGCCAATGCAAAAGCCGGCGCCAAGATAGCGATCAACTTTTTGATGGGTGAGAAGGCGCAATTGCGCAAAGCTCAGACTGATATTTGGGGCGATCCACCGGTGGTTAAACTGCCTGACACCGCTAAAACGCGCCGTTTTCAGTCCCAGCCAGAGCCGCATCCCAGTTGGCAAACCGCTCTCGAAAGCGCTTGGCTTAAACGTTACGGACAATAAAAGAGACCGTCATGGCACGTTTGTTGTTTGCCATCACGCTGGCGGTGTGCTGCCTGCCCTTACTTCCTGGGCTGGGAGGCCTGTTAACCAGTGCATTTGCGTTTTTACCTGCTTTGGGGCTGGCTGAAGCCAGTCTCTCGGGTTGGCGTGAACTCATTGCCTGGCCAGGCTTATCTCACTCACTCTGGCTCACACTGCTCTCTGGGCTAGCAAGTAGCTTATTGGCAGTGATGTTGAGCTTCGCTATTTTGCAAGCCACGTGGCAGACGCCCTTTTGGCAACGCATCGCGCGTAGCTTACCCGGTTTACTGGCCCTGCCCCATGTTGCATTTGCTATTGGACTGGTATTGTTTTTGTCCCCTTCAGGGTGGCTATTTCGCCTGTCTAGCCCATTGACCGGAGACATGCCACCGACTTGGTCACTAATACAGGATCCGTATGTGCTGGGCTTAACCCTAGCCCTCACCCTGAAAGAAACGCCGTTTTTGCTTTTAATGAGCCTTTCTGTGCTAAGCCAAATTGATTTGCATCGCTTAACGATGGTCTTTGCCAGCCTCGGCTATGATCGCACCAGTACCTGGATCAAAGTGATTTTTCCACTTTGGTTCGCCAAAATGCGTTTTCCTATTTTTGCCGTGGTGGCCTATAGCCTCTCGGTCGTCGACGTAGCGATGATTTTAGGTCCAAACACGCCACCAACCTTTGCTGTGTTAGTTTGGCAGTGGTTTAACGACCCTGATCTTTCATTACTCCCCCGAGCGTCGGCAGGGGCTTTGGTCCTGTTTTTACTGTGTGCCTTAGTACTCATTGGTTATCGATTTTTCGAATGGTTGATTTGTGAGCGCTTTAATCGTTGGCAATTCACAGGAGCACGTCGTGCTTGGTTACCAGGGAGACACCTCTGGTGGCCCGTCGTGATTGTTCCCTTGTTGGTAATCCCGGCTTTGTTCATTTGGTCGTTCGCCTTACGCTGGTCATTTCCCGATTGGCTCCCCAGCCGTTATGGGCTGCGCTTTTGGAATCAAGAGCTTGCTTACGTTGGGGCGTTAATTGGGAATAGTGTTTTACTGGCGTTGATCAGTGCGACAGTCGCCGTCATATTTGCCATGGGCTGCCTTGAGCGCGCGGCTTCTCCTCGTCAAGGAGCACTGCCTAAAGCCGTGATTGCCATTCCTCTTTTGGTACCTCAACTGTCCATTTTGTTTGGGATCCAAGTGGCTGTGTATAGTTTACCGGGACAATGGCATGTACCCGCGACTATTTGGGCGCATATCTTTTTTGCTTTTCCTTATGTTTATTTAGCATTAGATGGCCCGTGGCAACAGTTTGATCAACGGCTTATCCAAACGGCTCGCAGTTTAGGCGTCAGTGCGATGACAGCCTGGCTGCGTATCAAACTTCCCTTACTGTTACCGGCGATTATTCTCGCCTGGGCAGTGGGCGCCAGTGTGAGCTTAGCCCAATATCTTCCTACGCAATTATTGGGGGCGGGTCGGATCAATACCCTAACAACCGAGGCAGTGAGCTTATCCAGTGGGTTGGATCGACGGATTAGCGGCCTATACGGCCTGATGCAAGCGCTGATCCCCTTACTGGTTTTCGTCCTAGCAACGTTTCTCAGTCGTGTCATGCAACGGCGACTGACACCTCATCAATCGGTTGCGACGCAACCAGGAGCAAATAATCATGACGCTGTGTGTCAATCAACTCAGCATAAACGCGCCTGATCAGTGTTTATTACACGATGTCTCTTTCAGCGTATCGCCTGGCGAGATCCTCACCGTGATGGGGCCGAGTGGCTGCGGAAAATCCAGTCTATTGAGCGTATTGGCGGGACACATCCAACCGCCAATGCATTACAGCGGCCAACTGACCTTAAATGGTGAGCCCTTTGATCACTTACCGCCGGAGCAGCGCCGTATCGGGATTTTATTTCAAGATGATTTACTCTTCCCGCATCTCAACGTCTGGCAGAACTTGGCCTTTGCACTGCCCTCATCGATGAGTAAAAAAGAAAAATACAACCATACCCTGGCAGCACTCGACGCAATCCACCTCGCTGCACTGGCTAACTATGCACCGTCGCAACTATCGGGAGGACAACGTGCGCGCATCAGTGTACTACGCGCGTTACTCGCTAAGCCCGATGCGATTTTGTTGGATGAACCGTTCAGTAAGCTTGATAAGCCGCTACGCCGTGATTTTCGCGCTTTTGTGTTTGGACAAATTGAACAAAGGCAAATCCCGGCGGTGATTGTGACCCACGATAGCGAAGATATTGCGCATCCTGATCATCGCCTAGACTGGCCAATCCCAGAAACGCCCCTCACACCACAGGAGTACCCAGCCAATGCTTGATCGTTATGCGATTGCCGTGATCCGCTGGCCATTGAAACAAGCGGCGGTCCAACTCAGTCGGTGGGGAGCCAAACCTGACACGGTGACCTTGAGCGGGTTTTTTATTGGCTTACTGGCGCTGCCCGCTCTGGCGCTTCAAGCCTATGGGCTTGCGCTTAGCTTTATTGTGATTAATCGGCTTTTCGATGGCCTTGACGGTGCGATCGCGCGCGAGCAGGGCCTCAGTGATGCGGGAGGCTTTTTGGACATCACACTTGATTTTATTTTCTACGCATCCATTCCGTTGGGCTTTGCGCTCGCGGACCCAGCCAATAATGCGATAGCGGCAAGCTTTTTACTTTTTTGTTTTATGGGCACCGGGGCCAGCTTTTTAGCCTTTGCGACAATGGCGAGCAAGCATCAAATCGACAACCCCGTGTATGCAAACAAATCCTTGTATTACATCGGGGGGATCACCGAAGGCACCGAGACCATTGCCAGCTTTGTCTTGATGTGTCTTTTCCCGTCTTACATGGCGTGGATTGCTTGGGTATTTGGCATCGCGTGCTTGGTCACCGCTTCCAGTCGCGTCTGGGCTGGATACCATACGCTACGTGACATTGAAGGACGCTAGCAACACTATCTCATGCGCGCTCACGTTATAGCCACTGCTGCTGTAATTGCTCTTTATCACCCAAATAATCGAGCAGCCAGCTTATCGGTGGCGATTCTTTATCTGAACGCCAAGCAATACAACATGGGCTGCTTAAAAGCGGATCCGCAAGCGTTAGCTCCACCAGCTCACCTCGAGCGATAGCCTCTTCGGCCATGTGAGAAGGCATCACACCAATGCCCAAACCGGCCTTAAAACATTGTATGGCGCTGTGCCAATTCGGCACCGTTAGACGACGCTGGTTGTCCAATAGCCAAGTGGTACGGCGCGGCAAACGGCGCGAGGTGTCCTCTAAACAAATGGCGGGATACGCTGCGAGCTGATCGTTGTCTAACGGTTGTTCGCACTGCATGAGTGGGTGCGATGGACTGACAACAAACCGCCAACGCAAGGTGCCCATTTCTCGATAACGAAACGCACCACTGACGGGGACGGCGGCGGTCGCACCAATCGCGATATCTGCTCGATCATCGGCAAGTGCATCCCATACGCCATTGAACACTTCCATGGTCAGTAACAGTTCCACATCAGGAAACGCATCATAGAAGTCGCGCACGAGTGTGTTGACACTGTCTTCACGCACCACATTGTCGAGTGCAAGTGAGACACTTTGCGCCCATCCATTCGCAACCCGTTGTGTTTGTTGACGAATATTAGCCATCGCTTTCAGCATTTCGCGTGATTGTTCAACAAAGTATTCCCCAGCAGGCGTCAGCTTTACTTGGCGATGAAGACGTTCGAACAGTACCACCGCCAATTTGTCCTCTATTTGCCGCACTGTATAGCTCACCGCACTGGGTACTTTATGGAGCTCTGCGGCCGCGCCTGAAAAGCTGCCTCGGCGCGCGACCACCTCAATCACCTGAAAATCTTGGTAAGAAAACATTCACATCAAATTTTTTGAAAGGTATGTTCAAATCATACCGTTTCACAGCATGGATTGTTAGTCATAAACTGCTCGTTACATTAATCTTTGTATCAAGAGATAAAAAATGAACAAACAAGTGCCATTTATCACGCTGTTTTGGCTTGCAGGGCTCAGTATGCTGGGTTTCTTAGCCACCGACATGTATTTGCCCGCTTTTGAGGCCATGCAAATCGATTTTGCGACATCGTCGGCGAATATCGGTTTAACCTTGAGTATCTTTTTGCTTGGTATGGCCTGTGGTCAACTCGTTTATGGCCCCCTTTCCGACCGCATTGGCCGTAAACCTGCACTGTTAATTGGCTTAAGTCTCTATAGCGTTGCGACCGTGGTATGTCTGTTTGCAGATAATATTTATCTGTTACTCGGTGCGCGCCTTGTTCAAGCGTTGGGCGCATGCAGCGCGATTGTGATTTGGCAAGCGGTGGTGATTGATCGCTACGAAGGCAAGTTGGGGCAAAAAATGTTCGCGACCATTATGCCGCTCGTTGCGCTATCGCCGGCATTAGCGCCTCTACTGGGCGCCTATTTACTTCAACATTTTGATTGGCGCAGTATTTTTGTGGTTTTATTTGCCCTAGGGATCGTTTTTATTGCACTGACTCTACGAGAGAAAGAAAGCTTAACTAAGCCAGCACAAGATACTAAAATTATTGATAAACTGAAGACTGATTATCAGCAAGTTTTTAAATCAAAAAAGTTCATCGGAAATATGCTGATCTTTGCTGGTTGCTCGGCCGCTTTCTTTGCCTATTTGACTGGATCGCCGTTTATCATGTCAGCGATGGGCTACACAGAATCCGATATTGGCCTGAGCTATATTCCACAAACAATCGCGTTTGTTGTCGGCGGGTATGCCTGTCGTTATGCACTGAATAAACTGAAAGATCACAGCATCCTTCCTTGGTTACTGAAACTGTTTGTCGCCAGTGTGGTGGTGATCTTTTTAATTAGCTGGCGCACTGATGTCACTAATATTTGGGCAATCTTGGGCCCATTCTGCTTTCTGGCGGCGGCCAATGGTGCCATTTATCCACTCGTGGTAAACCGAGCCTTAGAAGATTTTAAATCATGTAGCGCGACGGCCGCGGGCCTGCTCAACTTCTTACAGATGATTATCTGCTTTGTCGCGAGCGCCTTGGTCTCTGCGTTTGCCGCCTCAGGATTGTTCGCGGTCACGACCGTGATGCTATCAACCTGCGCGGTGGTGATTATCGGCTTTGGTTTAGTCTGGCATGCCAACCGTCAAGCGCAGACGCTAGCAACGGCATAAATGACTCGCTCGCTTCTCACAACGTAAAAAGGCGCCATAAAGCGCCTTTTTCTTTTTGAGTTTCGCTCACACAGATGCTGCAATCAACTGAGCCAGTGTTCGTTCAAACGTTTGCATCACAATGTATGTTTAGTCCAATACTAAGAGTATGTTTAGTCCAACACTAAGCTGCCATTGTCATCAAACTGCCAAGCCTCTCCATAGGCAACTTCCCACAAATAGTTGTCAGGGTCAGCAAAGTAACCACTATAGCCGCCCCAAAAAACATCTTGAGCAGGTTTGACAATTCGACCGCCGCATTCTTTAGACAGCGCAAGCACCTCATCGACCTCTTCTTTTGAACGCGTGTTATGCGCAAGCGTGATCCCACTGAAACCAGCGTCACTAACAGGCATACCGGGCTTTATGTCATCGGCTAAAGCGTCGATTGCATATAACGCTAAACGCGTTCCCGCTGTACTAAAAAACACTATCCCTTCTTCGGGGTGATTATGGGTTGGAAACCCTAGTTGGCGATAAAATTCATACGAACGTGATAAATCGGCAACCCCCAATGTAATGATGCTAATCCTTGCTTCCATACTTCCTCCGTGGTGTTGATTCTAGCTTACATCTTTGGGTGACTACGCGGTGTTAAGTTGCACATGGTTTGCTATACTTTTCAATGTGATTCCTGCCGCTGATAAGCGTGATTGGATCGCCATTAACGCCACATTGTATTCATGACTGTTTTTAAAATCTGCGATCCTTTGCCGATCCGTAAACATCAAACGGATCATCACACTTTGCGGAAAACGTTGATAATTCACCTCATGCGTTAGCCATTCAAAACCATCGACGTGTTTCATGGTCAGCTCACACACCTCAGTCAGTGCTTCGCGGATAGCATTGTCGTATTTTTTATCGGTTTTTCGCATGATTATCTCTTTTTGGTCTTCAGAAGATTGTTTGTCGCCATCAGATTACCCAGTTTAATCACTCGAAACTGGCTGCTTAGGATCAGTGCGGGAGTGATCAACAAAAATCAGTTCTTCCGTGGCAAAGCCTCGCTGTTTGGCTTCAGAGATAAAACGTTCTTTGACAGACTCAGGTACGGTCGGCGTGCGAGAGAGCAGCCAAAGATAGTCATGATCAGGGCCTGAAATAAAGGCATACTGGTAGTCATCATCTAACTCAAACACTACATAAGAACCATAGAAAGGCCCAAAGAACGAAACCTTCAGATACGCCGTCTTATCATTTTCAACGAAGTACGCTTTACCCTCTGCTTCTTGCCATTTGCCCTCTTCGCGGCTAAAGCCTCGGTTGATTACTTTGACGCCACCGTCTTCACGCAACGAGTAAGTTGCCGTCACATCGGATAAGCCGCGCTCAAACGAGTGATCAAGTCTTGCCACTTCGTGCCATGTTCCCAAATAACGGTTGAGGTCAAAATTGGTTACTGGCGTCACATCTTTAGGCATACCAAGGCAGCCGGTTAATATCGTCGATAACAGAAACACGAATCCTAATCTTAATCTCATCACTCACTCCTTGCCGGATGGCACGAATCTAGTGCACCGCCAAACTGGCCATGGCGGCGGCCCTATCTTTAAACTGGATTTTTCCCACACAGCATTGACCCAGCTGCGCATAATGCGCTTGGATATGTGTCACGAGCTGAACAAGCGGCATGGTCTGCCCGCTTGGCTGCCAGTGCTGACCAGCGTCTTGACTCAACCAGCAAACGCCTTGGCTATCCACCAGCCGATCATCTTCTGTGATCAGGTTTTCACTCAGTCGACCGAGCGACGCCGAGTCTGGCGCGTATGATAGTTCGTCATCCCCTTGCCAAATCAGTAGCGCAGGATAGTTGATATACGTGGTCATGACTTGGGCTTAAATATATCAAGTTTGAGTGCCACTGACTTCCCTAACCAACCCACATGATCGGTATGATCAATGTAATCATCGCCCGTCACGCCATGCAAAAAGACGGTTAAATCGCCCCGATGCGCTTCAAGCCATGTCATCACCTCATCGAACGCGGCGTTGTCAAAGGCGATCTGAAAACTCCACTTTGGGTGTGGACCGACGCATTTACGATGAAAGCGGCCAAGGTCGATAGGCAGTGACGATGCAGCGACCGCTTGATAGATAACATCCGCCTGCGCTTCGGTGTCGGCTTCATAGTAGACATGGGCGTGGTAAGCCTGGTGAACATTGGCAAAAGAGTGATTAGAAGACATAAGCATCATTTGATTGAATACAATGGAATTGGGAATAGTTTACTCCAAGCATCCAGTGATAAACAGGTTCAGTCTGTAAGGTAATTCGAATAGGCACTGATGTGTTTGCTAACGTTTACGCGTGTTATGCTGTGATTGAAATATAATACAACGATTAAAGGAGTCATCATGATTCAGCAAGGACAACCTCTACCCAGCGCTACGCTCAGCGAACTCACTGCTGAAGGAATGCAAACCCACGACATCCCTGCCCTTTTCGCCAACAAGAAGGTTGTGCTGTTCGCGGTGCCGGGGGCCTTTACCCCAACCTGTTCAGAGTCGCACTTACCGGGTTTTGTGGTGAAAGCGGATGAGATTAAAGCAAAAGGCGTCGATATGATTGCCTGCGTATCGGTTAACGATGCCTTTGTGATGCAGGCTTGGGGCGAGGCACAAAATGCCAATCAGATTCATATGCTGGCCGACGGTGATGCGAGCTTTACCAAGGCGCTAGGACTAGAAATGGATTCAGGTAAGTTTGGCGGTGTTCGCTCACAGCGCTATGCCATGATCATTGAAAATGGCACCGTCACCCAGCTTAATGTTGAGCCGCCGAAAAGCTTTGACGTTTCCAGTGCTGAGGCCGTACTCAAGCAGCTATAGGTTTGCCAGATGTTAGGCGATAACTCGCCCAACTGACGGCCTGAACGTGATTTAATAAGCGGTGACGGGATGACGCCACCGTTTTTTATTACACTGACTTTTCACTCACGTTACGACGCAGTACATATTTTTGCACTTTCCCTGTCGACGTTTTTGGGAGTGTTGTAAAGATCACTTTTTTAGGCGCTTTAAAGTGAGCCATTTGGTCACGACAGAAAGCAATAATGTCTGCTTCGGTCACGGCTGATGCTTCGGTCGTTTTGACAAACGCACAGGGAACCTCCCCCCATTTTTCATCGGGCATCGCTATCACCGCGACTTCATCAATCTCGGGGTGACGATACAAGACATCTTCAATTTCAATGCTGGAAATATTCTCTCCACCACTAATAATGATATCTTTCAGTCTATCTTTGATTTCGATGTAATTATCGGCATGCCACACCGCTAAATCGCCAGTGCGAAACCAGCCGTTACTCATGGCGTCTTCCGTCGCGCTCGGATTCTTTAGGTAGCCTTTCATCACGATATTACCGCGAACAAAAATCTCACCCAGCGTGCCACCATCTTTTGCAACCGGTTTAAACGTCACCGGATCAGCGACCATCAGATCCCCTTGCATCGGCGCGCGTACGCCTTGGCGCGCTTTCATCCGCGCTTTTTCTTGTTGGGAGAGGTGATCCCAATGATGCTGCCAATCACACACCACGCAAGGACCGTAGGTTTCGGTGAGCCCATAAACATGGGTCACAGCAATGCCCATCGCTTCCATGCCCTCAATCACAGAGGCAGGTGGCGCGGCGCCTGCGGTCATGACCTTGATGGTATGCTTAATGCCAGATTTTAACGCCGGATCAGCACTGTTGATCATATTAAGAACAATGGGCGCACCGCAGAAATGAGTGACCTTATGGGTTTTTATCGCATCAAAGATAGGCTCGGCCCGCACATGCCGTAGGCTGACACTCACCCCCGCCGTTGCGGCCACCGTCCATGGGAAACACCAACCATTACAGTGGAACATGGGTAGCGTCCAAAGATACACTGGATGTGAATCCATGTTCCATGACAACACATTACTTACCGCATTCAGATGGGCGCCACGGTGATGATACACCACCCCTTTGGGGTTGCCGGTTGTGCCTGAGGTGTAATTAAGTGAAATGGCCTGCCATTCATCGTCTGGCAATGCGTACTGATAATCACCATCCCCTTTTGCTAAAAACGTCTCGTAGGTAGCTTCACTGATGCATTCGCCATGCGGATACAAGGGATCATCAATCGCAATCACTAACGGACGGTGTTTAATCATCTTCAACGCCCGCTTAGCCACTTCCGTCATTTCCTTGTCGACGATAAACACTTTGCTTTCCGCGTGTTCAAGGATAAAGGCGACGGTTTCCGCTTCTAACCGAGTATTAATGGTATTGAGTACGGCGCCTGTCATCGGCACACTAAAATGCAACTCAAAGACTTCAGGCAGGTTGGGAGCCATCACCGATACCGTATCACCCAGCCCAATGCCGGCTTGAGTCAATGCCGACGCAAATTGACGACAACGCTGATCGACTTGCTGCCAACTCCAACATAAATGGCCATGAACGCTGGCCGGATAATCTGGATAGACGCTGGCGGCCCGCTCAAGGAAAGAAAGCGGGCTCAGTGTTTGATAATTGGCTGGACTTTTGTCCAAGCCAAGATCGTAGATATTATTAGATGACATAACGCACTCCTTGCTGACTGTGTCTAGATAACTAGATCACGTTAGCATGTCATCGAGCATGCGCTATTCAACTTAAGTCGATATGGCGGCGACAACACAAAAAGGCCCAGCGATGCTGAGCCTTGGTGATTAATGTTCCGTTTAAGTTAAAAGTGCAGTGACGCGCCGAGGACGACTTTGCGCTCTTCGCCCAGCGTGGTTTTATTTTGGACACCACCGGCGAGATAGCTTTCGTTGAAGAGGTTTTTAACATTCACCGTGAGTTTTAGATCAGATCGTTCACTGGTTTGTACCGTGTGGCCGACACCTGCATTCACTGTGGTGTAACCTGGCTTATGATAGGTATTTTTAGTATCGCCATAACGATCACCGACGTAACGCGCACCCACGTTCACATAGGTTTGGTTATCGACATCATAGCGAGACCAAATACTGGCGCCCCACTCGGGTGTATCAGCAGGCTGTTTACCGTCATGCTGAGGGTCAAACGGATCTTCGGTCCGTGCATGCAAATACGTTGCGGAACTATGCAGTGACCAGCTATCGGTCACCTGGCCGGCAAGGCTGACTTCAACCCCTTTATGCGTTTGTTTACCTAATTGTGTGGTGCGTGAAGTAAGACTGCCTTGTCCGGTGATCGACTCTTTGACCACTTTGTTTTCTTGTTCAATTTGGAACAAGGCGGCACTGAATAACGCTTGATCGTTCAGTAACGCTTGCTTGTAACCGAGCTCGTACAACTTACCTTTTACCGGATCCAGCGCCATGCCGTTATTAATATCGGTATCACTATCAACCGGGTTTTTCGGCTCAAAGCTCTCGGAATAAGTGACGTACAGCGTTTGTTCGGGGGCTGGGTGATACATCACCGCCGCTTTCGGTAGCAAGTTATAGTAAGTATCGGTTTCGTTCTCTTCGCGATCGTAGCGAAGCCCTGCAAGCAGCTGCCACTGAGGATTTAATGTCATTAAGTCTTGCGCATAAAAGCCAATTGAATCGGTGGGTTCAGGATCACGCGCAGTTGCTGTGCCATAATGGATATCCGGCTCTGGATACGTACCACCAATCACGGCTGTTTGGTTTTTCTCCATCACACGCTGACCGACATAGTCATTACGCAGCGCATTGGAGCCAATCAGCACTTGGTGATCGATATTCCCGAACTGAAATGCACCGATGACATCAATATAAGCCGTATCCAGTACCCAATTGTCGTGACGGTCCATGGCAAAGTATTTGAACGATTGTGTATTGGCGTCATAGGTTTCACGCTGTCCGAATCCTTCATGGTAATGACGTTTGTAGTCTTGGCGATTATAGCCTGCTTTGACTTTCCAATCCGGCGTTAATTGGCTGACGAGATCAAGACCATAGTTCTCGACATCAATGTCCATGAACGACCAAGGCGCTTCCCAGATAAATTGGCTACCCAGTTGCGGTTTACCATTAATAATGTTTGCACCGTTATCGCTGTTACTGTCATCAACCACACGATCATAATGAAGAGAAAGTTGGGTATCGGGGGTGATGTCATAATCAAGCATCAAGCCTGCGACTTGGCGATCGAGCTCAGGTTCACTGCCATCTACATAACGACGTGATGAGCCCTCGCTTTGTTTCGACAGCACCACACGCCCGCGCAAGGTGCCGCTTTCGTTTAAGGAGCCAGAAGCGTCTGCCACTGTATGTTGATAATCATCGCTGCCAAGTTTTTGGCTTATCGAGGCTTGAAACGCGGCGGTCGGACGTTTGGTGACCATATTCACCAGACCGCCCGGTGCGGACTTACCGTAGAGTAAACCGGCTGGGCCTTTTAGTACCTCAACGCGCTCCATCAGCTCTACAGGATGGCGGTAATAAGACCACTGCTGCTGACCATTACGCAGGTAGCCTGTTCCGGTATCAAGTTCAAAACCGCGAAGCATGAAAATCTCACGATTACGGTCCGTACCGCCCACACCAATGCTGGCGTCATTCACCAACACATCCCCTAACGTCGTGGCGTTTTGCTCTTGAATCAAGGTTTGATCCATGACCGCCACTTGACCGGCTGTTTCGAGTTGACTGACATCCATACGCATTGCAGTTTCATTGCTATTGGCTTTAAAACGGGCCTGCTGGCCTTCAATAACGTAAATTTCATCAACCTGTTCCGTGGTGTTGGTCGCTGCTGTACTGGCTAGGGGTGACAGCGCGACAGCCACAAAAACGGCAAGGGGGTGTTTCTTCAACATGAGACTTCCTGTAGCTAACGATTATTTGAACACACCGGAACATAAACGATAACCAGTCTCATTTCTATTTATTTTCAAGTTCAGGGAACTGTTTGCTTTTATTTTAGTCAGCGAAGGCATCAAAACGGATGAAAACAGGTGGGTTTGATGTTGAGTTGCAACGATTCCTTCTTATAGGCCAAGGTTTATGACTCTAGCCTGAACAGCTCCACAAAATCATCAATTTACTCCCAACCAATGAACCAAACAGTGATATGGTTTGTATTAGTCAATTCGACGTACCGTTGTAAGGTAAGCCTACCTTTTTGCGTTTGCGTTTTATGCGCTGACCACGGTCGGTGATGGATTTTTTTCAGGGACTTTTTATGACAAAGCGTTTAATTCTGATGTTAGTCGCGTGTGCGCTCGTATTTGGTGGGATTTTTGCCTACAAAATGGTGGGTGATCATTTTATGAATCAATTTTTTGACAATATGCCTGCCCCGACGGCGACTGTCACAGCCACCACAGTGTCGACGCACCCATGGCGTGAACAACAAACTACCATTGGTAGTTTTGCCGCGATTAATGAAACCCAGTTGACCACCGAAGCAAACGGCATTGTCGATGATATTTTCTTTGATAATGCGACCCCAGTAAAAAAAGGGCAACGGCTGCTGACACTCGATGCCAGTGTTGATCAAGCAGAGTTGCGCCGACTCGAATCTGTGGCTGAACTAGCACAATTAGAGATGCGACGTTACCAACGCCTTTACAGAGACAAAAACGTATCAGAGTCGGAACTCAAACGTAAAGAAAGTGAGGCTAAACAAGCAAATGCAGCAGTTGATAGCCAACAAGCGCGCATTGCACAAAAGTCGCTAACCGCCCCTTTCGATGGCATTATTGGCATCCGTAAAGTCAGTCTTGGTCAATTAATTGCTCCAGGTTCAGTGGTCGCAACCCTGACCTCAGTGAATCCGATTCATCTTAATTTTACCCTGCCCGAGCAACAGCTTAGTACCCTGCAAGATGGCCAAACAGTCTCAGCGACTATTACGGCGCGACCTGAACAAACGTTTACTGGCACAGTCACCGCTATTTCTCCTGTCGTTACCCAATCGAGCCGTAGTGTCGACATTCAGGCCACCTTTGACAATCCAGACGCCATTTTACGCTCGGGCATGTTTGCACGCGTGAGTCTTGATCAAGGTGAAGAAACGCAAAATGTCTTACTGGCGCCACAAACCGCGATTCAATTTAACCCCTATGGCAACGCCGTTTTCGTGATCCAAGAACAAGATGATGCACTGACGGTGCAACAGCGTTTTGTTCAAACCGGCGCACGCCGCGGTGACATGATTGTGATAGAGGATGGCCTGGAAAGCGGCGATCGCATCGTGACTTCCGGACTGCTCAAGCTGCGCAACGGCAGTAACGTGAAGATCAGTGATAATCCGCGTGTTCAGCCCAGCGAAGATCTTGATCCCAACGTTGTGAATCAATAGGAGCTATTCGATGCGATTTACCGACGTATTTATCAAGAAACCCGTATTAGCGTCCGTCGTTAGCCTGTTCATTATCTTGCTAGGTTTACGCGCCATCACCGACATGAATGTGCGCCAGTTCCCGGAAATTAAGAATGCGGTTATCAGCGTGTCGACCACCTATATCGGTGCCGATGCCGATTTGATTCAAGGCTTTATTACCACACCGCTGGAGCGTGAAATTGCCGCATCAGAAGGGATTGATTACTTGGTTTCGACGTCGACGGCAGGCGTCAGCACCATCGAGGCGTATTTGCGTCTTGATTACGACCCTAATGAAGCACTCACGCAAATTGCCGCACAGGTCAACAAGGTACGGTCTGAGCTGCCTGAAGATGCGCGTGAACCCGTGGTCACCTTGCAAGTCGGTGAAACCGTGGCGGCGATGTATCTCGCCTTTTACTCTGAGGTACTCAGTGATAACCAAATTACCGACTACTTGGTGCGTGTGGTTGAGCCGCAACTTTCTACAATTCCCGGCGTACAACGCGCCAATGTACTCGGTGCCAGCAGCTTTGCAATGCGGGTTTGGCTCGATTCGGTCAAGCTCGCTGCATACGATCTTACCGGCACGGATGTCGTTGCTGCACTGCGCAATAATAATGTTCTGGCAACGCTTGGACGCACCAAAGGCCAAGATGTCGCGATAGATTTAAACGCTGCCACAGACATTCATGACGTCAGACAATTTGAAGATCTGGTGATCAGTAGCGATGGCCAATCGGTGGTACGTTTAGAGGATGTCGCGACGGTTGAATTAGGTGCAGAAAGTTATCAAACGTCCGTTAACTTTAACGGATTAGATGCGACCTTTATCGGCATTGAAGTGTCCCCGGATGCCAATGCCCTTGATGTTATTGAATCAGTCAATGAGGTTTGGGACGCGGATATTATCCCCCAACTACCGCAAGGCTTATCAGCCTATATCGCTTATGATTCCACCGAGTATATTGATAATGCCATTGATGAGGTGGTGATATCGATTATTCTCGCCCTAGCGATTGTGGTCTTCGTTATTTATGGCTTTTTAGGATCATTGCGCTCGGTGATTATTCCGGCGGTCGCCATTCCGGTGTCATTAATCGGCACCTTCTTCTTGATGTTTCTATTAGGCTTTTCCATCAACCTACTCACCTTGTTGGCAATGGTTCTCGCGATTGGCGTGGTGGTCGATGATGCGATTATCATGCTGGAGAATGTCCACCGCCATATTGAAGAAGGAAAGAGTCGAACAGAGGCCGCTATTGAGGGGGCGCGTGAGCTAGCTTGGCCGATTATTACCATGTCGACAACACTCGTCGCGGTATTCTTGCCCATTGGCTTTGTCGGCGGGTTAACCGGTGTCTTGTTTGTCGAATTTGCGTTTACCCTCGCCGCCTCGGTGATTTTGTCGGGGGTGGTCGCACTAACACTTTCACCGATGATGTGTGCTTATGTGCTCAAACCTTATCAAGCCGATAAAGCGGCGAAAGAGAATTCTCTTGAACATTGGTTAGATAAACAATTTGATCGTTTATACCGTCGCTATAAACGTACCCTACATAGTTTGCTAAATACTAACGGCGTTGTGCTTACTTTTGGCGCAATTGTGTTGGTATCTTGCTACTTTTTGTTTATCACCAGCCCCTCTGAATTAGAACCGGCAGAGGATCAAGGGTTCGTCTTCTCTATTTTGGAGGCCGATAGCCAAACCACACTGGACGCGCTATCTGCCAGCACAGACGAGTTAAACCGGCTCATTGATGATGTGCCAGAAATTGATAATGTCTTTATTATTAATGGCTCAGGCGGCACCAATAATGCCATCGCTGGTATTGTGCTTGCCCCTTGGGATGAGCGTGAGCGCAGTACCCAAGCCATCTTAGAAAACGAGATTCAGCCCTTTATGGAGAGCCAGCCAGGCTTAAGTAGCTTTGCATTGGTGCCACCTTCATTACCGTCTCCAGGCGGAGGGACTCCGGTCGAGTTTATTATTGGCTCAACCCAGCCTTATGAAGCCATCAATGAAGTCGCTAATAATATCGTTGGTAAAGCGATGCAAAGTGGGCGATTTATCTTTGTGGATACCGATTTAAGTATCGACCGTCCAAAGCAAACGGTCAACATCGACCGTGAAAAGGCCGCCTTGATGGGTGTGAGCATGCAACAGCTCGCGGCCGACATGGGCTCACTGTTATCCGGCGCTGACGCTGGACGGTTTTCACTGGATAACCGCTCATACCGTGTAATCCCACAAGTCGCGCGTAGTGAGCGTCTTACGCCAGATCAACTGCGTCAGTTTTATACCCGCAACCAAGAAGGTGAATTGATCCAACTCTCGACCTTAGTGACCTTAGAAGAAAGCGTTCAGCCACAAGCACTGCGAGGCTTTCAACAACTCAATGCGGTTAAAATCTCGGGCGTCCCGCGTCCAGGTGTCCCCTTAGGCGAAGCGCTAGGTGTATTACAAGAGATCGCCGCAACCGAATTACCGGCTGGGTTCAGTGTCGATTATGCAGGGCAATCGCGGCAATTTATGAGCGAAGGCCAACAACTGGTCGTCACCTTCTTCTTTGCCCTGGTGGTGATTTTCTTAATCTTGGCGGCGCAGTTTGAGTCGTTTAAAAACGCGATCATTATTTTGGTCACGGTCCCCATGAGTGTGTGTGGGGCATTGATATTTATCAGCCTTGGTTTTACCACGCTGAATATCTATACCCAGGTCGGTTTGCTCACCTTGGTGGGGCTAATTGCAAAACATGGTATCTTAATCGTCGAGTTCGCCAATCAGTTACAGCAAGATGGGCGCACGAAGCGCGAGGCGATTGAAGAAGCGACAGCGATCCGTTTACGCCCTATCTTGATGACAACGGCCGCGACGGTTCTCGCCATGATCCCGCTCTTGATTGCCTCAGGAGCCGGTGCAGGCGCGCGTTTTGCCATGGGGTTAGTGATTGCCAGTGGGATGACACTGGGCACCTTGTTCACCCTGTTCGTGGTACCCGCGATGTACTTGTTCTTAGCCAAAGCGATTACGCCGACGCCAACTGAACATATGGTATCAACGGAAACAAACCACGACGCCTAACCTTCCCACATCAGGCCACAGCGCAAAACACTGTGGCCTGATTTCATTATCCAACAAACCGCGCGAGCACGAACTCCACCAGCAACCGCACCCGCAGCGGCACGTGCTCCCGATCGCGATACAACAAAAACAGCGTTCGTGCTTGGCTCCGCCATGATGGCAACACCCGTTGTAGCGCTCCTTGTTCAATCAACGGTAATGCGGAGTAGTCAGGAATGTAGCCCATCCCAAAGCCTGCCTGCACGGCATGGGTCAGCATTTGAATTTCGTCAACTTCAGCCCGAATACCCGTCGTGGCTTGATAGTCATAAGCGTCACCGGTTGTGTCGTGCTCTAGCTGCCAAACGGTCATTGGGTGACACAGCACGACAGGTTTGCCCACCAGCTCTTTTGGTGATTGAAGCTGACCATAATCACTACCTGGACTCGCGCAGACAATAAAGTGAATATCGGTTAATGGCCGTGCGATCCAATCTTCCACGACCGGATTACCGACCCGAAACACCACATCCATTCCTTCGCCTTCAATATCAACCAGTGTGTTAGAAAAACTCAGATCAAGCTGAATCTCTGGGTAGGCGCGCATAAAATCAAACAAAACAGCGCGTAAAAACTGTTTACCGGCATTAATAGGGGCGCTAACACGGATCTTACCTTTAGGATGCTGCTTTTCGCTCAAGAGTTCATCACTGACCGCGTTCAGTTCATCAAAAAGACTCGCAGCGCGTTCGAAATAGCGATGACCCGTTTGCGTGAGCGAGATACGATGGGCATCACGGTTGAGTAACCGCAAGGCCAGATCCTGCTCAAGTTGACGAATTCGCCGGCTTAAGGTCGATTGAGGCATCGACAGCTGTTGCGCTGCGGCTTTAAAGCTGCCTAACTGGGCAACAGTACAAAAGTAACGCAAATCGTCTAGCGAATAGTTAAGTTTCATTATTGGCATTTACCGTTCTGATATTGCCGGTTTATTCAAATTTTGAAACTTATACACTAGCGCACATCGTTTAATAAGTCAGGTATTGATATGAATACAACGTCGATTTGGAAAGCCATCGCCCTACTCATTTTATGTGCGTTTTTTTGGGGCAGCACCTTTCCCATCGGTAAAGATGCCCTGAATGAGGTCAGTGCACTCACGCTTGTTTTTTGGCGATTTGGGATCGCGGCCATTTGTCTGGCTCTGTATCTCAAAGCAACCCGAGCCAAGATCCCCCCTCTCAGTGGCAAACAATGGCTATGGGCAACTACCGTCAGTGCTGTAGGCATTGGAGGGTTAAATCTTTGCTTGTTTACCGGGCTTGAATATACCCAAGCCACCAACGGCTCATTAATTATGGCGCTCAGCCCGTTAGTCACCTCTTTCATTGCCTGCGTAGCAATACGCGCACTTCCGCGCAAAGGGCAAGTTTTCAGTTTGGTGGTCAGTTTATCGGGGGTATTATTGGTGATCACCGACGGACAGTGGGATGTTTTACGCAACCTCAACTTTAATCAAGGCGATCAGATGATTTTCACCGGCATGTTCGCGTGGAGTGCCTATACCTTTTTCAGCCAAGGGATTGGTCGTTGGATGCCTGTCATCCCCTATACCTTTTTGGGTATGCTCAGTGGCGCCACGGTCATCGGCGTGATGTGTGCGATGACACCTAATGTACATCCCTTTGGTGAGGTGATAACCGCCAGCCCAATCACGGTTTCAGAGTTACTTTATATCGGTGTGCTAGGCACCGTCGCGGGCTATTTGCTCTGGCTTAACGGTGTACGCCACCTTGGCTCAGCCAATGCTGCCCTATTCTTTAACTTTGTACCGGTGTTTGCAGTACTCACCGCGTTCTTGATGGGACAAGCGGTCAGCCAAATCCAAGTTTTAGGGATTGCGATTGTTGTTGCCGGCTTGCTGTTGCCTCGCTTACCCCATCCTGGTCGCTGGCGACTTGCGCTGTCACGCTCAGCTTAAACGCCATTAAATAAAGCAATAGCCTTTGCCGTGGTCGGTTTGCAAGCGCTCAGGCGGCAGTCCAGCGTCAGCGAGTTTTTTCCGAACACGGCTTAAATGCATATCGAGGCTGCGATCATCAGGCGTAAACGTTTTTTTAAGCACCTGACGATAAAGGAGTGACTTACTCAACGTAGTATCTTTATGCTGCGCAAGAAGCCACAAGAGTTCGAATTGTATGGGTGTTAATTTGACCGCTTGGTCATCCACTCTGACTTGGTGTGTGTCTTGGTGCATCCAGAGATTATCAACTTGCAGCTGGCCTGATGACTCTTTGATCACCACCATGGCATGGCGACGATGCATCGCAATCGCGGTGCGCAGCATACACTCATCAATATCAATAGGGGCAGATAGCACATCTTCCGCCCCGGCATTCAGCGCGGCCACGCGATCAGCCGCCGCTTGACTTGCCATTAAAGCAATAAACGGGCACTGCTCGCTCAACCAGCGCAAGGTTGTCATTTGCACCTCTCCCTCAGGCACCCAGCTAATCAATTGCACAGCATCCCAATCGGGCATTGGATCATCAGGGCCAATCACAGTCACATCGCAGCCGTGATCTCGCAGCCGAGCTTCGAGTAGCGCGATAAATGACTGATCTTCTGGGCCGCGCACGACAATGGCGGGCTTAGTTTTGGAGAAAAACGCCTGGTGCATCAGTGGTCCTATCTAAACGTTCACGTCACATCAATGGCTGAACCCTATTTATCGTCATTGTCACTCAAAAAAGGATTCGCCAAGCTATTCATTGTCTTACAGTATTAGCCTGTAAAGCAAACGGGTTTACGTCGACTTCAGCGTTTTCGATCCCTCATGGCGTGGGAATGATGACAAACTCAGCAGCCGACCACTAAAAGCGATCGACACGATACGGATGCATATCAATATCCGTGTGCTCCTCATCTATCATTTGTCCCAACAATTTTCCGGTCACGGGGCCCAAGGTAAAGCCTTGATGACCATGACCGCATGCCAACCACAACCCCTTTTGGTCTGGCGCCGGGCCGATCATGGGCTTCATATCGGGTAGACAAGGACGCCCACCTTTCCAAGGGGATGCATCAAGACGTTCACCAAGCGGATAAAGCGAACGCGCGACCTGTTCAGCGGCATTCAGTTGGCTCTCATTAACCGGCGCATCCACTGCTGTCAGTTCCGCGCCCGTCGTCAGGCGAACACCAGCGCGCATCGGCGCCAAGAGGTACCCGATTTCCGCATCCATAACCCAATGATTCAGCGGTGCTTTTTTATTACATGCATAGTGCATGTGGTAGCCGCGTTTCGCAAACAAAGGCACCTGAATTCCCAGTTGATCCAACCAATACGATGACCAAGGCCCCATTGCCATCACCACCTGGTCAGCGTGCAGACTTTCTTTGGTGGTTTGAATGAGCCATCCCGAGCCTTGCCGTGTTAAGCCTGTTAACGAAGCATGTTTAATGGCCCCTCCTTTGCATTTTACATCCGCGGCGTAAGCTTCGACCAGGGCGCCGGGATCTGTGACGGTCCAAGGCTGCTTCCAATGAATCGCCCCCACCATAGACGGAGACAAACTCGGCTCTCGCTGTGCAAGCTGTTGACGGTTTAACACATCAAACTCAACACCGAATAGCGTGCTGTCAGACGCTGTTTTTGTCAGTTCTTCATCAAGCGCTTTTTGGGTACGGAACAGTTTAAGGTAACCGGCTTTGCGAATTAACGCTTCCGCCCCCGCAGACCGTATCATCTCATCATGCGTATCGAGTGATTGCATTATCAAGGCTGCGTATTCAGGGACAAGCTTTCGATAATGCTTATCACTGGAGTAATGCCAATATTGCAATAACGCGCGAGCCGCTCGAATCACACTGCTAGGACGATAGCGAATATCCACCGCACGGTTCGGCAACACCCGCAGCAAAGTGGTGAGATCACGCGGAAAGGCATAGGGCCGAACGGCTTCACGTTGAATAATGCCTGCATTGCCAAACGATGTTTCTTGCCCTGGAGGCACGCGATCGATCAAGGTGACGGCATACCCTCGTTTAAGTAAATGCCAAGCCACGGATACACCGACCATTCCGGCCCCTAACACCACGACCTGCTTCGTCATACTTCACTCCCTGAATGATGTTATTTTTTGTTTTGTTGTTAAAACTGTTGAATTTTTATCCTTAAGTTACAAGCTTTGCGCCAGTAGCGATAGTGGTCAAGGGGGCTTATGGTTACTATTTTCTCTGAAGTGTGTAATAGTAGTTCGACTATAATCAGGCACAAAAGGACGTTGTAGGCTGACGACCAACCCAGGTGAAGGTATTTAACACATGCCTACCAATGGGCTGGCAGGCGCCGCTGATACAGCGCAGGAAAGAACATCATTGATATGTCAAGCTTACTAAAAAACCTTGATCATGCTGTGGTGCAGCTTGATCAGGCAAGTTCAATTGATAAACCAAGCTGCCAGTTTCACGTGATTGATATCTGTGAGCAAGTCCTGACGCAAGAGGACGGCATTAGCGCTCTATATACGCGTATCCATACGCTCAATGCAGCCGGTCTCTTTGAAGGTACAGACTGGGATCACCCAGAATACCTATTACCCAATTTAGTGCCGGCAACACTCGCACATGCGGACAAAGCCACCGTTCTACTAGATTGCCTCAGCCAATTAAGAATGCTAGCTATTGTTGAGGGTAAGAGCCCCCCTTCGACTTTCTCAGCCCAAGAGGCTCATCAGTTTCTTGCCAAAGTACTCAGTCTTAATTTGTCACTCATCATGGGGATCACCGACGAAACTAGTCGTATCCGCCTTGGTGAGATGGCACCCGCTATCAGTGCACTATACCGGTTTCTTCTCACGCATTTAGGCTACGAAACCATTCTTAGTGAGTTAGTTGATGAAGTCTGGCGCGTTCTCGCCCAACGCCCTATTCAGGTCAATCCGATAAAAGCGATGATCACCCAGATATCCATTCTCGTGTCTCAAGAGCAAGTCAACCTTGGTGAAGCAAAACTCGGGATTGACCGTCTGGTAAGCGCGCTATATGGCCCGACTCAAGGTTGCTATGACGATCCGGGGCTCGATGCCTATTGCCAACGACTAAACGCCATGGATAACAACTCCCTCCAACAGGAGGCGATGGGCTTTGCACGCGCGATGCACGATGTCGGCTTGGCGTCTGACTATCACGCCACCTTCTTACGCTGGCTACTCGACAACCAAGGCAGTGACATACTCCCCACCGCGCTAGGGCTCAGTAATACAGGGGTAGATTGTCTCGTGACCTATCGTCAATTGGTCCACACATTAATTCAAGAAGCTGTCTATCCGCAGACCGCACAAGCAGTCTATGGGCTGGCGATGCTGCTTGAGCGTGGGGTATTGTTTGACGCGCCCGTCGCACCGAGTCTATGGCGGCAAATTTATTTAAATTTACATCCGGATGTTGCCGCCAGCCTAACCCTCGCGTTTGGCGATCAACTGCCGGCGCGGGTACATCTTCTTGCAGGCGTGATGTCAGTGCTTGGTCAACCGCTTGGTGTGGCACAAGGAAACAATCCAACTTGCCAATCTGCTCGAGCCATCTCAATGTGGGCCTATAATGATCCCGATTATCTACTCAACTGTATCGTTCAAGTCGCCTGTAATACAAGCTTACGCATGCACTTTGAAGGTAAAACATTGGACTCACACACGTTGCTACAAGGCCTAAGCACAGCATTGCCGTTTGACACCGATCCTGTGTCCGTGGTCCTCGTCCCTCATCTCGACAAGCTTTATATTGAAATGGGCCGTTGCTGCGTCAGTCGAGAGCAAGATCCCCACAAATGGATAAACCCCGAATTTCACGGCTGGTATGTCGGGCGCGAATTTATGATTGCGGTTGACGTTAAAACAGGCCTACTCAAAGATTTCGATTGCTTTATCGAGCGTTTTTATCGTAGCTATCATCCTTTATACAATGGCAACATTCCTGTCATTCATCCTCAACCCGTTGGAATTGCAGTGACAAGCAGTCAGGGGCGATTTATTGGATGGCACGCTGTTACTTTGATTCGTGTCGCATTCGACCAAGACAACGTGATGCGGGTCTATTTTTATAACCCGAATAACGACAGTGGCCAAGATTGGGGGAATGAAGTGGTTGTTTCCACCCAAGGAAAAGGCGAACAATACGGCGAAGCGTCGCTACCTTTTGAGCAGTTTCTCTCTCGGCTTTATCTTTATCATGACGACACCATTCAAGTCGGGATAAAAAGCTCACTGCCAGATGAAGCCATTGCCGATGTAAAACGAATGGCTTTAACAAGCTGGGCGGCAGATCGTATTAGCTGATGAAAGCCAAAGAGCATTATATTTGCGATTTGTTTAGGCTAATTCCCGAACAAATCGAGGCGATTTCCCTTTAATCAGCGCATCGTGACCCCCATGTATTTCATATGTTTATCCGATAAGTGAGGCTCCATTGATGAATGCGTCCCCTTCACCGTTAAAAACACCCCCTCATACCACCAATGCAGAGGGAAAAACGCGCTGCGTCGGTGTTGAACTTGAATTGAGTGGTATGGAGCTAGACACCATTGCACAGCTCGTTGCAAAACATTTATCCCTGACGGTTGAGCATGGCGGCCGTTACGACCGAAAACTAACCGGTGACAATGCGGGTGATTGGATCATAGAGCTTGATTACGCCAAGCTAAAACGCCTTGGACGGAACGATCGAAGTGAGAAGACTCTCGCCAATCAAATTGACCAATCCGCGGAAGAAGTTTTAGCTTGGGCAGCTAAAATGGTCGTACCGGTCGAAATAGTCAGCCCACCGCTTCCGCTTGATCGACTTCAAGACGTCGATAGACTGATTGATTTTCTGCGACAACAAGGTGCAGAAGGCACAGAGGACAGCCCTGTCTATGCATTTGGGATGCAGCTTAACCCCGAACTGCCCGACTTATCCGCTCACACCATTAACGCGCATCTGAAAGCATTTTTATGCTTGTATGATTGGCTAATTAAACGTGCCGATATTGATTTATCCCGTCGTCTCACAAGCTATGTCGATCCGTTTCCAAAAGCGTATATCACGCGTGTTCTCGCGCACGATTATTGGCCCGATCGCGACACCTTGATTGCCGATTACCTTGCTGATAATCCGACGCGTAATCGTGCGCTAGATATGCTGCCACTCTTCACTCACCTCGATGAGAAACAAGTGAATCAGGCGCTCAATGATGGCCTGACAAAAGCGCGCCCCACGTTTCACTATCGTTTACCGGATAGCAAAGTAAGTCGTCCACAATGGGGGATCCATGAGGCATGGAATGATTGGGTAGAAGTAGAGAAACTTGCCGCAGATTCAAAACGACTGACAGCTTGCTGTGATGCTTATCTTGCTCACTTAAACGATCCATTATCACGCATTACCAATAACTGGGCGGAGAAAGTGAATACGCTATGGGTAGACCCGTTATCGCAATAACCGGCCCCGACAAAGGTGCCTTCTTACCGCGTTTTTTCGTTGCCACCGCGGTGCGTCTTTATGGCGGGCAGCCCCTGCAGTTGCGGCCAGGTTCAATATTTAAGCCTGATGATTATCACGGTGTGGTGATCACAGGCGGCCACGATGTTGAACCTGTGCTGTATGCTGCTGAGCCCGAAGTGAAACCAAACTACGATCCCGAACGTGATGAACTAGAGAGCGCAGTAATCAAAAGCGCGTTAGCCAGTCAAAAGCCGCTGTTGGGCATTTGCCGTGGTGCGCAACTTCTCAACATTTGCTTAGGCGGCACCTTGCACCAAAGCTTACGCGAACAGCGCAAGAAAACCTCTCATCGCTGGACAATATTCCCGATGAAAACCTTGTGTATATTGCGTGATGTTAACGGCCATATACAGCAACGGTTGGGGCAAGGTAGGCGCAAAATAAACAGCCTACACAACCAAGCGATTAACGAGTTAGGCGAGGATTTAACGGTAAGCGCACGTGATTTAGATGGTATTGTACAAGCGATAGAGTCGCCCAACCGCCCTTATACACTGGGGGTACAGTGGCATCCAGAATTTTTGCTTTATCTTGGCTGTCAGCGTGCGCTGTTTAAGGGCTTGGTCGAGCATGCAACGCGCTTCCAGCAGCGACAAGCGGCATCTTAATGAGCATACCCGTTATCGGGCGATAAACAAAAACGCCGAGGCACATTCACTCGGCGTTATCAGGGAAGGGTTAGCGCTTTGACCGCGCGTTCATGCGTTTCTCTATTTGACGCTTTTCCCACTTGTCACCAAAGAGATCGACAATGCCCAGTGCATTCACACCGTGGCTGACCACTGCAATCCCCCATCCCATTGCGGCCCACCAAGCCCAATAATAGCCGGGGCTAGTTTGCCAGTTGACAATAAACAGAATCGCCATCACGACCACATAGCGCGTCAAATGAGAATAAAACCCTCCGAGGGCACGGACGCGATTGGCAATCGCTCTTTCTTCTGGACTCATTGAAGTATCTGCCTGCATGTCTGTCTCCTTTTGCAAATCAGTAATGTCGATATCAAACACAGCAGCCAACGATTTCAGCGACTCCAATCCGGGTTTGTGGCCGCGCTCGATACGTTGAATCGTTCGAACACTTAACCCACTAAATTGTGCTAATTGGTCTTGCGACCACCCTTTTTGAACTCTGAGTGCTTTCACGTTCATCCTTGCTCCTTTGTGCTCTTCCCTATCAACACTATGCAAAATAGGGGCGACATTACCACGACAGCGCCCCGACACCTTAACGACAGTTATTTAAAATCAATCATTTACCATGAACCCGCCTGATAACCAATCCGTGTATTTTATCCTTAGCAAAAGGTATCAATATACAAGGCTTCGACCTTATCTCGCGCCCACTGCGTTTTACGCAAAAATTTCAGCGATGATTTCATCGAAGGATCGTTGTTGAAGCAGTTCACGTTGATGTGTTGGTAGAGGCCTGACCAACCATAGTGTTCAACCAAACGGGTCAAAATGGCTTGTAGGGTTAACCCGTGCAGCGGGTTATTGGGTTGTGTATCCATAAGGGTTCTCAGCAACTCGAGCACGCGCTCGTCAATAAATGCGTTACTTTACGTGACGACGTAAAAAAAGGCGAGATTAACTGACTCACTCAGTCTTATTGCATTCCGCCACTTTGGCATAGACCACAGTACTAGAAATCGCACCGCTAGGTAGGATACGGTCGTTGGTAAGCATCGCTTCTTGATGATACCCACAACGCTCGGCTACCGCGCGGCTGCGGGTGTTTTCGTAGGCGGTTTTGATTTCGACACGCTTGGCATTAAGGTCATTAAACGCATACCGCTCTAGCGTTCGCACCGCTTCACTCATATAGCCAAGGCCTTCTTTGGAGCTCCGCAGCCAATAGCCTATTTCAAAATAAGGAATCGCGATATTACGGATCATTAGACTGATCACACCCACCAGTTGCCCCGTCGATTTTTCAAAAATCGAGTAGCGTAGCTCATTAATAAACATGTCGAAGTCATCAATCGCTTGTTGGGTGTTTTCAATCGAGCTCGATTCGGTCAGCGCGTGCGGCAGCCAATCCATAAAAGGAGCAAGGGTGTGCTGGCTTTCCAACACGGCTTCTAAAATTAAAGGCTGATGGGCCATATTAGGCGCCACCAGCAACAGACGGTCACTGTCCAGTTGGTCCACGCGCGGGGAATCATCCATTAATGTCCACCCAGTACCGCGCCAATGATTCATTGAACACTTCGCCATTAATGATGTTTTCCAACGTGCCGCCATTAGCTTCAATTACTTTGCGCGATGCCATATTGTCTTCATTCGCGGTAATTAGGGCGCGAGTGATCCCTAGCTCGCTCGCCTTGGGCAGCGCTAAGGCTAACATTTGCTTGCCATATCCACGTCCACGATATGACGGCGCAATATCGTAACCAATGTGTCCGGCTTCTTGAGATAGAAATGGCGTATTGATGTGATGGCGGATCCGAATCGCGCCAATGATTTGTTGCTCAGCATCAAGCAGCCAAAAATGACTACACGGCACATAACCTTTACGAAGGTTTTTACCCAATGACTCATCCGTTAACCGAGTCACGTAAGTGGCGAAATCATCTTTTCCCGGCCGATAGTAATCGGCATTCTCGGGATCAAACTGAGCAAAATCATCATAAAAGCGCGTAAAGGCTGCTTGGTGATTGAGTGTGGGGACGACTAATTCCATGTGCTTGTTCCTATTCCTATCATAGAACTAGGCTATCTCATTGATATTGAGAAATAAACATCCTTGTCTCTCTTGTTGTTTTAGTTCAGCGCCTTGACCATGGTGGTGGCGCCTGAAAAGCCGACTAACCATTTTAGGTGCGGAAAGCGCTCTTCTTTGGTAGCGACAAAGCCTTTGGCTTGATAAAGCTTGCGGGCTCTGGGGTTGCTATCAATGACATCTAATCGAACGCTTTCAAAGCCATGTGCTTGGGCATAATCGAGAATGGCATCCAGTAATTGGGAACCAATCCCCTGACCTCGTATCGCGCTATCAACAGCAATGCCATCCATCACCAATTCATTGTGTGCCGCTTTACGCTCAAACAGCGCCAATATCGCGCAGGCCCAAATGCCTTTGATGGTCCCCAAACTATCGATCAACTGTTTCGCGCCCATGCCCTGTGTCAATGCGCCGGCTTGGGTTTGAAACCCAGCTAACCCCACCACCTTGCCGTTTTGCATAGCGGCAAACGAAAAGTCTGGGACAAAACACTGAGACAACACAGCCACGCGCGCTGCCTGATTAGGGATTGCCCGTGCGAACTTCATTCCAAACGCCTGCTCATATAACTCTGCGACGTGTTGTGCTTGCTCAAGCGGCCATCCTTGCTGGATCGCTATCTCCATTTCTTCCCTCGCAGTTAAAACCGGTACCGGAGGCTGGCTAGGCCATAGTGAAGCCAAGAAAAGTTATAGACTTCATCGTTGTCAGCCCCACCTTCTAGGGTGCGATACCCCAGAGCGCCATACCAGCCATCGCCAAGGTGATACTCCAACATCAGCGCCGCATCAACCGCTCGTCCCATGGGTGACCACGCGCCTTCCACATCCAAGATCAACGCCGCGCGATCGGATAGACGATATTGACCATAGCCATGCAGCAAGGGCACCACGCCAACGTTGGACTTCGTTGCTTTTGTTTCACCTTGCGCGAGGGTGATTTCAGCATCTCTCACCAAGGCGGCGGCACCGACGCCCCACTGCCAAGGGCCTTGATCGTAAAACGTCCAGCGGTATGTCGCACGATAGGTATTGAATTGATAATCCGCATCAATGGCTTGCTCGGCGGCAAAGCGCTGATCCTGAAACTGGATGCTTTTTGACAGCGTGCCACGACCATCGACAGAGAGAGGCGCAAAGGTTAGCCGTACCGCGTGCTGGGGATTGAACTGATACGTGCCATACAAACGCAAGTAAGGCGTTGCGGTTCGGCCGGTTAAATCGGTCATATCAAAGCGAGTGCCGGTATCTCCGGGGATGCTGACATCATTTTTGCTAAACGTCACCCCGCCGGTTTCAACGCGAAAATCCAACCCTTGCGCATAGGCCCCCGTTGATAGCCCCCCGACAAACAACACACTCATGATTCGAGCTGTCTGTTGGCACATCGTGTGCAAGTCTAAGCCTGCTCTAAGCCATTGTCGCATATGACCAAACGTTGTGGTTCTGCCCTTTCTCATTGCGCTTTGCCCTTATTATCGGCGTCAATCGCAGCATACATAATATGCTGAGGCCCTGCCGCGCCGCCCCAGTACAGCTCGCCTGTATCAGTAAAGCCGCCTTTTTGGTAACAGGCTTTAGCGGCCGGGTTTTGACAGTTCACAGTGAGATACACCCAATTGAAATCACGATAAGCAACGGGCAAATACTTAAGCAAAGCTTTAACCGCACCGGTGCCTAGACCTTGCCCTTGATAACGCGCATCCACTACAAACATGCGCAGGCCTAACGTCTTTGGCGGGCAAAAGTCATACTGAGACGTATAGTCGGTATCAAGTTTAAAAAAGCCTACCGTCTCGCCCGCTCGTTTGATCACATGGCGGTGAATAGTCTCACTGTCCTCAGCAAGAAATTCGTCTGCGGTCCCCGCAAACTTTACTTGTTGGTGAGGTAACGATACCTCTCGAACACCCTCTATGTCTTCATTCGTTAGCGGGGCGACATTTATCTCGGTAAGCTTACTGGTGGTGGCATCTGGCATGTTAGCTTTCATCATCCTTGTTATTGGTATAGGGCTTGCGTGTTAGTCTTCGTGGTCAATAGTCTTAGCGGTCAATGCTGAGCACTCGAGGTTAGGGAGCACCGAACAACGCGCTGCTTCCTTAAAGAGCGGACATAAAAAAGGGAGCCCTGCTTAACAGTGCTCCCTATCATAGCGTGCCCGCTAGGTTAAATCACTGACAGTTCAACCTTAATATTGCCGCGCGTGGCATTAGAATATGGGCAGACTTGGTGCGCTTGCTCGACCAATGAATGCGCGGTGTCTTTATCCAGATCACCAACAGACACTGCCAGCTTCACTGCAATACCAAAACCACCATCAATGGGGCCAATCGACACTTCTGAGTTAATGTGGGTGTCTTCGGGCAAGGTCACGCCTGCTTTACCCGCCACCAAACGCAGCGCACCAATAAAACACGCCGCATAGCCGGCAGCAAAAAGCTGCTCAGGGTTAGTGCCTTCGCCATCGTTTCCGCCGAGCCCTTTAGGCGTGGAAAGCGCCACATCTAAACGCCCATCATCGGATTTTGCAGACCCTTCGCGGCCTCCGGTAGCGGTGGCTTTTGCTGTATAGGCAACACTTTGTAGCTCTTTCATTTCACTCTCCTGTGTCTCAGTCCGCTTGTGGCTTTCTCGTACTCAGCAAGTACGGTGAAGCCCGCTTACATCAGATTTATTTTGCATGCAAAACAATAGATCGTATAACCCAGCATTGCAAATACTTTGCGCACAAAATAAAATACTCACTAGACACACGGACAATGACAAGCCATGACCTATCCCCAATTGAAGCTCAATAGCCAAATCTGTCACCGCTTATACAAGGCCTCCAACGGTATTTCGCGCGCCTACCGCACCTGGCTGACCGAGCTTGATCTCACCTACCCGCAATATGTGGTGATGATGGCGCTGTGGGAAACTGACCGACTCGCGATCGCAAATCTGGTTGAGAAAACCGGCATTGATGGTGGCGCGATGACGCAGATTTTGAAAAAGATGAGCGATAAAGGCTTGCTCACCATCGTGAAAGACGAAGACGATAAGCGAAAGCGGTGGGTAACATTGACGGGCAAAGGCATTGAGCTGCAGCACCAAGCAGCGGAAATTCCTGAAAAGATTCGTTGTAAGTTTCCTAGCATTGATGATCAGCAAGCCCAGCAACTTATTGCACTGCTGGATAAAATCAATCATGACTTAGGGGAAAGCGACGCATAAACGTCGGCTGAGCAGCACTCAAGGCTAACGTATCGATAAGAAAGCCAAACTATTACTTGGTCGTGGCATCCTTTACTGAGACAATCGGTGTTGTTACCTCGATATTAACGGACAATAATGAAACTTTTAGCTCGCAACCTTGCACGCACCACCACCGAACAAGAACTCCGTCAGCTGTTTTCTGAACACGGCGACGTCACCGACTGCAATCTGGTGCTGGATCAAGAGACTGGCGAATCCAAAGGCTTTGCTTTTGTGACTATGCCTGACGATGCCCAGGCCAACGCTGCAATTGCCGCACTGAACTTGGCCAGCGTTGCAAAGAGCAAAATCCGCGTGAAAATCGCGAACTAAGCAAAAAAAGCCCTTTACACTTACATTGGCTGTGAGGCGGGAACGATAGCCAACACGATCACCCGTGTTGGCTTTTGTTTATGGTTGCCAAGCGTTAATAACGTAAAGCGTCATTAAACGATAGCTGATTGACAGCCTACGCCCGACTCGTCACTATCAAGCTTTCGGCATGTAGTGGCGCTCGAGCAATCAAAATGGCAAAACCGAATAAAAAAGGCCCCATCAAAACCGTCGATATTTTCTGTAAACGTTGTAATGCGCCACTATTTAAATATCGCAAAGGCGGCAAAGGTGCATTGGTGAAGTGCTTTAAAGAAAGGATTGTTGAGGATGCCACCACCACGCCGTGTCACTGCCCTCAGTGCCAACAGCCCTTTGCGCGTGACACCCTAATGCGAGGCACACCAGCCTACAAATTCATTGGCGGTAAGGTATGGTTCAAATGAAGATAACCCCTTTAGGCAATACGTTAGGGGCGCAAGTCGATAATATCGATTTATCCCAGCTGTCAGACACTGAGTTTGCGGCGCTATACCAAGCATTTTTACGCTACAAAGTGCTTTTCTTTCGCGAGCAGCCTCTCTCAACCAACGACCATGTCGCACTGGCAAAACGCTTCGGCGAGCTTGAGCCTCCTCACCCGTTTTTCCCTCACCTGCCCGACAACAACCAAGTGGTCGTAATTGAAACCAGCCGCGGCAATCCACCCAGCCAAAGCTATTGGCACACCGACATGACATGGCAAGCGGTGCCGCCCAAATGCTCGGTTTTACACGCGCAATATGTACCAGAACATGGCGGGGATACGATTTGGTGTGACATGGCAGCAGTATGGGCCGATCTAACCGAGGAAGAAAAAACCGAGCTACGCCAGCTCAATACCATTCACGCACTGCACGCCTTTGAAGGTAGCCGTTACGATCATCAAGACGCCGACGGCCAGAGTGTGGTTTCGAAACGCGCTCAAGACTACCCGCCTATTCGCCGTGCCATGGTGCAAACCCACCCAGAAACCGGCCAAGAAGTGCTATTTATTAACGAGCAATTTACTCACGCGATTGCCGAGTGGCCAGAGGCTGATAGCCAACAACGGCTGGCGACACTGTTTAGTCA
The DNA here is from genome assembly GCF_013366455.1 of Salinivibrio sp. EAGSL. Taxonomy (NCBI): domain Bacteria; kingdom Pseudomonadati; phylum Pseudomonadota; class Gammaproteobacteria; order Vibrionales; family Vibrionaceae; genus Salinivibrio; species Salinivibrio sp. EAGSL. The sequence continues at coordinate 6,331 of NZ_JABWMG010000001.1, read as the reverse complement.
AGCACGCCAATCGAAATATCACGTTCGTTTTCGCTGGCAAAAGCATTCGGTGGCGATCTGGGATAATCGCGCCACCCAACACTACGCAGTAACCGATTATGGCGACGCACCCAGACGGTTGCACCGCGTCACAGTTCAGGGTGACAGTGCTCAGTAACACCTAACGGCGTTCAGGCGCGGGTATATTCATATAGATTATTGCTATGCCCATAAAGCATGATTTGGCATTGTAGCTGAAACCCGAGCTTTTCGAGCAAGCGGTTGGAGGGTTGGTTGTCCGGTAAGGTCACTGCTTGAACGGTGTTCAGTCCGCTTGCTAATAAGGTTGCCTCAAGCACCGCCTCGGCGGCTTCTGTGGCGTATCCTTGCCCGGTGTAACGCGATAAAAACGCGTAGCCTAAATCTGGATATGCCAACTCATCGCGCTTAAGCACACCGCACATGCCGATGGGCTCACCATCTTCCCGCCGTTCTACCAGATTCAGGCCAAAGCCGTGTGCTTGATAACTCGCAAGCGGCCCGTGACGGAGATACTCGATCGCATCTTGTTCAGTGCGCACCTTTTTATCCGCGATATAGCGTATAAACGACGCATCATTAAGCAGCTCCACAATAAACGGCGCATCGTCGAGTGTAAACTGTCGCACATTGAGCCTTTTTGACCGGCATATCAGTGTCATAAACCATCTACCTACTGAAACATCCAATCGCGCCATAATCGCATATTGGCACGAATAAGTATTTAGGCTGGCAGCCAACACTGATAAAAATCTTCCCCCCCCCTCATCGGAGCCAAAGCTACACACAAAAGCGTCCCGACGTGCAGCCACGCAATAAGCAAAATCGGTTTCAAGATTGATGGGACGGAAAGTCAGGTGCATGGGGGTATCCTTACGCTTTAGCGGCTATACGCGATAAATAACGATGGTATTCAGCCCAGGCTCTATTCGCTGATCTGGTAGTGACGCGTGACATTTTGCGTAACCGCTCCCCAATAGGATGATTTAACTCTCTCTTGGTGCTTATCAAAAGCTGAGCGATCGACAAACTCTTCATAAACATCAAATCGCAGCGGGTTCTCCGAATGTTGCTGAACCTTAAAGATCAAGCAACCCGGCTCTTCCAACGTCAACTTTTCATGATTAACAAGCTCTCGCGTCACAGCCTGAAGATCAGCGTCTGGCACGAGAATAAAACCTTCTAGAATGACTTTTGACATATAGTTTATTTTTAAAATATCTCGTTAATTTGGTGAGGCCTTTAATATCGGAACCAGCCATATCGACCTAATGTAATTTTGGCGATAGTCACTAAAAATAATCATTACAAAACCTAAGTAAAGGCCGTTTCTTTGACACTTGCACGCTCTAAAAACCTCGTTAACCAGTCAGCGAGGAGTGGCTGGCTTTCACCCCATTGCAGCTCCGGTAATCGAAAATCGATATAGCTCAGCGCAATGCCAGTAACAATCTGGCCAAGGTTAATGTCGGACTGCATAACGTCAGTATTCACCCTATCCTCCAGCGTCTGAAGGCACCTGATAATGGCATTCTGTCGACGAACGCCGAGTACTGTACTATCGCTCGCTTTCCCAAAGTGCTTCCGATTAATAACCGTCATAAAAGCTGCATCGGTAAGGCCCTGACTAAGCCCCGAGAGAGCAAGGACATCAGTGTAGTTGGGTGCACCAAGCAAGCTGTTCGTCGAAGAAAGCCCGTCCAAGTATGACGCGATGAGAAGGGATTCTGATAAAGTCTCTCCCCTATCCGTTACAAGCACGGGAATTTTTCCGTTCGGATTGGCGGTGAGCAACGCATTGTCATCCGCCCAAGGATCTACCCAGATGAGCTTCACATCATCCAACTGCTTTTCAATCGCGCAGATTCGGACAACTCTTGCATAAGGCGACGTCGTGTTCAGATACAGTTCCATATCAATTTTTCTCCATCTGTGTGGCTTTTCGAACAATAAGATATCGGGTTGATAGCAAGAGGACGCCGCTCGCCAGAATAACGGCACCAATGCTGAATAAAGGTTCATAGGTACCAAGAAAGGCGTAGACAAATGCCAAAGCGTACCCGCCTGCTGCTTGAAATGCAGCAAACATGGCGGTCGCCATACCCCATATCTTTTTATGACCAGCAGGCCCCATAATCTCTGAAAGCCGCCCTGCTGTGAGCGCAACAATGCCGGGGATCATGGCTCCAACGACAAAGGATGAAACCGTGATACTGGCCATCGATACCGATATAACCGGTAATGCCGTCGCGATGGACTTTGCCAGAAACCCTGACAGCAGAGCCCCGTGCCAACCGAGCTTTTTAGCCGCCCTCCCGGCAATGAAAGGTCCGAAAACAGCACCGACACCCAGAACAGCCCATTGGAAACTCGCGATGGTCTGCCCCATACCGACTTCACGTGCAAGATAATCTACCCAGAAAACCGTATGGGGAACAAAGCCGACTCCGTCCATCGCATACGCCGCCATGACGATTCCGATGCTCCATTTCTGTGCAGCGGTTAAGCCCTCTGACCCATTACCTGAATGGGGAATAGCTGGTAATGATTTCAAGCCTGCGAGCGCCCTATCGGCGATAAGGCCAGCTGCAACAGCAAGTACCCCGAGCCCAACCCAGGCTAAAACAAGCCCTACATTTAACAATAACGGAATTGCGGTGGCCGACAAAAAAGCCCCAATTCCGATACCGGTAAAAACTATCGCTCCAGTAGCTGGTCGTTGTGAAGCAGGCGTACTTGAGAGTGCCAGAGAGGGACCGACCACCATCAAGGTTGCACCGGCAAAACCAGACACAAATCGCCAGATAAAGAACCACACGAAGCCGATCGGGCTCAGACAAAGAAAGAAGCTTAACGCGACTGCGATATAAGCGCCCCCAAGCACATAACGGAGTTTGTATCGTTCAGAGAGGATGTGCGCGCCAATCGCTCCACCGAGATAGCCGAGCAGATTCGCGGCCCCCAAGTATGCCGCTTCCGTGGCCGTAAACCAGTTGGCTTCTACGAGTGCAGGAATAATTGGTGTGTAGGCGAACCGCGCCACGCCAATCCCCACAAATGTTGCCATCGCCCCAACGAGCAACGCAGAGAAATTGAATCTACTCGGTCTCATATTGTTATGCCCTCCATGGCGCTAAGTGTGCCAGGCTCACAGCGTTATTCAGACTGGGAGAGCCTCAGACTCATTTTTTAGATGCTTTGGGGTGTAGCGTGAATGAATAGGTATAGAGCAAACCCCATTGTTTCTCGCCCCCACCTCAAATACGCATCTTTCCAATGTCGTCTCGTTTTTACTTTATCCAATAGCTCGATATTTTCAGGGTCTAGCAACAACTCGCGTTCAGCAGCTAGCCAAAACGAGCTTTCAAACGTATCCCAATCTTGATAAGAAGAATGGACGACATAAGCGCATTCAAGGCCTAGTTGATTTCCTGCTTCTATGTTTTGAAGGTTTGAACGTAACTCTAGCGGATCAATACCTGTTGCGAGTAAGTACTCTTTATCTGGTTCTTTTCGCCAATACGCATCCCCAAGTACAATTACGCCATTAGACGCTATGAGAGCCTTCATGTCAGACAATGCATGGTCTAAAGCTTCACCAACATCGCCAAAAGCATGAGTAGAGCCTAAGCTAAAGCACGCATCAAATACGCCCCTAGGCAGTTCCACATCTTTGAATGCTGCATTATGAAAGGTGACTTTATCTAAATAAGGCTCCAAGTTTTCCTTGGCTTTAGCAATCTCCCTTTCATCAATTTCAATGACTACCGCCCGACAGTTAAACTTTTCTAAAACGCTTTTAATTAATTCGCCGTTACCACAACCAACATCTAAGACTAAAGAGTCCTCATTGAGCCATAGTTCACCCAGCAAGTTATCTATACAACTTGGGTTGATGGGGTTGTTATATTTCATTATTACTTTCCATAGTGTTTTTAATTGAAAATTGATATAAGTGTTAGCGTCACTAACGCCTAACGAAGATGAGCAATATTCGCCATTGTTGCCTTTGTACGTATGATGAACGTGAGCTTAGGCTCAATGCTCAGAGGAGGAATGATGTGGGGTAAAAGCCTCGCCATCCTCTAGTGATTGGCGAAATAGCCGTTTGTCTTACCTATTTTTCCTCAACGGCTTTAGTAGCTAAAACGGCTAAACCACCCAGAGCTAATGAACCACCGAGAAATTTAGCAAACTTCGGATTTTCTGAGTATAAACCAATTAAACTTGCACCCAAAACAGCACCAGTTGCACCAGCAACAACTTGAGTCGAAGACATTTTTAATCCTGTTGCCCATTTAGCGAAATGCTCACAGTTTCGGTCTGTTAATGAGTATTTCCACTGTCCAATTTGAGAACGAGCGAGTTCGAGCACCTCTGGTACTGGGCGGTCGTAAGTAACTTTAGCTGGATAGGTATGTTTACCTTGGGTTACTACATCCCAGTTTTCTTCTTGAACGGTACCATTTCTCTGAGTTGCAGAAATAAGCATAGGCAGACCCTTTTCACACAAAGCGTCTGAAACTAAAGACCAGTGCTGATAAACACCGAAGTTGCTGACGACAATATCGCCAGCATTTAGGTTTTGAATTGACATATGTAACCCTATATTTAATTAATTGACGACATCAATATGTATGAATATTTTATCGCTTCAAGTAGTTGCATAGATATAACTAATAACATAGATCCCCCCTGTTTAGGATCTGCCACACTTAGGTGCGCTCTTTAATAGCGGAGGTAACCATGTCTAATCAATTATTTTGTAGTGTTTATTTCACCAAGCATCATTTTTTAATATAACAATGTATCCGCTTACTTCTTGGCTGCTCTCGCGCTGAAAAAAGTGCTAGACGCAGCGCCTACTGATCCGCATTCGAGCTATTTACTTAATAAAGCAACGGGCTTATTCAACACCCAAATAAAGTGTCGGCTGCGCGACACTTATTCTTATTTGTTATGTTCAGTTTAGGACAATGAACTTATGTTCCGGCAATATCTCTTTGCATGCATCTCGTAAACTTCGAAATATGATCTTTAGCCCCTTTTCTGTCTCTAAAACATTTGTTTCCAGTACTTCTACAGACTGGTATGCAGCCTTAAATATTGGAGGTGGTAGTGCATCTTCATACTCACCAATCGTTGCTTTAGGATCAAGCAAACCCAATTCAAACATCTTAGGCTGCAAGATATTTAAGTAGTGCTCATTTCGTATTTTAAAAGATTCAATTGTTTGAATATAACCATCTTGTACATTATTAATTTCCAGTAACAACTGAGGTTTAGAGGTTAATATTAAAGCAATTTCATTTATATCAACAATGGCATTGTCGTTAAAGTTTTTCTCAGCATTCATCGAGAAAGCTTTATCATGTATCGTATTGTACTTAGACAACTTTTTCTTCATGTTGCCGATAGTATTCAACTGCATAGCTATGTTTAATAAGGCTTTGTTCAAAATGGCTGCATTTTGTGCTTTCTCTTTTAACTCAATTCTTTCATTTTTAATACCCTCAAGCCGATTGTTAAACTTGAAGGCAAGAGTTGCACCAAAGCCAGCACTGCCAGCGACAGTTAGAGCCCGTATAATATGCTCGTAATATATAGGCACTACGCCTTGCTCGATCGCAATACCAGATAAATACCATGCATTTATGAGTAACAATGCAAATAAAACACCCAAAAATTCGGGTAAATAGTTTTTCAAGTTCACCTCCTGAACATAACGCTTTACTCACTGGAAAATGACGAGCGTCAGCGAGTTATTTTTCCAATGCAGTAACTTGTTAAGTTTTGTCACCCCAGACTTCAAATTTATTGTCATGTATGACAATCGCTTGTGTGTTACTAATGGGGCAAAGATCTATTTCCTCTTCATAACTAGAGATGATTTTCTCGACTGCCTCTTTGAATGGGAAGTTTGTGTGGTGAGGAACCGGATAAAAATCAATCATTCCTAATGATGAAAACGAGCCAATGTTCGGCGCGGCAGTGAAATCATCCATGTCTTTTACATACTCAATATTGCGTGAAAGCACAATGGAACCAGCAGACTCACCAATATACATTTTCCCTGAATTTACCTGTTCATATATAACTGTGTCCGTTCCTGTTCTTTTCAGCTCTTGAAGGAGAAAGAAGGTATTACCACCAGTAACATAGATGTAGTCATTCTTTTTGAGCGTACTATCTATTTTTTCCTTGGTTGCAGTTGAAATTTCAAGCTTGTCAACAATTAGCCCGCGTTCTTCAAGAGCTTTTTTGCCAGCATCCACATAAAATGTAACATCTTCGACAAGACTCGCCGTAGGTA
>NZ_JABWMG010000019.1:0-73964 GCF_013366455.1 Salinivibrio sp. EAGSL | reverse complement strand
GCTTTAGTTAGCAAAAATTTAAGCATCAAAGCAATTAAGTGTAAGACTTTGATGACAAAACACCGAGTAAAACGTTGATAACGATTTTGCTGATATAGCTCAGTTGGTAGAGCGCACCCTTGGTAAGGGTGAGGTCGGCAGTTCAAATCTGCCTATCAGCACCAGAATTTTCTTGGCGGCCATAGCGTAACGGCACCACCTGAACCCATGCCGAACTCAGAAGTGAAACGTTACTGCGCCGATGGTAGTGTGGGGTCTCCCCATGTGAGAGTAGGTCACTGCCAAGAGCTTATTTTAAGCCCTCCGCATTCGCGGAGGGCTTTTTCGTTTATAGTGTTTTTTAAAATACTTCATTCCTTTCTTATATCCCGACTGCCCCATTTTTACCTCACCTTTTTGTTTGGTGTTGTTACCCTTTCACTATTCTTACTTATTCGGGCATCTCTGGGCGTTGATTATTGCTTGAGCTTCATGGGTCACTGGGGTATGTTATTAGATATCTGGACGTCTAAACATCTTAAATCTTCAGGAGGCAGTGATGCCGATAAAAATCCCGGATCAGCTCCCCGCCACCAATATTTTGCGTCGAGAAAACATTTTCGTTATGTCGCAGACGCGTGCGGTGAGCCAAAACATTCGCCCATTGAAGGTGTTGTTACTCAACTTAATGCCCAAAAAAATTGAAACCGAGACGCAATTTATGCGCTTGCTCTCTAATAGCCCTTTACAGGTTGATGTCGAGCTTTTACGTATTGATAACCGACCCAGTAAAAACACGCCAACGGAACACTTAGACACCTTCTATCGCCAGTTTGAAGCCGTGCGTGAACGCAACTTTGATGGTCTTATCGTCACCGGGGCACCATTGGGCTTGGTGCAGTTTGAAGATGTGATTTACTGGGAGCATTTGCAAGATGTGATGAATTGGGCGCATCAGCATGTTACGTCTACCCTTTACGTTTGCTGGGCGGCTCAAGCGGGTTTAAAGCTTCTTTACGATTTACCCAAAAAAACGCGCAAAGAGAAGTTATCTGGCGTCTATCAGCACCAGGTAAATGAAGCACTGGCTACGCATCCTTTATTGCGGGGGTTTGATGATAGCTTTCTCGCCCCTCACTCGCGGTACGCTGACTTTTCGCCAAGCTTTCTGGACGAACACACGGATCTCGATATTCTCGCCACCTCAGCACAAGCGGGCACTTACTTGGCGGCGACCAAGGATAAACGTAATGTGTTTGTGACAGGTCATCCCGAATATGACTCACATACGCTGCATCATGAATACCATCGCGATCTTGAAGAAGGGATGGAGCCTGTCGTCCCGATTAACTATTATCCTGATGATGATCCGTCTCAACCCCCCTATGTGAGTTGGCGGAGTCATGGGCACTTACTCTTTGCCAATTGGTTGAACTATTGTGTCTATCAGCTGACGCCGTTTAATCTGGCTGAATTTTCACAATCTAACTTTACGCTCGACGAATAGCAAAAAGGCGCCTAATTGGCGCCTTGTTGAGAAAGAGTGTTTATACACGGGGATTATCGATTTTCTCTTGAGCGGCATTGGCTTTATCAACCATTCCTGTCATGGTCGATCCTTGTACGAGAATAGAGAAAACCACCACCGCATAAGTCATGATTAAAATCAGTTCACGGACGTCGATATTCTTCTCAGGGACGACCATCACACCAGCCGGCACTGCCATGGCCATGGCAAGGGCTAAGCCACCTCTTAGGCCTCCCCAACTCAAAATACGAATGGCCCAAGGGTTGTATTGACGAAAGCGATTGAAGCCGAAATAGCAGGCTTTCACACTGAGATAACGGGCGAACAGTACAACGGGTACAACTGCGGCCATAATGATCCAGTCTTCCTTGTGGAAGCTAATCTGTAACAGGCTGACCCCGATCAATAAGAACAGTAAGCTATTCAAAAACTCATCGACCAATTCCCAAAAATGGTCCAGATGATCCTCACTCTCTTTGGAGAAGCCAATAAAGCGAGTCCAGTTACCGATCATAATGCCAGAGACTACCATCGCCAGTGGCCCGGAAACATGCAACATATCGGCGAGCACATACCCCGCGCTAGGAATAGCCAATGTCAGTAGCAGTTCCATGGAATGGTCATTGGTCGCGCAGATCAAACGGTGAAATAGGTAACCCAATATCAGACCGTATAAAATCCCACCGATAGCTTCTTGTAAGAACAATGCGATCGTACCACCGAGTGTCGGATCGCTGTCGCCAAACGCCAAGGTAAAAAGCGTCACGAAAATAACAATCCCGATCCCGTCGTTAAACAGTGACTCTCCCTCGATTTGGGTGGTGATCCGCCTAGGTGCCTGTAGCCGCTTAACAATGGCCAACACCGCGATAGGATCGGTTGGAGAAATCAGCGCCCCAAACAATAAACAATAGATAAAATCAAAAGGAATGCCGATCAGTTGGAAGACGCCCCAAATACCCGCACCAACCAGCGAGACAGAGACCAACAGGCCGCCGAGGACGAGGGTGGTGATTTCCCATTTTTGATCAGAGAAATGGGGAAGCTTGACACCAATACCGCCCGCAAATAAAAGGAAACCGAGTACGCCTTTGAGTAAAAAGGCATCAAAGTGGATATCGGTCAATATTTGCTCTGCCATCGCCTTTAACGGAATGGCTTGGTATTGACCGGCGATCACGATCAAAAGAGAAAGGAGTAGAGAGCTTGCAGTGATCGCGATAGTCGTTTGTACTCGGCTGATTTTACTATTAATAAAGGCGATAAAGATGGCAGCAGCAGCCATGAAACTGAGGATTGCGTAGGTAGACATGCAGCTTCCTAGTACGACGAGGAATGAAAGAGTTACAAAATATTAATAGAAATTGCGCTCAAAACGAACAGCTGAATTGAAATAGATCAAAATTAATCGATATTTATAGACGTCTAGATTTCCAAAATGGCTGTGGTAGGATAAAACTATCGCAATCAGGATGGTGATATCACGGGGTAAGAATGGATCGATTAACACAGCGTCTCTCTACGTGTATTTTGGTGATCGATGGCGGTATGGGCACCATGATCCAAGGCTTAGGACTCGGCGAAGCCGATTACCGCGGCGCACGCTTTAAAGACTGGCATTGTGATGTGAAAGGTAACAATGACCTTTTGGTACTGACGCAGCCTGAAAAAATAGCAGCGTTACACAGCGACTATCTGGCCGCGGGCGCGGACATCATAGAAACCAATACGTTCAACGCGACCCAGATAGCCATGGCCGATTACGACATGCAGGCCATCAGTGCGGAGATAAATTTAGCTGCTGCGCGTCTTGCTCGCGACGTGGCTGACCACTGGACGGCGAAAACCCCAGAAAAACCACGCTTTGTTGCTGGGGTTCTCGGACCCACGAATCGCACTTGCTCTATCTCTCCAGATGTGAACGATCCTGGCTTTCGTAATGTCACCTTTGATCAATTGGTTGAGGGGTATGCGGAGTCCACTGAGGCGTTGATGGATGGTGGTGTTGATCTCATCATGTTGGAAACCATCTTTGATACCTTGAACGCGAAAGCCTGTGCCTTTGCTGTTGAAAAAGTCTTTGATGCCCGAGGTGTGCGCTTACCCATTATGATCTCTGGCACCATCACCGATGCGTCTGGTCGTACGCTCTCTGGGCAAACCACCGCGGCGTTTTATCACTCTTTACGCCACGTCGAACCGCTTTCTTTTGGTTTGAACTGTGCGCTGGGGCCAGCCGAATTGCGTCAGTACGTCAAAGAGCTCAGTGAGATCTGCGAAGGATTTGTTTCGGTTCATCCCAATGCCGGTTTACCCAATGCGTTTGGCGAATATGATCTCTCGCCTGAAGACATGGCAAAACATATCGACGAATGGGCCGCTTCTGGCTTTATTAACCTGGTGGGTGGGTGCTGTGGTACCACACCCGAGCATATTCAAGCGATCAGCGAGGTGGTGGCGAAACATGCCCCCCGTGCGCGCCCCTCTCAGTCTGTGGCATGTCGACTATCAGGGCTCGAACCGCTAACTATTAATGCTGAAAGCCTGTTCGTGAACGTGGGGGAGCGCACCAATGTCACTGGGTCGGCGCGTTTTAAGCGTTTAATCGTCGAAGAACAATACGACGAAGCGCTTGAGGTGGCGTTACAGCAAGTGGAAAACGGGGCGCAAATCATCGATATCAATATGGATGAGGGCATGTTGGATGCACAGCAAGCCATGGTACGTTTTCTCAATCTGTGTGCGGCTGAGCCCGATATTGCTCGGGTACCGGTGATGATTGACTCCTCAAAGTGGGAGATCATTGAAGCCGGACTGAAGTGTATCCAAGGTAAAGGGATTGTGAACTCAATTTCTCTTAAAGAGGGGGAAGCCGCGTTTATTCAACAAGCCCACTTAGTCCGTCGATACGGTGCCGCTGTGATTGTGATGGCGTTTGATGAGCAAGGCCAGGCTGATACACGTGAACGTAAAGTCGAGATTTGCACGCGCGCGTATCACCTGCTGGTTGACCAAGTCGGCTTCCCGCCGGAAGACATTATCTTTGATCCTAATATCTTCGCGGTGGCCACCGGCATTGATGAGCATAATAACTACGCGGTCGACTTCATCAATGCGGTCGCAGATATCAAACAAACCCTGCCGCATGCCATGATTTCAGGTGGCGTGTCTAACGTGTCTTTTTCGTTTCGCGGAAACAACCCAGTGCGTGAGGCGATCCATGCGGTGTTTCTCTACCATTGCATTAAAAACGGTATGGACATGGGCATCGTCAATGCTGGCCAGTTAGCCATTTATGATGATTTGCCTGAATCGCTGCGTGTGGCGGTGGAAGATGTGGTGCTTAACAAAGACGATGGCGCCACGGAACGTTTACTGGCGTTGGCGGACAGCTACCGCGACCGCGGTGAAAACGAAGTGGCAGAAACCGCGGAGTGGCGCAGTTGGCCAGTGGATAAACGGCTTGAACATGCACTGGTTAAAGGCATTACCGAATTTATTGTTGAAGATACTGAGCTAGCTCGAGCGGCGGCGAGTAAACCGTTGGAAGTGATAGAAGGCCCACTAATGGCGGGCATGAATGTGGTGGGAGACTTATTTGGCGAAGGTAAGATGTTCCTGCCGCAAGTGGTGAAGTCGGCGCGGGTGATGAAACAAGCCGTGGCCTATCTTGAACCTTATATCAACGCTGAAAAGCAGCAAGGGCAGACCAATGGCAAGATCTTACTTGCCACGGTAAAAGGCGACGTGCATGACATTGGCAAAAACATTGTCGGCGTAGTGCTGCAATGCAATAACTTCGAGATTATTGATCTCGGTGTGATGGTGCCGACCGATAAAATCCTGTCAGTGGCGCGCGAGGAGCAAGTCGACATTATTGGTTTGTCAGGCCTTATCACGCCGTCGTTGGATGAAATGGTGAATGTCGCCAAAGAAATGGAAAGGCAAGGGTTTGATATTCCGCTATTGATTGGGGGGGCGACCACATCCAAAGCGCATACCGCGGTGAAAATAGAGCAGCATTACCAGGCTCCTGTAGTGTATGTGTCGAATGCGTCACGTGCCGTTGGCGTTTGTGCATCGCTATTATCGCCGGCTCAATATCCGGACTTTGTCGCGCGCTTACAAAAAGAGTATGTGTCAGTACGAGAGCAGCACCAACGCAAGACACCCCGCACTCCGCCTGTCACCCTGGACGCGGCAAGGGCAAACAAATGGCAAACCGATTGGGCCCATTACACGCCGCCCCAGCCGGCGAGGCCGGGCGTCCATGTTTACGATAATGTCTCGATAGCGACATTACGTCAGTATATCGATTGGACCCCTTTCTTTATGACCTGGTCCCTGAGCGGCAAATTCCCGGCGATTTTAGACCACGAGCTGGTGGGTGAAGAAGCTCGCCGTTTGTATGAAGACGCTAATGCTTGGCTCGACCGGTTTGAGCACGAAGGCTTGATCGCCGCAAAAGGGGTGTGTGGTGTCTTTCCTGCCAACAGCCTAGAGGACGATATCGAGGTGTATACTGACACATCACGGCAAACGGTGGGCACGGTACTGAACCATTTACGTCAGCAAACCAAAAAGCCACGCGGCGCCAATTATTGCTTGTCGGACTTTATCGCGCCGAAAACCAGTGGTCAGCCTGATTGGATTGGTGCGTTTGCGGTGACAGGCGGCATTGGCGAGTATGCCTTGGCGGAAAGTTATAAAGTTGCAGGGGATGATTACAACGCGATCATGATCCAAGCGGTCGCCGATCGATTAGCAGAAGCCTTTGCAGAATACCTGCACCAGCAAATTCGGATCTCATTGTGGGGCTATGCGCCCAATGAGACGCTCGATAACGATGCCTTGATCCGGGAGCAATACCAAGGGATCCGGCCGGCTCCGGGTTATGCTGCCTGCCCTGAGCACAGCGAGAAAGGAAAAATTTGGCAGTTGCTCTCGGTAGAAGCGCATACGGGCATGACACTCACCGAAAGCTATGCCATGTGGCCAGGCGCATCTGTGTCGGGGTGGTACTTCTCACATCCTGAATCACGCTACTTTGCGGTGGCGAAGATTCAAGATGATCAACGTGACAGTTATGCGGCGCGCAAAGGGTGGAGCAGCAAAGACGCGGAAAAATGGCTCGGGCCAAACTTAAACGCCTAATGAAAAAAGACCAGCACATCACATGTGCTGGCCTTTTTTTACTCAAATAAGTCAGCGTGTAACCGCTGTACGACATGGGTCGCGTCGTGATCGTCGACCACCACACAGATATTGTGATTGCTGGCACCATAGCAAATCATGCGCAGTTTATATTGAGCAAGCGCACTAAATACCGGCGCTGTCGCGCCCGGTGTGTGATTCATATCGTTACCGATCAGCGCAACAACCGCTAGATTCGCACAGATCTCTACCTGACATAACTGCGTGAGCTCGGCGATGGCAGCCTCCGGCAGCTGCGGTGCGTCACCCTGGGTATGGGTTTGATCCAGCGTCAGAGAGACACTGACCTCCGAGGTCGTGATTAAATCGACTGAGATTTCAAAGCGCGCCAAGATCTCAAACACCTTGGCCAAAAAACCACAAGCATGAAACATGTTTAAGCTGGTCAGTGTCACCATGGTCTGGTTGCGCCTGAGGGCTACGGCACGAAACAGCGGCGCTGAGTGCGCTTGCTCACGGATCCAGGTACCGCCTTGTTCGGGGGCTCTCGCCGCGCCGACAAATACCGGGATATGCTGGCGTACCGCGGGCACTAACGTCGATGGATGGAGGATCTTGGCACCAAAGGTAGCCATTTCCGAAGCTTCGCTAAAGCTAATTTCACTAATAGGACGAGCACGATCAGTCACTCGTGGATCGGTGGTATAAATCCCGGGGACATCGGTCCAGATGGCCAAACTTTCTGCTCCGATCGCCTCGGCGAATAACGCGGCACTGTAGTCACTGCCGCCACGGCCTAAGGTGGTGGTATGCCCGTTCGCATCAGCACCGATAAACCCTTGCGTGACCACTAAATGCGTCGCTAAGCGGGGGAGTAATTGGTTCTGGCACTGAATCTTGGTTTGTTGTCGATCCGGTTGGGCACAGCCGAAGTGACTATCGGTGCGTAATAACGCTCGCGCATCGGCCCTCACCGTGGCCATGCCTCGGCTATTGAGCAAGTGAGTAAAAATATAGGTTGAGATGAGCTCACCACAAGCGACCAACGCATCCGTTAACGCTGTACTGGGGGCAGAGGTTGCGGTATTTGCATAGTCGGCAATCGTTTGGTGCCAGTCATCGACTGCTGTTTGCGTGTCCTGGCAAGCGGGAAGCGCGTTTAATATCGCTTGATGGATAGCGGTGATGGCAACCAGTTTGTCTTGACGGACTTGTGGGTCGTTGATCCCTTGTGCCAGTGCAACCAAGTGATTGGTGACGCCTGCGCACGCACTGATCACCACAAAGCGGGTATGTGGGTTTTGCTCGATAACATCAGCGCTTTGTTGCATGGCATCGATAGTGCCAACGCTCGTCCCGCCAAACTTAGCGACTGAAATCGGTGGTAATGGGTTCACGTCCTTTTCCCCTCTCATCATACAAATGGGTCTTAATCAATTCATTATGGGGAACATCAGAAGTCACATCGTGACCGCTGTAGGGACCGCAAAAAAGAAGGAAGAGCAAACGGCAGGCATGGACTGCCAGAAGCGCTCCACCTGTCTTCCTGTAGGGATGACAAGTGACAGCCTGAAGGATTCAGCCTCCTAGGCCGGCAGCGTTTCGCCCCCAAGCTTACGCCACCTCGGCATTGTCTCCCCTGATTATCATACCTTGGAGTGGGGCTCCGCATGATAACTGCCTGAGAAATGCACCTCTTCTGCATGTTCAGTCCCGGGTTGGTTATCCCGTGAACAGCATTTACATTACGGGCGAGATGACAGGGTGTCAACTGCCTTTTGGTCACGATCAGTGCCTTGGCAAAATTGTCCAGCGATCACACAGTTCACGTGCCAGGCAATAGGGATATGGCGAAAAAATATGCTATAACGGTCATCTGTGTGTACCAACAACAAGGAAAGGTTATGGCACGTTCAATTTCCGATATTCAATCTTTTCAGCCCGTGGCTCGCACGTTAATGGGCCCGGGCCCCTCTGATATTTATCCTGCAGTGCTACAGGCACTCAGCCGTCCGACTGTCGGACATCTTGACCCTTTGTTTATCGCGATGATGGATGAAGTCAAACAACTGCTTCAATATGCGTTTCAAACTGATAACCCTTTTACCCTGGCGATTTCGGCGCCAGGCAGTGCCGGGATGGAAGCTTGCTTTGTCAACTTAGTTGAACCGGGTGAAAAAGTGATTGTCTGTCGCAATGGTGTGTTTGGCGATCGTATGCGGGAAAATGTCGAGCGTTGCGGCGCGACAGCAGTGATGGTCGACGATGCCTGGGGTGCGCCTGTTAGTCCAGAAAAAGTTGAGGCTGCGTTAAAAGCCCATCCGGATGCCAGCACGCTTGCGTTTGTCCATGCTGAAACCTCAACCGGCGCTTGTTCGGATGCGCAAACACTGGCGAGATTGGCGCGGGAGCACGGTTGCTTAACCATTGTCGACGCCGTGACTTCACTCGGTGGCGTGCCATTGAAAGTCGATGAGTGGCAGCTCGATGCCGTGTATTCCGGTAGCCAAAAATGTTTGTCATGTGTCCCTGGCTTATCGCCTGTCACCTTCTCACCGCGTGCTGTGGCTAAAATGCAATCGCGAACCCACAAGGTACAAAGTTGGTTTCTCGATCAAAGCCTGGTGCTTGGTTATTGGAGCGGAGAAGGGAAACGCAGCTATCACCATACCGCGCCGGTCAATAGTTTGTATGCCTTGCATGAGTCTTTATTGCGGCTCTATCAAGAAGGGCTTGAGCATGCATGGCAACGTCATCAAGACATGCATCAACACCTCAAAGCAGGGCTGGATGAGCTCGGTATCACTTTTGTGGTTGATCAGCCTTACCGTTTGCCGCAGCTTAACGCGGTCACTATTCCGGATGGCGTGGACGATGCGGCAGTACGTCAGCACCTGCTCACGACCTATAATCTCGAAATTGGTGCCGGCTTGGGCGATCTCGCCGGTAAAGCGTGGCGCATTGGCTTAATGGGCTACGGGGCACGGCATGAGAATGTGGCGCTGTGTCTGAAAGCGTTAGAAAACGCGTTACGTTAAGGCGTTAAGGTATCGGGCAAGGTATGGCGAGTGGTCCATACTTTGCTTGCTTGCGGGTATAAATAGCGCGCTTCTTGTTGAATATCGCGTGCGCGTTGATGATCACCAATTTGTAACGCAACCTGATACGCATGCTGATAGCCCGAAAAGCGTGGGCGTTGCGCGACTTGACGCAGTAAATCATCCAAATGCTGGTGGCGTGCTACGTCAGATAAGTGCGCCAAATTCGCTTGAAAGTGACGGTCTTGTTGCGCGCGGTGCAGTTTTTGCTGCCACCATGGGTGTTGCTGATACAAGGTAAAACGCTGCGAACTTAATAAGGAATCACGCAGATAGCGATTGGCGAGGTAAACGGATGACAAGCTCAGTAAGGTGACGAGCACCAGCGCCATGATCACACTACGGCTCGCGACACGCTGACTATAACGGTGTGAAAACACGGGATAACGACGATATCGACCGGTTAAGTTGTCTAACCAATATAACCAAATCAATAACAATACCCCGTTAAACCACTGTGTGCCACTGGCTGGATAAATCATCAGGCCGGTCAGTGGTGGCAATACTAAGGCGATCAATATTCTACGTGTTCCTGACGGTGCACGTAGAATACGAAGTGTTAGCGCGGCCAACACCACAAGATAGCCGCAGGCGATAACGAGCCCCCCTTCAAGGAGCCACAGGATTAAAGCACTGGGTAACGTCACCGGGCCGGAATGATTCGGTTGTGAGGCAGACAGTAATAGCAACGTTGACTGACCATTGCCCATGCCCACTCCAAAAAATGGCGTCATTTGCCATTGCTGCCACGCCAGCATCAGTGCGCGCTGATCGTCGGCGGTGAGCCAGTGCCAGTTGTCTTGACCACTGAGACCAAATACCGCCAAAAATGCCCCTGCCGAGATAGCGATCATCCACATACGATGCTGGCGTCGCGAGGCAAACCGGGCTAAATACACTTGTTGTAAGCCAATCGCACACAGGGCGAATAGCAACAGTAAGGGTTGCTCTTGCATCGCCAATATCGGAATCAACACAAGCGGTGTTAACGCGAGTAAGCCTTGGCTAACCGGGTGACGATATCGACCACTGGGCTCTCTGGCCAAAATGTAGGCGGCGAGCGTGACTCCGGTTAACAATAAGGTGTGAGTCACGGCTGGAGGGAGGTGAGGGACCCATTGATCAAACATAAAGGGTGCCATGCCCGGCGGAGGCTGGTTCCCTAATACCGACAATACCGCTAACCAGGAGGCCAACAATAAGACGGCCAGTAGTTTTTGTCGTTGGGCGTGATTAAAAATAAACTGCTGTAGGGCTGAGAAAAAACCAAAGCTTAGCGCTAAAACGATGAGCGCATAGCCACTATTGTGGCCCAGTGCCTGCGGATAAAAATAGGGCATCATCGCCAAGCCGGTCGCAAGTGCCAATGTGCCGGTCAGCCGAGTGGCTCGCCATGTGTGTTGACGGATAACCTCCAAACTGGCGAACCCAAGCGCAAATGCCAAGGTGAGTAATGATAGCGCCGCCGCCGGGTGACGTATGCCTACCAGCGGCAGAGCAACCGAGTAAAGAGGCAGACAAATCAGCCACAATACCGTTAAGGTCACCAAAAAGGGCACCGTCAACGGCTTGCGTATGACACGACTAGGCGGCAGCACTAACGTCATTATCGCTCCAACATTGGCTTGAGGAAGTGGGCCGTGTGACTGCCGATCACATCGACAATCGATTCCGGTGTGCCTTGGGCGATAATTTCACCCCCGCCATTGCCGCCCTCAGGCCCCAGATCGATGATCCAGTCGGCCGTCTTGATCACATCTAAATTATGCTCAATAACCACAATAGTATTCCCTTGCTCACGTAGGCGGTGGAGAACATTGAGCAGTTGTTGAATATCATGAAAGTGTAACCCTGTGGTTGGCTCATCAAGAATATATAAGGTTTTACCGGTATCGCGTTTGGACAGCTCTCGGGCTAACTTCACCCGTTGCGCTTCACCACCAGACAAGGTCGTCGCCGCTTGGCCTAGGCGCACATAGCTCAAGCCAACATCCATCAAGGTTTGCAGCTTACGCTTAATGGCTGGCACTGCATCAAAGAATTCACGCGCGTCTTCCACTGTCATTGCCAGGACTTCATCGATGGTTTTGCCTTTATAGCGTACTTCAAGTGTCTCGCGGTTGTAGCGTTTGCCCTTACACACATCACAAGGGACATACACATCCGGCAAAAAGTGCATTTCTACTTTGATGACCCCATCGCCTTGACAGGCCTCACAGCGGCCACCGCGTACGTTAAAACTAAAGCGACCCACCTTGTAGCCTCGTGCCCGTGCTTCTTGTGTGCCGGCAAACAGTTCACGAATCGGGGTAAAGATCCCAGTGTAAGTGGCGGGGTTTGAACGCGGCGTACGGCCAATGGGGCTTTGATCGATGTCGATAACCTTATCAAAGTGTCCTAGGCCATCAATCTCGGCATACGGCGCAGGATCCGCGGTCGTGGCACCGTTTAATTGCTGGTGGGCGACTTTAAAGAAGGTATCGTTGATGAGGGTTGATTTTCCAGATCCCGACACGCCCGTGACACAAGTGAGTAAGCCGACAGGTAAGTGCAGGTCCACATTTTTGAGGTTATTTCCGGTTGCACCTTTGAGCGTCAACATCTTGTTGGGATCGCGCGGTATCCGTTGTGCTGGCACCGCAATCGCTTGTTTGCCAGAAAGATACTGCCCGGTAAGTGAATGTTCACTGGCAAGAATATCGTCAAGGCTGCCTTCTGCCACGATCTCGCCGCCGTGCGCGCCCGCCCCTGGGCCTATATCGATAATGTAATCCGCGGCACGAATAGCGTCTTCATCATGTTCAACCACCATCACGGTATTGCCCAGATCGCGCAAGTGCTCCAAGGTATCCAGTAAGCGCGCGTTATCTCGTTGATGCAAGCCAATCGATGGTTCATCCAATACGTACATCACACCGACAAGGCCAGCACCAATTTGACTGGCGAGTCGAATGCGTTGGGCTTCTCCCCCGGATAAGGTATCGGCGCTACGTGACAAGTTAAGGTAATTGAGCCCGACATTGACCAAAAAGCGTAACCTGTCATGGATTTCTTTCATCACCTTTTCGGCGATTTTTGCACGTTGGCCGCTAAGCGACAGTTGTTCAAAGAAATCGAGCGCCTGCTGAATGCTGAGCTCACAAATTTCTGGCAGGTTACGGTTATCGATAAAAACATGTCGAGCTTCTTGACGTAAACGCGAGCCACCGCAGCTGGCGCAGGGCTTAGTGGCAATATATTTGGCGAGTTCGTCGCGCACCGCATTAGACTCGGTATCGCGATAACGGCGCTCCATGTTATTGAGGATCCCCTCAAACGGATGCTTACGTACGCGAATATCACCACGATCGTTGACGTATTTAAACTCGATCTCTTTCGGCCCCGACCCATATAAAAGTATATCTTGCATGGTGCCGGAGAGATCTTGCCAGGGCGTTTCCAGATCAAAACCGTAATGCTCAGACAGTGAACGCAGCATTTGGAAGTAATAAAAGTTACGACGATCCCAGCCTCGGATCGCACCACCTGCGAGACTGACCGCAGGGTTTTGAATCACGCGTTTGCGATCAAAGTACTGCTGAACGCCTAACCCGTCACAGGTGCCACACGCACCGGCGGGATTATTAAATGAGAACAAGCGAGGCTCTAGCTCTTGCATGCTGTAACCACAATGGGGGCAGGCAAAGTTAGCAGAAAAAATGATTTCTTCACCGTCGCCGTCCATCCAGCTGATGACCGCACTGCCACCCGTGAGTTCGAGCGCGGTTTCAAAGGATTCAGCTAAACGTTGTTGTTGATCGTCGCGTACTTTAAATCGGTCAACCACCACTTCGATGGTGTGTTTTTTTTGCAGCTCCAGCGTGGGTGGATCGGACAGATCACACACCTCGCCGTTGATCCGCGCACGAATAAACCCTTGAGCAGCGAGGTTTTCAAGTGTTTTTACATGCTCACCTTTTCGGTTTTTGATAATCGGTGCCAGCAGCATTAATTTACTGCCTTCAGGCAGGGCCAACACTTTATCTACCATTTGGCTAATGGTTTGTGCCGCTAGGGTGACATCATGGGTGGGGCAGCGTGGCTCTCCCACTCGGGCGTACAGCAAACGCAGATAGTCATAGACTTCAGTGATGGTGCCAACGGTGGAGCGGGGATTATGTGATGTCGACTTTTGCTCAATCGAGATGGCGGGTGACAGCCCTTCGATATGGTCAACATCGGGTTTTTCCATCAAGGATAAAAATTGACGCGCATACGATGATAAAGACTCAACATAGCGACGTTGACCTTCGGCATACAAGGTATCGAAAGCGAGTGATGACTTCCCTGAGCCAGACAGGCCGGTGATGACAATTAGCTTATCACGGGGGATGGTCACGTTAATATTTTTGAGGTTGTGCGTACGCGCGCCTCTGACGTCGATATTGTCCATTATTATCCTACTACTCAATCAGCTCACTGGTTGGTCGTTGAGTATCGCACAGACACGACCATGACCAAACAAAAAGGCTGTATATTTACACAGCCTTTGCTCGTATCGAAAAACCACTCGCGCCAGTGCACCTGAGGCGACTACGGATTTTTGACGGTTGCCTCATCTTTGTTACTGCTACCGAGGTAGTGATGCTGATAGCAGTGATTTGTGGCCTCAATAAAGCCCTCAACACTGCCACAATCAAAGCGCTCGCCTTTAAATTTATAGGCAAGCACACAGCCTGACTGCGCTTGTTTTAGCAAGGCATCGGTGATCTGCACCTCACCATTTTTACCTGGTGGGGTGTTTTCTAACAGATCAAAGATATCGGGCGTGAGAATATAACGGCCAATAATCGCAAGATTGCTCGGTGCATTACCGGGATCGGGTTTTTCTACCATATTGTCTACGCGGAAAAGGTCATCTTTGATCTCTTGGCCCGCAATCACCCCATATTTATGGGTTTCATCTTCTGGCACTTCTTCGACGGCGACAATGGAGCAGCGGAACTGATTGTAGAGCGCGACCATCTGGTTAAGCACGCCGTTGCCTGGATGAATGCAAAGATCATCAGCAAGGACGACCGCAAAGGCCTCATCGCCGACCAGATCGCGCCCCGTGAGGATCGCGTGTCCTAACCCGCGCATTTCATGTTGGCGAATGTAAGTGAAGGAGGCTTTTTCTATCGTATTACGAATATCGTCCAGCAGTGCTTCTTTATTGGTGCCACTGATTTGATGTTCGAGCTCATAGTTTTTATCAAAATGGTCCATAATGGCATGTTTGCCACGCCCCGTGACGATACACATACCATTGATGCCCGCTTCCAACGCTTCATCTACGCCATATTCAATCAGGGGTTTATTGACCACCGGCATCATTTCTTTCGGCATCGATTTGGTCGCCGGTAAAAAGCGGGTGCCATAGCCAGCCGCTGGGAACAGACATTTTTTAATCATCGTGGATCCTTTGTTTTATCGAGTCGCCATCAGCACGTTAGGCTGTATGTACGCCACTTACCGGCTTGCGAATAAGTGGCCACTCAGCATATATCTTATGAGGCAAAACGTTTTTTATAGAGCAACAGTTTGTTATGGAGCAACAGTTTGTTATGGAGCAACAGTTTGTTATAAAGCAATAGTTTGTTATCGAGCAATAGTTTGCTGGGTTACAGGCAGCGACGCAAGTCGTAAGCATACTCAGGGCGTGATAGCGTGACGGCTTCGGTATTGCTGATCCCGCTATGGCGAAAAATGTGCCATAAACGCGGCGGTAAATGCCGATAAGGCGGTGGCAGGCAAGGCATTGATGCCCGCCGCGGCAGCCCGACCGCCACCGGTAGCAAATTGCTCTGCTAACTGTACCGCGCCAGAGGGACGATTTAACGGCGCGCGGATACTGACCATCCAATCACCGCTCGGCATCGGCGTCAGTACAGCATGCGCACTGTCGGGCGCCTGATTTGCCAGCTGATTGCCTAACATACCACTGATGCGACGCGCCCAAGCAGCATCCGGTAACAGATAAATTTTACCCCCATCTCCAGTGGTTTCAGGCGCTAGCGCTTTCGCTTTATCACGGTCGCTTTGGTAGGCCTCTGCCAAGGTCGTTACAATGTCCGGATAAGCGCGCATAAAGGCATAGGGGGTATCAAAGCCACACAGATGCCGATATAAGATGGCAGGAGGCATGATGAGATCATCCAGACTGGCGCCATAGCTATTGTAATTAAGATAGTGGCCAAGCTGTTCAAGCCGATCACGTTGGCTGGCTGCTATTTGTGACTGGTGGGCGAGGGCGTTAGCGGTGCGATGGAGATTATCGCCATAGGCACCAACCAGCGCCCATTCTCGATATTGACCGTGCAAAAGTTTATCAATAATTAAGGCGGTGCAGGTGTTCGCGCTGGTATGAATGTGGGCGTGAAGCAAAGGCGATTGAGGCACGGCGCCGCTTTGGTGGTGATCGGCATAAAAAACCTGGGTGCCGGAGGCGAGCAAAGCGTCAAGAGCAGCTTGATTTTTGGCCATGGAGAGATCCATCACTGTGACCTGCTCAGTGGCCAGGGGAACCTGCTTTAACAGTGCAATATCACGTTTTACCCCGGTGATCAGCGTATTGGCTTCAGGGTAGGCAAGACGCCATTGCACCAATGCCGCTAGGCCGTCTGCATCGCCATTAAATACATCGAAAGCCATCCTACAACGTCCTTTTTGGCTAAGAATCACACCATGGTAACGCGGGGACAGCTGCGGTCCAAGTTACCCATTGACCTCGTCATTATCGACTGGACCTTCTTGTCCGGTAAAGCCAATTAATGAGGCGTTATTTTTCGCCCAGAACACCGCTTGGACACGGTTTTTGACGTTGATTTTCTTAAACACGTTATACAGATGCGATTTGACTGTGTGCTCACTCACCGCTAAGGCATTGGCGATATCTTGATTTGAGGCACCTGTGACCAAATGATGCAAAATCTGCTGTTCACGGTTAGTCAACACTACCGCCTGTTCGTCAATGGTTTGCTGGTGATGCTGTTGGTAATAATGGATTAAGGCAGCCATTTTATGGCGGGGCAACCAATACTCACCGGAAAACATCTTTTCAATGCCGTGACAAAGGTGATGTACTTCATCCTCTTTTTTAAATACCCCTTTGATAAAAGGCCAGCTCGCCAGCTCTTTGGCACTCAAATCATGGGCATTGAGTAAGGCGAATACGTGTTGCTCGGCAAAGGGTGCTAACGTTTGTTTGAGTTGGTCGGTAGCGGTGTCATCAAAGGCATTGAGATCAATGAGCACCAGTCCAGAACGCGCAGTCAGTTTGGCTGCAATCTCGTGGGGAGGCACGAGTTCAACGGCACTATGTGTTTCTTTTTCTAAACACGTCATTAACGCCGAAACAGACATGCTAGGCTGGGAAATAAGAAGAAGGGTGTAATGGTCTGAAGTGGTTTCTGCTTGGTTCATAAGCATCCTACTAATGATCACTTAACCGGCGTCGCTGCGTGAGCGCTGGGCACTGTCCGTTCACAAACGCCAAGGCGAGGCAAGATTTGTATCAGTTTAAACTATTTTCATTGCTCAGGTATATCCACTTTGTGGTAACGCATTGTTACGCCATTGCAAGCGCAGAATCTGGAACCTGATCGCGTTGAAAAGCTTCGAACCTCGAGGGGGCTCGTGCTAGACTTCATGCTTATTTATCCAGTGAGCGAAATCATTTCGCGCGTAACAGCAACAATGGGAGTCACCTATGGCCAGCCGTGGCATAAATAAAGTCATCTTGATTGGTAATTTGGGCAATGATCCGGAAATCCGTTACCTTCCCAACGGCGGTGCGGTGGCGAACCTAAGCCTCGCGACCTCGGAGTCATGGCGTGATAAAAACACCGGTGAGATGCGAGAGAAAACAGAATGGCATCGTGTTGTGTTATTTGGTAAAACCGCAGAAGTCGCCGGTGAGTATCTGCGTAAAGGCTCGCAAGTGTATATTGAAGGCCAACTACAAACGCGTAAATGGCAAGACCAAAGCGGTCAAGATCGCTACACCACGGAAGTGGCGGTACAGCCGTTTAGCGGTAGCATGCAAATGCTCGGTGGTCGCGGTGGCCAAAACCAAGGCCAGCCAATGCAGCAGCCATCGCAGCAGCAAGGTGGATGGGGTCAACCTCAGCAGCCTCAGCAAAATATGAATCAACAACCACCTCAGCAGCAAGCGGCCCCGCAACCACAATCTCAGCCTCAGTCGCAACCTCAGCAGCAGTATAATGATCTGCCTGACTTTGACGACGATATTCCGTTCTAGGCTACGTTCTTAACCAACGGCTATCTGAGCGCCATATCGTTATCGACAAAGCTTGATCGACAAAGCGCCCCGTGATTGGGGCGCTTTGTTTTTATGATGTCGTATTGATTCACGGCATGAGATTAGGCAACGCCAGGTCCAGCTTTTAAAAAGTGAGGCAGTTGGGTTGGCGTGGGGCATTTTAATTGGCCCATCACCTGAGTCATTTGTTGAGTGAGCATTTCAATGGCATGCTCACCACCGTGTTGACCCACGGCGCCACAGGCATAAACAAACGTTCGGCCCAGCAAGGTAAAGTCAGCACCCATTGCCATGGCCTGCGCTACGTTGCCACCGCTTTGTACGCCGCTGTCCATTAACAGTTTAATTTTATCGCCGTATTGATGCTTAATGGTTTGAATCGTGTCTAACGGGGATTCGCCCACATCTAACTGGCGGCCGCCATGATTGGATAGCACCACACCATCTGCGCCCAGCGCAACTGCTTGTGCGATATCCTCAGGATTGACCAGCCCTTTAAGCACTAATGGCCCATCCCAGTTATCCCGGATCACTTTTAGGCTCTCAAAGTCGACCGCGCCCATCACGGTATTATTCATAAAGTTAGCCAGCTCGCTGGTGGGCATATTCTTGGGCATGTAAGGTTTCAAGGTCTGCATTTCAGGAACACCGGCAAGGAGTGTATGCCAGCTCCAGCTCGGACATTGCATCATTTGCGCGATATTACGAAGGTTCATTTTGGGCGGCATGGCCAGGCCATTTTTGATATCGCGAGGACGATAACCAAAGGTGGGGACATCCACCGTCACCACCAGCACTTTATACCCTGCTCGTTTGATGCGTCCCATCAGATCGTCACGGATCTTGGCATCCGTCGGGTTATACAGCTGGTACCACGCCGTGCCCTCAGAGATCTCGGCAATGGTTTCAAGACTCGCTGAGGATACGGTGCTGAGTACATAAGGAAGGTTCGATTTGTAAGCCGCTTTCGCGAGAATTTCTGGCGCTTTTGGCCACATCAGCCCTTGTAATCCGACGGGCGCGACACCGAATGGGGCGGCGTAGTGTTTGCCAAATAGTTCGACCGATAAGTCAATGTCGGGGGTCGGGACGAGTAAATCAGATTGCAGCTTTACTTGAGTGAAGGAGCTTGCATTGTGCGCCACCCCAATTTCGTCGTGACAACCGCCACAAAGATAATCAAACGCGAAGGCAGGAATACGCTTTTTAGCTGCTTTTTTAAGCGCAGGCGTATCAGGGTATTGAGGATGATAGTAAGACATAAATATCGTATCGCTGTGAGGTGAGTGTTTAGCCCTACCCTAGCGCAGCAATTGTTAGTGATATATAGACAAAAAATAAAATACTTTTTCCAAAATCGCCTAACCCCTGATAGAACCTAGCCTCCCATAAAAGGGTGGCGCGTGCTAAATGTACAACTGTTTAACTTTTTGTTTAATAAAATCGATAAATAGCTTGGTCTTCGTGTGGTTGTATTCCAACTTGGGGTAATACGCATAAGCCGATGAGCGTGGCTGCTTGAGTGCAGGCAATACGGGAACCAATAAGCCCTGATCAATTTCTTTTTGCACGGTCCCAGCCCCTCCTAAAATAATGCCCATGCCAATGACCGCTGCGCTCACTAAGGCTTCAGGGTTAGGCGAGACAAAGTTTCCCGACAACTGCAAACGTGTGCCATCTTCGAAGACCCGCTCTTGAGGCTGATGGGAGTGACCATAGAGCAAAATATTATGTTGGCTTAGTTGGTCAGGGTGGGTAATCGGCGCGTGCCGAGCAAGATAGGTGGGTGAGGCAAAAAAGCCAGGCTGAAAATCAAACAGCTTTGCCGCAATATAGCTGGCAGAGTTGAAGTACTCGAGCTCGCGGCTGATCACCACATCAAGATTAAGATCAGGGAGCTGTCCTGGGGTCAAGGTGGTGAGCTCAACCTTGATTTTCGGATAAATCTCAAGAAACTCAGCAATAAAGTTGACCAGAAAACGGTTCCCTGTCACCAATGGCGCACCAATACGTAATATGCCGCTGACTTCCCCAAAGGTAGACGTGGTTTCACTGACTAATTGTTGCCAATCGTCGACCCAGGTTTTTGCTCGGTGATAAAAAAGATCACCGGCATCGGTCATCGACAAGCTTCGGGTGGTGCGTTTTAACAGTTGCACGCCAAGCTGGCGCTCAAGCCAACTCAGGCGTTTGGATAAGGCTGAGCTTGAGGTATGTAGTTGCGTGGCAGCTTGTGCTAACGAGCCCTGATCGACCACACAAATAAAGCTTTTGGTACAGGTAATCCAGTCCATGAGTCCTCTTGGGGAAGAAAAGGTAGCCACGGATGGTGGCTAGGCATTCACATTATGATCACTAAGCCTGATAATAGCGGCTACGAGCCCCAAAAGGCGACCTCAGTCAGCAGAGAATCATGGATAGAACAGCTAATGCGATTAAAGTCAGCGGAATGAAGCTGACCAACCGACTCGTTGCATTTGTCACCTTAATCGTGGTGTGCGCCATTTTCGTCTTATTTATTGGTGGCGCTATCAGTTTTCGCCAGCTGGGGATCGACTTTATCTCGCATTACGTCGATGGCATGGTCGAGGTGATTGATCAAGAGATGGCGAGCGAGCAACGAGACAATCAGTATTTTTCACGCTGGTTGCCCAAAATGCTCAAAGCCAGTGACGTGACCTCTTTGACCATCTATTCAGAAACCGGGATCTTGTATCAATACGAACAAATCCAATATCAAACGATCGCCACACAACAAGTTATCACGCGAGATATTCCGCTCGACAGTCATCCTGGTTATGCCGTGAAACTCACATTTGTCCCGCCTTATGCCGAGTTTGCGTATTCGATTGGCCCCCTCTTTTCGTTGTCGGCGGCGATTTTGGTGATTGTCCTTGGTTTAGCGTGGGGGATCGGATGGTTACGGCGGCAACTGTATGGCAGTGAAGTCTTGGAGCAGCGTGGCCGATTAGTTTTGGCGGGCCGCCTGGATGAGGCACAGCAAGGCGACCCTCGAGAATGGCCTATTCCCGCGAGTGCTGCGTTGAGTCAGCTCATTGAGGAGCTTAAAGAGGCTCGGCAGGAGCGGAGTCGTTTTGACACCTTTATCCGCACAAATACCTTTCTCGATCAGCTAACGGGAGCCGCGAACCGCGTGATGTTTGATAACCGGCTGCATACACTGGCGACCGATGATGCGAGTCAAGGCAGTGTTATTTTAGTCCGTGTCGCCGACTGGGATGAGTTGGTCGCGCAACATGGTCAAGAGGCCGCGGATCACTTGATTCAAGCTATCGGTAACGTGCTCTCTAATGCGACTCAGCGTTTTCCCGATGCCGTGCTTGCGCGTTACTTTGCGTCTGATTTTGCCATCCTATTGGTCAACCAGGCAGGGGATGAAGTGCACCCTTTCTTGGCGCAAATCACCAACGCTTTAGATAAACTGACGCCGTCAGAGGCGTTGGATAAAGATAACTGGTTTCATTTGGGCATGACTTCTTTTGGCGCGGGGGAGCGGCGTGGCCGATTAATGGATGAAGCTGAGCGAGCGCTAAAAGCGGCGGAGCTAACAGGACAAAATGGCTGGTCACAGTTTGATAAACAACTCAGCCGTTTGGATAAACGCGGCAGTGTACGTTGGCGAACCTTACTCGAGTCGGTAATGGCGGGTGAAGGCCCCATGCTCTACCGCCAACCCGTGTTTGCACGAGATGGCAAAACCCGTCTCCATTATGAACTTTTGGGTCGAATTAAAGACGAAAAAGGTAAAGTGTTAAAAGCATCGCGCTTTTGGCCCGGGGTCGAGTGGGTCGGCATGGATGTTACTTTCGACAAGGCTACCGTAGGACGTGCGTTATGGTGGCTAAAAACGCGTGATTATATTGATAACTATGCAGTGAATGTTAGTGCATACTCACTATGTCAGCGCGAATTTGTGATTTGGCTGCGTGATGCCTTGCTACAAACTCCACGCAGTACATTAAATCGACTGCTGGTGGAAGTCTCGGAGGGCGCTTTAGTCTCGCACTTTGATGCCGCGCGACCTTGCTTACGAATGATTGCCGCGTTAGGGTGCCGACTTGTCGTTGACCAAGCAGGCAGAACGATAGTGAGCACTCACTACGTAAAAGATATTCAACCGGCTTATATCAAGCTGCATCGTAGCCTGGTCCGCAATATTCACCAACGCCCTGAAAACCAGCTGTATTTGCGCAGTGTGTTGGGCGCTTGTGAAGCAACCAGCACGGAGGTGCTTGCCGTCGGTGTGGAAACGAATGAGGAGTGGTCCGTGGTGAAAGATCTTGGTGTGGCAGGTGGGCAAGGGCGTTTGCTGGGTGCCGAAATGTCACCGCATCCTGCCCAGAAAAAGCGACGCCGTTGGGGAAAACGATGACGCTGAGGGAAAAAAAAGCACTTCAACAGGGACGTGGATGGTTAGAAGCCGTATTATTAGTCAGTATTTTGTCAGTTCTTGTCGTCATTGCGGTACCTAAGTTCTATGATTATGAAGCCGATGCGAATGTGTCAGCGCTGAAAGGGTTAAAAAGTGGTATTGATAGTGCCTCGACACGGACGTATTCCTTGGCGAAAGCTGAGAAAATCACCGATCAGCCTGCTCAATCACTGACCGTCGACGGTATCGACATAGGCGTAACATATGGCTATCCCCAAATCAGTGCGCTGCCTAAGTTAGTGAGCGCGCTGCAGGACACCACACGTTGGCAGATACGACGATACCCTGAACAAAACCGCGTTGACTTTATTTGGTTGTTCCATGAGCAGCCAGCGCCCGCGTGTTATTTGATGTATCAGGAGGCAACGGCTTCACAACAAGCGTCCACGACGTTGGTGATCGGTGAATCATGCCAGTCACCCGCGGCAGAAAAACAAAGGGAATGATGCGTTTTTGATGGAAAAATCATCAAAATGACAGCGCATTGAAAAAAAACACAGATCTCATTCAGGTTTAAAGCACCGTATCTTGCTGCTTACCGTGCGCGTTGATACATTTAGCTCAATTTGTCTGATTTCACAGCTTGCAGGATTAACTGACCATCATGTTTAAGAAACTTCGCGGGATGTTTTCCAACGATCTATCGATTGATTTGGGAACCGCCAATACACTGATTTATGTAAAAGAACAGGGCATTGTTCTGGATGAGCCGTCTGTTGTCGCTATTCGTCAAGACCGCGCGGGTTCTGCTAAGAGTGTGGCTGCTGTGGGTCATGATGCGAAGCAAATGCTGGGTAGAACGCCAGGTAATATTGCCGCGATCCGCCCGATGAAAGACGGCGTCATTGCTGACTTTTATGTCACCGAAAAAATGTTACAGCACTTTATTAAGTCTGTGCATGATCATAGCTACATGCGTCCGAGCCCACGAGTGCTAGTGGCGGTGCCTTGTGGTTCTACCCAAGTTGAACGCCGTGCTATTCGCGAATCAGCCGTGGGCGCGGGTGCGCGTGAAGTTTATCTGATTGACGAACCGATGGCCGCGGCGATTGGCGCTGGCCTGCCGGTTTCCGAGGCGACCGGTTCGATGGTGATTGATATCGGTGGTGGTACCACCGAAGTGGCGGTCATCTCGCTTAATGGTGTGGTTTATTCCTCATCAGTGCGTATTGGTGGTGACCGTTTTGACGAGTCCATTATCAATTATGTTCGCCGTAACTATGGCAGCTTGATTGGTGAAGCGACGGCAGAGCGCATTAAGCACGAGATTGGTTCAGCCTATCCGGGCGATGAAGTGCGCGAAATTGAAGTTCGCGGTCGTAACCTTGCTGAAGGTGTGCCACGTAGCTTTACGCTAAACTCCAACGAAATCTTGGAAGCGCTACAAGAGCCGCTGAGCGGTATCGTTTCGGCAGTGATGGTGGCGTTAGAGCAGTGCCCACCAGAGCTTGCGTCCGATATCTCCGAACGCGGCATGGTGATTACCGGCGGCGGCGCTCTTCTGCGCGATCTCGATCGTTTACTGACCGAAGAAACGGGGATTCCGGTGGTTGTGGCGGAAGATCCACTGACCTGTGTTGCACGGGGTGGGGGTAAAGCGCTTGAGATGATCGATATGCATGGCGGCGATCTTTTTAGCGAAGATTAACGTGACTGTGCCAACAAACAGGTTGTTTTCATTATGAAACCTATGTTTGGCAGAGGACCGTCTCTGCAATTACGCCTGTTTTTCGCGCTTCTACTATCAGTCAGCCTTATGCTGGCTGATAGTCGTCTTGATGCTTTTGCCGGGGTCCGCTATTTCCTCAACACCTTGGTTGCACCGCTTCAGTATGCATCGAATGTGCCTCGTGACACCCTTGATGAATTAGTGATGCAGTTTCGCGCTCATCAACGTGTAGTGGCTGAAAATCGCGCCTTACGCAAACAAGTGTTGCAGCTCGAAAGTGATCAGCTTCTATTGGCACAGACAGAGCGCGAGAATCAACGCTTACGTGAGCTACTCGGATCGTCGTTTATTCGTGATGAACGAAAAATGGTCGCCGAAGTGATGGCGGTCGATTCTGATCCCTATAAACACCAAGTGATGCTCGATAAAGGACGCACCAATGGTGTGTATGAAGGGCAGCCAGTGATCAATGAACACGGGGTCGTCGGACAGGTTGCTTATGTCGGTGCGCATAATAGCCGTGTCTTGTTACTCACTGATCCTACTCATGCGGTGCCAGTTCAAGTGATGCGCAATGATATTCGCGTGATAGCGTCTGGCCGTGGGACCACCGCCTATATCGGTTTGGATAATATTCCGAGTAGTACGGATATTAAAGTGGGCGATAAATTAGTGACATCCGGGCTTGGCGGCGTCTTTCCTGAAGGCTATCCAGTGGGCACGGTGACAGAATTCTCGTTTGATAATAAACGTCCCTTTGCGCAAGTCACCGCGACAACCGCAGTAAAATTCGATCGGTTACGTTATCTTCTTTTAGTCTGGCCAACCCCAGAAAAAGCCGATAATGCGCCCTCCGATCGGCCTATGAGTCAATCGTCATCTGAGCAAGAAAACCCGTCATCTGACTCTGCGCCGTCGTCAGGTAGCGAGGGAGAATCACCATAATGGCAAATGTGACATTTCGTGGCCAATTGGTTATTTGGCTCTCCTTCATGGTTGCGTTGATTTTGCAGGCCGCTCCTTGGCCCGGTGAACTGGCGCCTTTTCGTCCTTCTTGGGTCTTGCTCGTCGCATTTTACTGGGTTCTGGCGTTGCCACATCGAGTGAATGTGGGGACAGCGTTAGTAGTCGGGTTGTTATGGGATCTGATGTTGGGCTCCACCTTGGGCGTTCGGGGGATGACCATGGCCATTTTGATATATATTGTCGCGCTTAATTTTCAATTACTGCGCAATATGTCCTATTGGCACCAAGCGCTTTTACTGTCTTTACTGACCTTGGCTGGAAAATTGATCGAGTTCTGGGCGGAGTATTTAGTCTCTAACGTACAGTTTAATCCTGAACAGCTTTGGGCGGGTGTGCTTAACTTCATACTGTGGCCCTGGGTGTTCTTACTATTGCGCCGGTTACGCCGTCGGTTTGCCATTCGTTAGCGAGGGACTATGCATTGTGATTTATACCTGGCCTCGGGATCGCCTCGACGCCATGAACTACTCACCGAAATGGGCGTCAACTTTTCCCGTGTCGTCATCGATGTAGAGGAAAAACAAAACGCGAGCGAATCGCCCTATGCCTATGTCTCACGCTTGTCGCAAGATAAAGCGCGAGCCGGCGTGATACAAACGGGTGGGCACATCCCGGTACTTGGCGCGGATACCATTGTGGTTGATGGTGACCAAGTACTGGAAAAGCCGATAGATCAAGCCGATGCAACCCGGATGCTTAAACAGCTGTCTGGGCGAGAGCATCAAGTGATGACGGCCGTGACAGTGGCAAATGCCATCAAGCAAGTCACCACCGTTGTCACCACCAAAGTCTGGTTTTGTTCACTGACGGATAAGATGATTGATGCTTATTGGCAGTCGGGGGAACCCGCGGATAAAGCCGGTGCATACGCGATTCAAGGATTGGGCGGTAAGTTTGTGACCCGTATCGATGGAAGCTATCACGCCGTCGTTGGTTTGCCACTGTATGAAACCGAGCAACTGCTCAAACAATTTTCGGTCTGAGCGCACCAACGAGTGGCGCTAGGCCCCACTTTTGAGACATCGGGGAAACCATGAGTGCGGAACTGTTAATAAACGTCACACCCAGTGAAACGAGGGTGGCGATGGTAGAGGGGGGCAACCTCCAAGAAATTCACATAGAACGTGAAGCGAAACGCGGAATTGTAGGCAATATCTACAAAGGTAAGGTCAGTCGTGTTTTGCCTGGAATGCAGGCAGCCTTTGTCGATATTGGCTTAGAGAAGGCCGCGTTTTTACACGCCTCTGATATTGTTCCTCATACCGAATGCGTATCAGAAAACGAGAAACAGCAATTTCAAGTTCGCGATATCTCCGAACTTGTCCGTCAAGGGCAAGATATTGTGGTGCAGGTGGTGAAAGATCCGCTAGGCACAAAAGGCGCGCGTTTAACCACTGACATTACCTTGCCCTCGCGCTATCTGGTTTTCATGCCTGGCGCTGCCCATGTGGGCGTATCGCAACGGATCGAGAGCGAATATGAGCGCAAACGCCTAAAAAGCATCGTCAGTGAGTATTGTGACGAGCTGGGTGGCTTTATTATTCGCACGGCCGCTGAGGGCGCAACAGATAATGAAATGGCGCAAGATGCCGCCTTTTTAAAGCGATTATGGAACAAGGTATTAGAGCGACGCGCCCGATATAAAACCAAGTCCATGCTGTATGGCGAGCTTGCGTTGGCGCAGCGCATTGTCCGTGACTTTGTTGGCACTGAGTTAGACTTGATTCGGGTCGATTCCAAACAGGCCTATGAAAAGCTACAAGAATTTACCGCCGAATTTGTGCCTGAATTAGCCGATAAGTTGGCGTATTACGACGGACAAGCGCCCATCTTTGATATGTATGACACGGAAAACGAAATTCAACGATCGTTAGAGCGTAAAGTACAGCTAAAATCGGGCGGCTACCTGATCATCGACCAGACGGAAGCGATGACCACCATCGACATTAATACCGGCGCCTTTGTTGGACGCCGCAACCTCGATGAAACCATTTTTAATACCAACATTGAAGCCACTCGCGCTATTGCACGCCAGCTTCGGATGAGAAATCTGGGCGGGATCATCATTATCGACTTTATCGATATGAGCACGGATGAGCATCGCCGTCGCGTGCTGCACTCGCTTGAGCAGGCATTGAGCCAAGACAGAGTAAAAACCAACATTAATGGCTTTACCCAGTTAGGCTTGGTCGAAATGACCCGTAAGCGGACACGAGAAAGCATCGAACACGTGCTGTGTGGCGGGTGTCCGACGTGTGACGGGCGTGGCTCGGTCAAAACCGTGGAAACCGTCTGTTATGAGGTGCTGCGAGAAATCACTCGGGTCAATCGTACCTATGATGCGGATAAGTTTGTTGTCTATGCCGCGCCGGCAGTCATTGAAGCCCTTGCGGGTGAAGACTCTCACCTTGTGGCTGAATTGGAAATATTTATTAGTAAGCAAGTCAAAGTGAAGTCAGAGCCTTTGTATACACAAGAACAGTTTGACGTAGTAATGATGTAAGCCATGGCTTGGGTAAGAAAAAGTGTCAGCTGGTTAATGACCAGCGTGATCAGCATGATAGTCATCACCGCCTTATTGATAGGCGGTTTGCGCTTTCTATTGCCCAATGTTGAGCTTTTGCAAGCGCCGTTACGGCAATGGGTGTCTGAGCAGACGGGGTTCAGTGCGCAACTTGAGGGCATCGCCGGGCAGTGGCGTAATTTGACCCCTTCACTGACATTAAAAAATGTCTCTCTAGCGACGAGCGATAATGGTTCGGCGCTTTTGACGGCTCAGCATATTGATTTACAGCTTGATGTCTCCGCAACACTGATGCGTTGGCAACCGGTTTTTTCTCATGTAACACTCGATGGCCTGGTGCTGGATACCGGTCAGTTGCCAGAAAAAGACACGGGTACCAATGTGCGTGCCCGGCTTGAAGATCTCTTCCTTGCTCGTTTGGGCCAATTCTCGATACCGAACGCCAAAGTCATCCTGGTGACCCCATCGCTTGAAACAGAAGTATTAACCCTCAAGGATCTCTTTTGGCGTAATCAAGCAGGACAACATCAGGTACAAGCGCGAATTGGGGTGAAAGGCACCCAGCTAGAAGCCGTACGTGTTAAAGCCGCTTTTACTGAAACCCACGGCGTCGACACCCTGACTGGCGATTTTTATCTTGCCAGTGAAGCGATGGATCTCGCGCCGTGGCTCACGCAAACATTAACGCCCTCAGTGACCATTGATGCGGCGCGTTTAGATGCCCAAGCTTGGGTGCGCGTGGAACGCGGCCAACCCCGTGATGCGTTGTTATCGATTGATGATCTCGCGCTTAAATGGCATGACAGCGCGGAAGAGGCAAAAACCTGGGCGGTGAAAGATAGCCAAGTCCAACTGACCGCAGAAGGCAAACGTGCGTGGCGCGTGGATACGGACGGAATATGGGTGAAGCAAAATGCCACCACAGCCCCTGCGATTTCTCGGCTGTCATGGCAAGGAACGAACGAGCGTTGGCGTCTCAATGCGGCCGACCTGGATATTGCCTTATTACAGCCTTTGCTCGGCTTGGTCAGTCAGTCGGAACAACAGCACCGTATAGCGGCCGCGCTGGCACCGGCGGGCCAGGTTGAATCCCTCGCATTGAGCAAAAAACCGACAACGCCGCTACGCTATCAAGCGACACTGACCGAGGTGTCGGCCGAACGCTGGGGGTATTTCCCGGCGTTTCATGGCTTAAATGCTACCCTATCTGGCGAGGGAGGACGTGGTCAGGCACAGCTTGAACTTGGCGCGCAGTCGCTGCCATACGGCGACTTTTTTCAAGCGCCTTTGCCACTTGAACAAGGTCAGCTCACCCTCAATTGGCAACCGACGAGCCAAGGCGTATCGATTTGGAGCGAAAAGGCAGCGGTCACCAGTGCAGATGTTCACGGAACCGGCGCCTTTCGTCTTGATATTCCCAAGCAGGGGGCGCCATTTCTTGCGCTTTACGCCCATGCCGATGTGACCGATGCCGGACAAACGTGGCGTTATTTGCCAACGCGCGCCCTGCCTGAATCATTGACCGGATATTTATCACGTGCCATTCAAGGAGGCCAAGCCGAGGGTAGTGAAATCCTTTGGTTTGGTGCCCTAGATAGTTTTCCATACCGTGAGCATGATGGCATTTTTCAAGCCAAAGTGCCGCTGCGCAATGGGGCATTTAGCTTTGATACCGCCTGGCCGACGCTGACAGAGCTTGATGCGACACTCTTGTTCGACAACGCAGGCCTGACGATTGAGGGTGATCATGTTCGCTTAAACGATGCCGTCAGTCGTCAGGTTCAGGCAAACATTGTCGACATGACCGAGGCAGACAGTCGCCTTGAACTCAAGGCCTCGCTCTCGGCGACAGGAGACGCGGTGCACCGCTATATGCTGGCCACCCCATTAGTGGATACGGTCGGTGCCGCCTTAACCCATATCAACGTCGACGGATTAGTCAATGCGCAGTTAGGTTTATCGATCCCGATTGATGGTGAGCAACCTCATGCAAGCGGCAAGGTGGACTTTGCGGGTAACCAAGTCAGGATTCAAACGCCTGCTATGGCCTTGGACAATGTCTCGGGGGCACTGGCGTTTGACGACGATGGCATCACGGCCCAATCGATGAGTGCTCAGTGGCTGGGGCAAGCTATCAACCTAGATCTTGCGGGCGAAGCTGCCTCTGCCGGCTATCAGTTGGATGTAGGTATCGAGGCGGATTGGGATATAGTGCCATTGCTGAACCAGTTATCGCTGCCGCTCAAGCCTTACCTTTCTGGAGGCGCACGTTGGCAGGCTGGGCTCGATCTTACCCTTCATGATACGGGGTTTGACTACCAGCTCGGCATTGATGTCGATACGACACCACTGCAATCAACGCTGCCTGCGCCGCTTCACAAACCGCGTTGGCAAAAAGGGCAGGCGCATATAGAAGCAAGCGGTAACCGTGAAGGGTTAACGGGGCGCGTACAGTTGCCAAATGTGAATTATCAAGCACGAATTAATACCCAAGGTGCGACCCCAGAATTTGTGTCCAGTCAGTGGCAAGTTGGCGATAAACAACCCACACTCCTCGCCACTCGCGGTCATCGCTTTGATCTGGCACTTGCACGCTTGGATGTAGACGCGTGGCACGCAGTGTGGAAACACGTGCGGCAAGCATGGCCGGATCGGCAACATCAATACCCTGGCTTACCGATACCGCAACGTGTGAATGTCAAAGTCGATCAACTCTCGGCCGGGAAGCTCGCTTTTCATGACTTATCAGTGGCCGCGCGTCAAAAAGCGAAGGGATGGCATGTGCTGGTCGGCAGTCAGGAGCTCAGCGGACAAGCAAACTGGCCAATAGAAGGTCGTTTAGCTGTCGATATTGATCACTGGCATATCAATCGACAGCCGTCCGACCAGACCCAACCTACCGACGCACCACTCTTTCAGCCTGTGGATCCCCAAGCCACGGCTGCAGACAAAGCCTTACTGGCCGCCATTCCACCATCACGCCTTACGATTGATGATCTTTGGTTAGAAGGGTATCGACTGGGACGTGTCGAGGCCGTTGTCAATAAACACGATCAG
The DNA here is from genome assembly GCF_013366455.1 of Salinivibrio sp. EAGSL. NCBI lineage: Bacteria > Pseudomonadati > Pseudomonadota > Gammaproteobacteria > Vibrionales > Vibrionaceae > Salinivibrio > Salinivibrio sp. EAGSL. The sequence goes on along the minus strand of NZ_JABWMG010000019.1, from coordinate 43,174 downwards.
CAGCTAACACTGTCGTCACTGACGGTAAAAAGCGGCAATAACCATGCAGCGGTCAATGGGCATTGGCGGATAGATAAACAAGGGCGCCATCAAACCGCATTGACGTTAGCACTGGGTGGCGAAAGTACCTCGGATCTCATGGGACGATTTGGCGTCAGTGGTGGGATCCAAGATGCAAGCTTTACCACCCAAGCCGCACTGAATTATGCCGGTTTACCTTGGCAAGCTGATATATCCAGCCTCAATGGCGAGGTAAGTGCGGATATCCAAGACGGTTATATCAGTGGTGTTGGTGGCGCGGGCAAATTGTTAGGGTTATTTAGCTTAGATTCTATTTTGCGTAAAATTCAGCTCGATTTCTCGGGCGTGTTTGACGATGGGCTGGCGTTTGATGACATCACGGGGCGGGCCGTGATCACAAATGGCGTCTTGGTCACCGATAATATCCGCATGGATGGCATTGCCGGTGATATGGTTATCAAAGGTATTGCCAATTTAGTGGAAAACCAAGTCAATGCGGATGTGCGTTTTACGCCGGATATTACCTCAGGGATCCCGGTATTAAGTGCCTTTGCGGTTACGCCGCAAACCGCGCTGTATGTACTCGCGGTGACGACAGCAATTTCTCCGGTGATGGATGTGTTTACCCAAGTACGCTACCAGGTGACAGGTTCGATTGGCACACCAGATATTCGGGAAGTGTCGCGTAACCAAGAAGCGTTAGCCCTTCCCCCCGAAGCGACTGAACGATTGCGCGAGCAGGCAGAAAAAGCCAAGGAGTGAGCATGATGAAAGCCGGTGTTATCCAAATGACATCCAGTGCCGATCCCGCCCATAACATGAAGACACTGCAAGCCAGTTTGCACCGACTTAGTGATCAAGGCGTGAAACTGGTGCTGACCCCAGAAAATGCGTTAGTGTTTGGCGGGAAACGTGATTATCAACGTCATGCTGAACGATTGGGCCATGGCCCGTTACAGCAACAGCTTGCCGAGCTGGCGCACCAGTACGACCTTTGGTTAGTGGTGGGCGCTTTTCCCATCCAAAATGACAACGGGCTGCTGAGCAGTACCAGTTTAGTGTTCGATAATGCCGGGCATCTTCGGGGCAGCTACGATAAATTACATTTGTTTGATGTCGAGGTGGCTGATGCGCATGGCCGGTATCGAGAGTCAGATTACTTTGCCGCGGGCGACCAACTGTCGACGGTGAATACGCCCTTCGGTTGCCTAGGGTTGAGCATTTGTTACGATCTACGGTTCGCGCCTTTGTACCAAGCGCTACGCGCGCAAGGGGCCGATGTCATCACCGTGCCGGCAGCTTTTACCCGCGTGACCGGTCAAGCGCATTGGGAGCCGCTGCTACGCGCTCGGGCAATTGAAACCCAGTGTTGGATTATTGCCGCAGGCCAGTGTGGCGAGCACAGTAAAGGGCGGCAAACCTGGGGGCACTCGATGATTATTGATCCCTGGGGGCAAGTGGTCACATCCCTGGGGCGTGAACCCGGGGTGACGTGGGCAGAGCTTGATTTTAGTGTCAGTGAATCCATTCGGGGCAAGATGCCCGTACTGTCTCATACCCGGTTGCAAAGCCAACTGAAATAGCGCACCCTCGGCGCGTTATCTTTTTCTTTCGGCTGCCAGCTCGGCGGCCACAACCAAGAGTAAGCGAATGAGTCTGGAACAGGTCGAAGAAACCTTACTGCGCCCGGCGGGCGTGAGTGAGTCGCAGCTTCATGCGACGCTGGCGCACTTAAGCGGTCGCCAGATTGACTATGGCGATATTTTCTTCCAATCCACTTGGCATGAATCGTTAGCGCTGGAAGACAGCATTATTAAAGACGGCTCCTTTAATATCGACCGTGGTGTTGGTGTCAGAGCAATTAGCGGAGAAAAAACCGGCTTCGCGTATTCTGATCAACTTACCATTGATGCGCTGATGCAAAGTGCGACTGCGGCGCGGGGCATTGCACCTGTGGGTGGACACGGTAAGGTCAGCGCCTTTCGTGCCGTCCAAGCGACCCCTTACTATGGGCCCATTGATCCGCTGGGAAGCCTGACGCGTGAGCAGAAAATTGATTTATTAAAAGAAATCGATAGCTATATTCGTGCTAAAGAGCCACGCGTCAAAGAAGTGAATGCCAGTTTAAACGGCTTGTATGAGCAAGTGCTGATTGCAGCGACGGACGGTACCTATGGTGCCGACATTCGTCCTTTGGTGCGCTTATCGGTCTCAGTGTTAGTTGAGCAAGATGGTCGTCGTGAGCGCGGCAGTGCTGGTGGCGGTGGCCGCTATGGTTACGAGGTCTTTTTGCACGAGCAGGCGGGTAAGTCGCGCGCGTTGCAATTTGCTGATGAAGCTATCCGTCTCGCGCTGGTCAATCTTCGTGCAGACGCGGCACCAGCAGGGACGATGCCCGTGGTGTTGGGCGCAGGTTGGCCGGGCGTGTTGCTGCATGAAGCGGTCGGTCACGGGTTAGAAGGGGACTTTAACCGCAAAGAGTCATCGGTATTTACCGGTAGCCTTGGTGAGCAAGTAACCTCTCCTCTGTGTACTATCGTTGATGACGGCACCATGAATGATCGTCGCGGCTCGTTGAGTATCGATGATGAAGGGGTGCCAGGCCAGTACAATGTATTGGTCGAAAATGGCGTACTCAAAGGCTATATGCAAGATAAGCATAATGCCAAACTCATGGGTGTGGCGCCCACCGGGAATGGTCGTCGCGAGTCTTATGCACACTTGCCGATGCCACGCATGACCAATACCTATATGTTAGGTGGAGACAGTACCCCTGAATCGATCATTGCCAGTGTTGAGCGAGGCTTATATGCGCCGAACTTTGGCGGCGGGCAGGTCGATATCACCTCGGGGAAATTTGTATTCTCCACGTCAGAAGCTTATCTGATTGAAAAGGGTGAAATCACTACTCCGGTGAAAGGCGCGACCTTAATTGGCAGTGGTGTTGAAGCCATGCAGCAGGTATCGATGGTGGGCAATGATCTGGCGATTGATCCTGGCGTTGGGGTTTGCGGGAAAGCCGGGCAAAGCGTGCCTGTTGGTGTTGGGCAACCGACATTGAAATTAGATGCGATGACTGTCGGTGGCACCGAATCTTAACCAATCTACGCCAGTGCGAGGCACTGGCGTATTGTTTATAGGCTTTGGTCGTAAAAGCCTTTGAGATATTGGAAGATCTCGCGATAGGCCTTGGGCGGCTTATTTTGCTGTTGCTCTTTTTGAGCCTGACGTGCCAACTGGCGTAAACGCTGACGGTCAGCATCAGGATACTGTAAGAGCGCATCACTAATCGCACTATCGCCCTGATCGATAATACGATCGCGTAGCTGCTCAATTTTTTGTAGCGCCATGCTATGTTGAGCATGTTTGTTCTGCAACTTATCGAGCGCCGCTTGTATCGGTTCAGGATCGCGCGATCGCATCAATTTGCCCACGTACTGGAGCTGGCGTCGACGGGCTTCGTTTTTTAAACGTTGTGCGTCGAGAATCGCAGAGAGCAAGTTGTCATCAAGCGGGAATTTTTCTAATACCGCGGGTTTGAGTTTAACCAGCGCTTCGCCGAGCGATTGTAAAGCAAGCATATCGCGCTTCATCTCGGACTTGCTGACCCAGATGATTTCTTCCTCTTCCTCCCAGGGAGCGGGTTTATTTTTACGGCCCATGTTCAACCTCAGTGAGAATGTGCAATGACACGTATGTTAACAAGAAACGCGCCCAAACGCGGGCTTTTTTATCATAGCCTCGCTGAGCTCACGATGTCGAACTCGAATGCGAATCAAAAAGGTCAACTATGAGTGTGAAACAACAGGTCGCTGAACAAGAGCAGCAGCTTCGCCAAGCGGTAAGTCGTGCGCTAGATATGGCGTCGGTGCGAAGTGATCAAGCCGAAGTCGCTATCACCAAAAGTACCGGCATCAGTGTAAGCTCGCGAATGGGCGAAGTCGAAAACGTTGAATTTAATCAAGATGGTGCGCTCGGCATCACCGTGTATCGCGATCAGCGTAAAGGCAGCGCCTCCACCACCGATTTATCTGAAAAAGCGATAGCTAAAACGGTCGAAGCCGCGTTAGAAATCGCGAGCTATACCTCGCCCGATCCCTTTGGTGGTCCGGCGCCGAAAGACTTGATGGCGTTCGACTACCCGGATTTGGACTTGTTTTATCCGGATGAGCCCGAACCGGATACCGCCGCTGCATTGGCGATTGAAGCTGAGCAAGCAGCCCTGAATCATGACAGCCGGATCAAGTTCAGTGATGGTGCCAGCTATGACAGTCACTATGGGATCCGAGTATATGGCAATAGCCACGGTATGCTCGGGAGCTATCCGTCAAGTCAACAGGCGCTAAGCTGCTCGGTGATTGCGCAAAGCGAGGGCGGCATGGAGCGTGACATGAGCTACACAGTGGCGCGTGACAAAGCCGATTTATGGACCCCTGCATTTGTCGGGGTTGAAGCGGCCAAGCATGCGGTTGCCCGTTTGAACCCGCGCAGTGTCTCGACATGCCAAGTGCCCGTGATGTTCGATCGTAGTGTCGCAACGGGGTTGTTTGGTCATTTGGTCATGGCGATTAGCGGATCGGCACTGTACCGCAAATCCTCGTTCTTATTAGACAAAAAGGACGAGCAGATATTTCCGCATTGGCTCACTATTAATGAATTGCCCCATGTGCGTAAAGGGGCCGCCAGTGCGCCATTTGATAGCGAAGGGGTGATCACACAAGACAGACGCATTATTGAGCAAGGGATCTTGAAAACCTACCTAGCGACCAGTTATGCCGCCCGTAAGCTAGATATGGCACCCACAGGTCATGCCGGCGGGATTCATAACTGGTACGTGAGCCACACGGGCCAAGATACGGATACCATGCTTAAAACATTAGGAACCGGATTGCTGGTTACCGAACTGATGGGGCAAGGTGTTAACCCAGTCACCGGCGATTACTCACGCGGTGCCGCTGGTTTTTGGGTGGAAAAGGGCGAAATACAGTACCCAGTCAGTGGGATCACCATTGCTGGTAACTTGAATGACATGTTTGCCAATATCGTCGCCATCGGCACTGACATTGAAACCCGTAGTCAGATTCAAACCGGGTCGATCATTATTGATTCAATGAAGGTGGCTGGCGAGTAAGGTGTTTTTGCCACTCGACCACGACCCTCTGCAATCAGGACGTAGCGCTGCAATTAGGACGAGGTAAAAAAGCCGAGGCAAAAAATAAACCAAGCACGAGCGCTCTCGTGCTTGGTTTTTTTTACTCAGCAGTGCCGCCTATTTTACTCAGCGGTGCCTGTTTTATCCGGCGATAAAAGCGATTAAGACCGCGCCGAGTACCAGACGATAGATAACAAAAGGAAGCATTCCCACGCGCGTGACCAATTTCAAAAACGCGTGGATACAGGCATATGCACTGACAAACGAAACCAACACGCCCACACCGATTGGCTCTAACGCAACCGGCTCAGGACTCGTTGCCAGTTGCAAACCAAGGTAGGAACCCGCCAGAGTGATGATCGGAATCGACATCAAAAACGAGAATCGTGCTGCGGCTTCGCGTGTGTAGCCCAGCATTAAGGCGGCGGTGATGGTCGCGCCAGAGCGAGATGTCCCTGGGATTAATGCCAGCGCTTGTGCGATACCAATCAACCATGCCCGCGACTGGGTGGTTTGGTATTCGTCATTGGCAAGCCGCGCGTGACGATCGGCCCACCACAATAGGGCGCCAAATACCAAGGTAGTGGCTGCGATCACCCATACCGAGCGTAAGTACAATTCTATCAAGTCTTTTAGGAACAGCCCGGCAAGACAAGCTGGGATAGTCGCTAAGACGATCATCCAAGCTAATTGACTATCGCGGCTGTGTTTTCCTGCTAAGGATGCGAAAAACGCGCCGAGTAAATTCCGGACTTCACGGCGAAAATAGCCGATGACTGCCGCCAACGTGCCCACATGCACGGCCACATCAAACGCTAACCCTTGATCGGCCCAACCAAATAACTGGGAAGGAAGGATCAGGTGCGCGGAGCTGGAAATGGGAAGAAACTCAGTCAGTCCCTGAATCAAGGCTAAAAAGAAGGCTTCGAATAGGCTCATGATGATGATTGATCCTTCAAATAGGCCGGCGTATCAATAGGCCATAGTGGTTGGTGCTGGTCAAATGCCTGCCAAAGTTGAGCGAAGGTACGACCATCTCCCGGCACCGCTTGTGTTGGACACAGTTCGGCGAGCGGCCAAAGGGTAAAAGCAAATTTATAGATATCGTTGCGGGGTAAGGTAGGGCCACTGGGTTGACAGTGATCACCAAAGGTGAGTAAGTCGATATCCAAGGTACGATCGCGATACTTAATGTCATCACGCTGACGGCCATGCTGCCGTTCGATATCGCGGATGGCCTGCCAAAAGGTCTCTAATGGCTGGGTGGTATGAAGTTCGGCAATGAGATTATAAAAGTTAGGGCCTTCAAACCCGACCGGCTCGGCTTCAAAAATGCGAGAAAACCGACACTGTGGATCGAGTTGACGCAGAGCGTGAACGGCCGCTTCAATATGAAAATCGCGCTCAATGTTCGAGCCGATACTGACTAATGCTTGTGTCACCGTGTGCCTCGCTCTATAACAACGCCTACAGACTGTGCGGGCGCCACAGCGCCGGGTTTGGCGACGCGGATTTTCACCCAAGGCACGCCAAATTGAGATTGGATCAGGCTCGCAACCTCTTCGGCGACGCGCTCGATGAGTGCGCAGCGGCTGGCTTGAACGTGGGCAATAACGGCGTCACTGACGCTAGCATAATCAAGCGCAAGGGTGACGTCATCCTGTTGGGCCGCAGGGCGATTGTCGTGCGCCATTTCAATATCGAACACCAACTTTTGCTGGATGGTTTGTTCCCAATCGTAAACACCGATAGTGGTGTACACGTCGAGTTGTTCTATGAATACGGAATCCATGTTTTTTCACACTCCGTGACAGGTCGGATACCACTGTGGTAAGAAAGTTCGTATCATTGGATGTGTCCATTGACAGATGGATACGTGATACGTTCCGATCCATGATAGGTTTATCGATGAACGTGGGCGCACTATAGCAACGAATGCGGCACAAACTCTAGGGATTTCACATGACTGCACTGGCCATTGCCATCATCATCACTGCCTACTTACTCGGCTCTGTTTCTAGTGCCGTCCTGGTTTGTCGTGCCTTTGGCTTACCCGATCCCAGAGATCAGGGGTCTAAAAATCCAGGCGCGACCAATGTTTATCGGCTCGGTGGACGGTTTGCGGCGGCACTGGTGCTGTTATGCGACATGCTCAAAGGCACGATCCCGGTGTGGCTTAGTTACTTAATCGGGATCAATCCTTTTTTATTGGGGCTAATCGCGATTGCTGCATGCCTTGGTCATATTTATCCGGTGTTTTTTCATTTTCGAGGCGGGAAAGGGGTTGCTACCGCGCTCGGCGCAATGGCACCGATCGGGTTAAGTCTCACTGGATTGCTGGTCGCCACCTGGGGGCTAGTCTTGGTCTTAACCGGCTATTCGTCATTAAGCGCGATCGTCACCGCGATTGTCGCCCCGCTGTTTACCTGGTGGATTAAGCCGCAATTTACCATGCCCGTAGCCATGCTTTCTTGCCTGATTTTATTTCGCCATTACGACAATATCCGACGGTTATTGGATGGAGAAGAAAAGCCTGTTTTACTTCGTTGGTGGCGGCGAGAGCGATAGAGCGCGATACACCGAGCGCGATGCACCGAGCGCGATGCACCGAGCGAGATACCACCGTGCCTAAATCAAAAAAGACAGCCGATGGCTGCCTTTTGGGGATGATTGCACTATTTTCGCGATGGTGCGACTTATTAGGGTGCGACGTATTGATACGCCACGGGTTATCGCGTCATGTCATGAGTCTGTCTGTTCACTATCAACAGCCGCGAGTGTGTCTAGTGGCCAACGAGGCTGAGCTTTAACTCCGAGTCCCATATGCTCACCGTTTTTAAGTCGTTGCATGCCCGCGTAGGCGATCATCGCGCCATTATCGGTGCAAAATTCAGGGCGAGGATAGAATACATCGCCGCCACGTTTTTTGGTCAGCACATCGAGCTTTTCACGTAGATAACGATTAGCACTGACTCCACCAGCAACCACCAAACGATTCAGGCCACATTGGTCTAAGGCGCGTTTACACTTAATCGCCAGCGTATCGACGACTGCATCTTGGAATGCATAGGCAATGTCTGCTCGTGTTTGATCATCGGTGTCGTTGGCGGCAATGGTGTTGGCCGCGAAGGTCTTGAGGCCGGAAAAGCTGAAATCTAACCCTGGGCGGTCAGTCATCGGGCGCGGAAAGGTAAAGCGGCCATGGGTGCCTTTTTCGGCGAGTTTAGACAGTAATGGGCCACCCGGGTAATCGAGATTCATCAGTTTCGCGGTTTTATCAAACGCCTCACCGGCAGCATCATCAATCGATTCACCTAAAATACGGTATTGGCCAATGCCTTTCACCTCTACCAATAAGGTGTGGCCGCCTGACACCAGCAAGGCGACAAAAGGAAAAGCGGGCGGATTGTCTTCAAGCATGGGCGCGAGTAAATGACCTTCCATATGGTGAACACCCACGGCGGGCACTTGCCATGCATACGCAAGACTGCGGCCAATGGTGGATCCAACCAGTAACGCACCGACTAAACCTGGGCCGGCAGTATAGGCGATGCCATCGAGTTGGTCGGGCGTAAGGTTCGCTTGCGCCATGGCCGCTTTAATTAAGGGCAAGGTCTTTTTGACATGATCGCGTGAGGCCAGCTCGGGAACAACGCCGCCATAATCGGCATGCAGTTTTACCTGACTGTAAAGTTGGTGTGACAAAAGCCCTGCCTGATCGTCGTAGATCGCAACGCCGGTTTCGTCACAAGATGTCTCTATGCCTAAAATGCGCATCATAACCTCAGGTTAACAGCCGATAGATTGTGTATTTAAGATCATTGCCCACATGATATAATGTGATGATCGAAGCGGAGAAGAGAGGGTCAGAATAGACTGACCGTGCGCGCAATCTTACATGGCTTAGAAGTAATTCGCTAGATGCGCTTTACATTCACCCCTTCTTCGGATTAGAATTTCGCACCATTTTTAATCAAGGCTGGCCAATTGTTCGCCAGCAGTAACTGACAACCCCCGAGGTGAAAGGCACATGCCAGTAGTTAAAGTACGTGAAAACGAACCATTTGACGTAGCACTGCGTCGCTTTAAGCGCTCTTGTGAAAAAGCAGGTATTCTTTCTGAAGTTCGCCGTCGTGAGAACTATGAAAAGCCAACTACCGTTCGCAAACGCGCTAAAGCCGCTGCTCAAAAGCGTCACCTGAAAAAGTTGGCACGCGAAAACCAACGCCGCGTACGTATGTACTAATAACGATAGATTCAGGAAAATGCTATGGAATTGCTTGAACGTCTAAAAGACGCGCAAAAAACGGCGATGAAACAAAAAGACAAAGCGCGCCTCGGTACGCTTCGTCTGGTAATGGCAGCAATCAAGCAGCAAGAAGTGGATACACGTCAGTCGCTAAGCGATGATGAAATCCTGGCTGTGTTGACCAAAAATGTAAAGCAGCGCCGTGATTCCGTAGCCCAGTACCAAGCAGCCGGTCGTGACGACCTTGCCGATGTAGAGCTTGCTGAGATCGCGGTGATAGAAGAATTTCTACCCCAGCCTCTGAGCGATGACGACGTCGACGCATTGGTGAAAGCAGCCGTTGAAACAACGGGTGCTTCGTCAATGCAAGACATGGGCAACGTCATGGGGGTATTAAAACCCCAAGTGCAGGGCCGTGCTGATATGGGGAAAGTAAGCCAGCGTGTTAAAGCGCACCTAGGCTAGATATTCCTCACTTTATAACAAGCCGTGCTTTCCATTATGGACGGCGCGGCTTGTTTGCTTCTCTCCTTATAAATTTCAGGTTATGGCAGGCAGAATCCCGCGCGCATTCATTGATGACTTGCTTTCACGTCTCGACATCGTTGAGATCATAGATGCACGGGTCAAGCTCAAGAAAAAAGGCAAAAACTATAGTGCCTGTTGCCCGTTCCATAACGAGAAAACCCCCTCATTCAGTGTGAGCCAGGATAAGCAGTTTTATCACTGCTTCGGATGTGGTGTGCACGGTAATGCGATTGACTTTATGATGGAATTCGAACGGCTCGAATTTCCGGAAGCGATCGAAGAGCTAGCCAGTGGTCTGGGTTTAGAGGTACCTCGCGAGCAATCGTCGGGTGGTTCCGCACGGCCCAGCATGCCAAGTGATGATAAGCGCCAAATCTACGAGATGATGGAAGCCATTGCGCGTACCTACAGCGGTGAATTACGCACCGATGCTGGGCAAGTGGCCATCGATTATCTCAAACAGCGCGGATTATCCGGAGAAGTGGTAAAACAGTTTGGTGTCGGGTTCGTTCCTGACCAATGGGATACGATTAAGCGACGTTTTGGGCGCAGCCAAGCCGATCAGCAGCAACTGTTAACGGCAGGGATGCTGATTGAAAATGACAATGGCCATACTTATGACCGTTTTCGTGGCCGCATTATGTTCCCGATTCGCGATCGACGTGGTCGTGTGATTGGTTTTGGTGGCCGGGTATTGGGAGATGGCACGCCTAAATACCTTAACTCACCTGAAACCCCGATCTTTCATAAAGGTCGTGAGTTGTATGGTTTGTATGAGGTGATGCAGTCTTACCGCCACCCCGAACGTATTTTGGTGGTTGAAGGCTACATGGATGTGGTGGCGTTGGCGCAATTTGGCGTTGACTATGCGGTTGCCTCATTGGGGACCTCTACCACAGGTGAACATATTCAAACCCTGTTCCGGCAAACCAGTACTATACTGTGTTGCTACGATGGTGATCGTGCCGGTCGTGATGCGGCATGGCGTGCGATGGAGCAAGCCCTGCCTTATATTCATGATGGTCGGCAGCTGAAGTTTATGTTTTTGCCCGATGGCGATGATCCTGACTCCATGATCCGCCAAGAAGGGAAAGAAGGTTTTGAGCAGCGCTTAAGCGAGGCGCAAAGCTTATCGACCTTTATGTTTAATACCTTGCTCAAGCAGGTGGATACCAGTAGCCGAGAGGGCAAAGCCAAGCTAGCTAACTTAGCCGTGCCACTGATTGAGAAAGTGCCGGGTGATACGTTGCGTCTTTATTTACGTAATACGTTAGGGCAAAAGCTCGGTATTATGGATGATCACCAGTTGGATACGCTAATCAGCCGGCAAGGACAACCTGTTAAGGTCCATGGTCAGCCTGACATTAAGCGTACACCCATGCGTGAGGTGATTGCCTTATTGGTGCAGTACCCCATGCTTGGTCAAGAAGTGCCGCCGTTACCCTCGGCAGACACCATTGATTTACCCGGGTTAGCGTTGTTAAACCCGATCCTTGAGATCTGTCGACAGCGCCCCCATATCACTACCGGCCAGTTGCTAGAGCACTGGCGGGGAACCAAACAAGAAGCCTTGTTAGCCCGTTTGGCTGGCTGGGACCTACATGTTGACGATGAAAATGCGTCAGAACTTTTTTGCGATTCACTGGATAGAATACTCGCCCAGTGTGTCGAACAACAAATAGCCAAGTTGCAAGCGAAGTCAAATACCGTCGGCTTATCAGTCGAAGAGAAGCGGGAACTGATGCTTCTTATACAGAGCCAGTCCGTTTAGAAAGTAGCCAGCAAAGGTGACATTTGTTAAAATTGGCGGTTTGCGTTTCCGCATACTAAATTCTTCACTCAGACCCGAAGTTGGATATCGTCTATGGATCAAAATCCGCAGTCACAGCTAAAGTTGCTTGTCGCAAAAGGCAAGGAGCAAGGCTATCTGACCTATGCCGAAGTTAATGACCACCTCCCGGAAGACATTGTCGATTCCGACCAAATAGAAGACATCATTCAGATGATTAATGACATGGGCATTCAAGTGGTGGAAGCCGCGCCAGATGCCGATGAGTTAATGATGTCAGAAACCGTGGCCGACGAAGATGCAGCAGAAGCCGCGGCGGCAGCTCTATCGAGTGTGGAGAGCGAGATTGGTCGCACCACGGATCCCGTTCGCATGTACATGCGTGAAATGGGGACAGTCGAGCTGTTGACCCGTGAGGGCGAGATCGATATTGCCAAGCGTATCGAAGATGGCATCAATCAGGTGCAGTGTTCGGTGGCGGAATATCCGGCCTCGATTGCTTCACTGCTTGATCAATTCGACAAAGTTGAAGCCGAAGAGCTTCGCTTAACCGACATCATTTCGGGATTTATCGATCCCGAACAGGACAATGTCGCCCCGACCGCGACCCATATCGGCTCCGAACTCAGTGAAAAAGAGCTGGATGACGAAGATGAAGACGACGACAAAGACGATAGCGACGAAGACGATGAGAGTGAGGAAGATGTCGGTATCGATCCTGAGCTCGCACGTGAAAAGTTCAGCGAATTGCGTCGTACTTATTCGGCAATGGAAACCGCGATTCAGAAGTACGGGCGTTATGACGACCGCACTAAATCATCGATCGAAGAATTGTCTGAGACATTTAAACAGTTCCGTCTGATCCCCAAACAGTTTGATCGTTTGGTAAAAGACATGCGTCAGACCATGGACAAGGTTCGCACCCAAGAGCGTTTGGTGATGCGTCTTTGTGTCGATCAGGCGAAAATGCCGAAGAAAACCTTTGTGCAACTGTTTGGCGGTAACGAGTCGTCAGATGCATGGATTGACCAAGCACTTAATTCAGGCAAGCCTTACGCAGAGCGTGTCGCACGTTACGAAGAAGATCTACGCCGTTGTGTGCAGAAGCTAAAAATTATCGAAGACGAAACTGGCCTGTCGGTCGAGCGTATCAAAGATATTAGCCGTCGCATGTCCATTGGTGAAGCGAAAGCACGCCGTGCCAAGAAAGAAATGGTTGAGGCGAACTTGCGTTTGGTGATTTCGATTGCGAAAAAATACACCAACCGTGGCTTACAATTCTTGGATCTGATTCAAGAAGGTAACATTGGCTTGATGAAAGCGGTGGATAAGTTCGAATACCGCCGTGGTTATAAATTCTCAACCTATGCTACTTGGTGGATTCGTCAGGCGATCACACGCTCGATTGCAGACCAAGCACGGACCATTCGTATTCCGGTGCATATGATTGAGACCATCAACAAGCTCAACCGTATTTCGCGCCAAATGCTGCAGGAAATGGGCCGCGAGCCGTTACCGGAAGAATTGGCAGAGCGGATGCTGATGCCAGAAGATAAAATCCGCAAAGTGCTGAAAATTGCCAAAGAGCCGATCTCGATGGAAACACCGATTGGTGATGATGAAGATTCACACTTAGGTGATTTTATCGAAGACACCACGTTGGAACTGCCTATGGATTCGGCGACGTCGAACAACCTTAAGATGGCAACCAATGATGTCTTAGCCGGTCTTACGCCACGCGAAGCGAAAGTACTGCGTATGCGCTTTGGTATTGAAATGAATACTGACCATACGCTGGAAGAAGTGGGTAAACAGTTTGATGTGACTCGTGAGCGTATTCGTCAGATTGAGGCGAAAGCGCTACGTAAACTTCGTCATCCAAGCCGCTCAGAAACACTGCGCAGCTTCTTGGACGAATAAAGTGATACCTGTTTAGCGGACAGCGGTTAAGCGTAACAGCTGTTTAGCACAGCAGCGGTTTAGTGTAATAACAAAAAGGCGAGCCAGTGGCTCGCCTTTTTTTGGGTTTATTGTCGTGATTTTTCTCGTGGACCAACCCCACACATCGTGGCCGATTAACCTTATCTGCGTTAAGTAATAAACAGCGTCGCCAAGCCTAAAAAGGCAAGCAAGCCGACCACATCGGTGATGGTGGTGAGCGCCATGCCGCCCGCTAACGCCGGATCGATATTGTATTTTTTCAGCAATGTCGGTATTGCGACCCCAGCAATGCCCGCGATAAATAGGTTGACCAGCATTGCACCGGAAATAATTAACCCTAACTCAATACTGCCTTTCCAAACCACCACAATGCCACCAATAATAGCGGACCAAATCAGCCCGTTCATCAACCCCACGGTGGCTTCTTTGGCCAGTAACCAGCGGGTGTTGGAATCACCGATATGGCCGACGGCAAGCCCTCGGATCACCAGTGCGACCGTTTGGTTACCCGCTACACCACCCATAGAAGGGACGATGGTCATTAAAACGGCGATTGCCGCCATTTTATCCAGGGTGCCTTCAAACATATTAGAGACGGACGCCGCGGTTAGGGCGGCGAGCACATTGATCCCAAGCCAAATGCTACGACGACGTGCACTTTTAAAAGCCGGTGCAAAGGTGTCTTCCTCGTCATCCAAGCCTGCCATACTCATCATCGAATGCTCGGCATCTTCACGAATAATATCGACGACATCATCAATGGTAATCCGACCGACGAGGTGATTACGCTCGTCGACAACAGGGGCGGAAACCCAGTTACGACGCTCAAACAAATGGGCGACATCGCCATCATCCATGGTGACGCTGATCGCTTCATCAGGATCCTCCATGATGTCAGCAATGGCGACATCCGGCTGATTCACCAAGAGGGCACTGATAGGCAAATTACCGATTAATCGGCCATTGGGATCAATCACGTACAAGGTATCGGTGGTATCGGGTAACTCACCGCGCATGCGCAAATAGCGTAAGACCACGTCCACGGTGACATCATCACGAATAGTGACGACGTCGGTGTTCATGATCCCGCCTGCAGACTCCTCAGGATAGGAAAGGGCTTGTTGCACCCGCGTCCTATCTTGGGAATCCATTTGCGCTAGCACATCTTGAGAAACGTCCTGAGGCAAGCTACGCAGCAAGTAGGCGACATCATCGGTCTCCATGCCCTCGGTGGCTGCCGCAAGCTGATCGGGCGCCATCCGCACCATGATACCGTCTTTAACGTCCTCCGAGAGCTCATCAAGGATTTCCCCCTGATCCTCTGGATCGGTTAATTGCCACAGAACAAGACGCCCTTTTGGCGGCGATGCTTCTAGCAGGTGGGCGGTATCTTCCGGCTCCATGTCCTCAAGCATGCGACGTACGCGTACGAACATCCCTTGCTCAAGGAGTTGAGTGACTTCTTGGAGACGTTGGTGGGTTTGGTTACTTTGTTCTTGTTCTGTTGACTCTGCCATCGGTCACTCCCCCAAATGCAATGACTAAAATTCTAACCCAATCAGGGGTGTCTGTCTCATGACAAATCGGTTGAAGGCGGGAATTGTGGGCAATGAACGCACAGGCTTACGTCGTGGCGTGAGAGGTGACCGTGTCTTCGTCAAATCCCGCATCAAATAACGCTTTGACTGCATCTAGGGCTAACGCTGACTGGGGGCCATCGGCCGACACTGTGATCGTTTCGCCTTGTGCTGATTCGAGCATCAGCATCGCCATCACACTGTCTGCATTAGCGGACTTAGTGTCGGTTTGTAGGGTGACTTGCGCATCATAGTCTTGCACTAACTCAACTAGCTTTATCGCGGCGCGGGCATGGAGGCCAAGGCGATTACGGACACAGACCTGTGCTGACAAGGCGGTCATCCTTGTTGCTCCAACGTGCGATGACGGATTTGCACCTGTTCGCCTAACTCATAAAAATAATCAGATAAATACTGGGCAACATAGACAGAGCGATGTTTACCACCGGTACAGCCGATTGCTACGGTCACATAACTGCGGTTGTTATTTTTAAGCGCCGGGAGCCAAGACTCTAAAAAGCCCTTAATTTGCGCGATCACCATTGCGACATCTGGCTGAGCGGCAAGAAACATGCGGACGGGTTTTTCTAAGCCAGTATGGGGGCGCAACGTGGGCTCCCAATGCGGGTTGGGTAAAAAGCGAACATCAAACACATAATCGGCATCGGCGGGCAAGCCATGCTTGAAGCCGAACGATTCAAACACCATGACAAGATCGCTGCTGGTGCGGCCAAGCACCAAGGCACGCACAGATTCACTCAAATCGTGGATAGAGAGCCCGGATGTGTTGATAACGCGATCGGCATGAGCTTTTATCGGTGCCATCTGTTGCTTTTCAGCTTGGATCGCTTGCTCAAGTGACAAATTATGTCGCGATAACGGATGCAAACGCCGTGTTTCACTGAATCGTTTGATCAGATCCTTGTCATCCGCATCCAAATAATAAAGTGTCACATCGCAGACTTGTCGTAATGCCTCTAAGGTATCCGCGATCGGCTCTTTCGCATTCGGAAGGTTACGGATATCTAAACTCACCGCGATTTTGGCGTCGGCGTCATCTTGTGACACGACAAAGTCACGCAGTAAGTTAACGGGTAAATTGTCGACGCAATAGTAGCCAAGATCCTCGAGTACCCTTAGCGCCACTGACTTGCCTGAGCCAGAGCGGCCACTGACAATTTTTAGCATCATAATGTTCCCCGTTAGCCTGATGGCTTATTGCGTAATAATGTTGTAGAGCTCTTGGTCTGAGTCAGCACTGCGAAGTTGACGACATAGCTGTTTATCGTTCAGCTTCTCCGCAATGCTCGAAAGGGTTTGTAAGTGCACCTTACATTGCTCATCGGGTACCAGTAACGCGAATAGCAAATCCACCGGACGTTTATCAACTGCATCAAACTCGATAGGTTCCGCACATTGCAACAACACCCCGATAGCCTGTTGGCTCTCAAGTGTTCGCCCATGTGGGATAGCAATCCCCGCGCCAATGCCTGTGGTGCCGAGTTTTTCACGGCTTAGCATGCATTCAAACAATTTTTGCGCGTTAGTGCCCAGTTTATCCGCAGCAACCTGACTAATAATTTCCAGGGCGCGTTTTTTGCTGGAGCAGTGGACAGCACTACGCGTGCAGTCCACTGAAAGTACATCTTTAAGTTCCATAGCCTAATGCTGTTTGAGCTTTTCTTTGTGTTTACTCAGTTGTTTAACCAGTTTATCGGTCAACCCGTCAATGGCCGCATACATGTCTTGCGACTGTGCTTTCGCATGGAGCTCGCCGTTATTTACATGGAGCGTTGCCTCTGCGATTTGGTCAAGCTTTTGAACATTCAGTACAACATGGACATTGTTAATGTGCTCGAAAAAGCGCTCGAGTTTAGCAAATTTGGTTTCCACATACTCGCGCAATGGTGGCGTGATGTCGACAGACTGTCCAGTCAGGTTGATTTGCATACACATTTTCCTTCTGTTGAGGCGTCTACAATAGACGCTTGCGCTGGTTTGACGGCGCAATGCCAAGTGACTCTCGGTATTTGGCAATGGTCCGTCTTGCAACTTTAATGCCTTGCTCGGCCAGCAATGCGGCAATCTTGCTATCACTGAGTGGCTTGTTTGCCGGCTCGTCAGCGACCAATTTTTTTATGAAGGCGCGAATCGCCGTCGATGAGCATTCACCGCCATTGTCGGTGCTCACATGGCTGGAGAAAAAGTATTTCAGCTCGAAAATACCGCGAGGCGTATGCATATACTTTTGTGTGGTGACACGGGAAATGGTCGACTCGTGCATATCCACATCAAGGGCAATATCATTCAAGACCATGGGCTTCATGGCCTCCTCGCCGTATTCAAAAAAGTCATGTTGGTGCTCAACGATACAGCGCGTCACCTTAAGTAAGGTGTCATTGCGGCTTTCCAAGCTCTTAATCAGCCATTTTGCTTCTTGTAAGTGTGAACGAATGAATTGGCCATCAGATGCACTGCAGCCATTGCGTCCGTAGGCGGCATATTGTTCGTTCACTTTCAGTTTGGGCACACTGTCTGGGTTGATTTGTACCACCCATTGTCCTTGGTGTTTAAACACGGATACATCAGGGACCACGTACTCAGCTTCGTTGGTGACAATTAAGTTACCCGGGCGAGGCTCTAAACTGTGGATGAGCTGCATCACCGCTTTAAGCTCCGGCTCTTTTAGACGGGTTTCTCGCATGAGTTGGCGATAATCGCGATTGGCAAGTAAGTCCATATGCTCGGTCAAGACCTTGCGCGCGTCTGCCAACCAGGGCGTATTGTCATCATAGGTGGCCAGTTGCAGCATTAAACATTCTTGCAGTGAACGCGCCGCAATCCCCAGAGGATCAAAGTGCTGGACACGTTTAAGCACCGCTTCAACTTCATCCAGTTCAATATCATCACTGCCGAGGCTATCTAAAATATCCTCGGTACTGACTGAGAGATAGCCTTGGTCATCCACCGCATCAATGATAGCCATGGCAATCACGTGATCGTTTTCGGAAAATGGCGTGAGCTCAAGCTGCCATTTTAAATAGTCATATAGCGTCTGCGTGGTTTCCCCTTGATAAACGGGCTGATCATCATATCCACCCACACCGGTATTGCCGGTGCCAGCAGAGTATAAGTGGTCCCATGTCGTATCAACTGGGAGATCATCCGGCATTTCGTTTTTTTCGAACGCATCGGATGTTTCCATGGTATCGGCACTGGCGGTTGCCGTTTCTTGTGAGGCCGCATGCTGATCGTGCTGACTATCACTTTGATCCGTGTCTTGCTCTTGGCCTTCGTCATGTTCCAATAGAGGGTTGGATTCCAACGCTTCTTGGATCTCTTGTTGCAAATCCAACGTCGACAGCTGCAACAGACGAATCGCCTGTTGCAGTTGTGGTGTCATTGCGAGTTGTTGTCCAAGCTTAAGCTGAAGCGTGGGTTTCATAGAGGCTTTACACCTTTCCTTTTTCAACGACCAAAGAGGTTAAAAACGCTTGCTCTGGTCGACAGAGCAAGCGCTTTATTTAACTATAGCCTTGATTGGCATTTTTTAGCGTGAGCCGATCCTACAATTTGAACTGATCGCCCAAGTAAACCCGTTTAACGTGATCATCATTGAGCACCTCATCAGGCGTGCCGTGTGCAATCAAGTGACCTTGGCTGACAATGTAAGCGTGCTCACAGACACTGAGCGTCTCGCGTACATTGTGATCAGTGATGAGCACACCGAGACCACGGTCACGTAAGTGTTCAATGATTTTTTTATATCGATAACCGAAATCGGATCAACCCCAGCGAAGGGCTCATCAAGCAAAATAAATTTAGGGTTCGCGGCGAGGGCGCGCGCAATTTCAACCCGTCGGCGTTCGCCCCCAGAAAGCGCCATGCCTAAGCTGTCACGAATATGTTGGATATTAAACTCGTCCAACAAGTCTTCGGCTTTGTCCTGACGTTCTTCTTTAGTCAAGGATTTACGCGTTTGTAGCACCGCCATGAGATTATCGTAGACGCTGAGTTTACGAAATATCGACGCTTCTTGCGGTAAGTAACCGATCCCCAAGCGAGAGCGATTGTGCATGGGTTGAATGCTGATGTCTTTATCATCGATATAAATCGCCCCCTCATCACGGGCCACTAAGCCCACAATCATATAAAATGAGGTGGTTTTTCCCGCACCATTCGGGCCAAGCAGACCGACGATTTCACCGGATTTCACTTCCAAGCTTACATCGGCGACGACCTTTCGCCCTTTATAACTTTTTGCCAAGTTGGCCGCTGTCAGTGTTGCCATGTGGCCTCTTATTCCGCGTCTGACTCAGATGAATCGTTATTGGATGAATTTTTTTTACTTGTCGGCTGTAAAATCGTGGTGACCCGTTTGCTGCTATCACTCTCGGCAACCAATTGTTGTTTGTCGATTTCGTAGGTGATCACATTGCCCTCTACCTGGTTGCCACTTTGCTCGAGCATCGCATTGGTCGACATTTTGAGATATTCATTACCGACTTCATAACGCAGTTTATTCGCTTCGCCATGAATTTGTTTGCCGTCATCCATGGTTTGCTCAAAGGTTGCCGGTTTACCATAGGCTTCGATGGTTTCACTGCCATCTTTCCCCTCCGGGCGGATAACGATCAGTTTATCGGCCAAGATTTTAATACTGCCTTGGGTGAGCACGACATCTTGTGTGAAGGTCACCGTATTGGTGGCCATGTCCAAATGCTGACTTTCAGATTGAATGTGAATAGGTTGCTCGGTGTCGCTACTCAGCGCTAGTGAGTAGTGCGAAAATAGCAACATCGCACCTGCTAGTGCTTTAACGAGGGGTCGTTTCATATCGGCCTTTAACATCATCTAACAATTCCATCTGGTGGCTACCGAAGTTGCCCTTCACGCGTTTTCCTGTGGTTTGAAAACGGGTGCCCGTGATGGTGGTAGGACTATCGGACCAAAAATCTCGTGTTGTGAGGTTTAAGGTCACAGAGTCGGTGGTTACCGAATCAATTTGTGCATTCGGCAGTAAATTAAAAATACGGACATTGCCCGTCATAGTGAGCAGGTGCTCGTCCGATAAAACGGCGTAGTTTGCGCTCACACGCCACTCTTCATCTTGGCCGTCTTGATAGGTCCAAAGTACAGGCTCATTAAAATGGGTCTCATCGATTTTGGCGTAGTGCTCAAGATGCTTGGCTTCAACGGTATAACTACGCACACCGTCAGCAGTATACTGCACCGTTTCAATGTCTTCGCCGGTAAACAAAGGCTTTTCTGCATCAGGGGTGACCTGTTGCACCTTTTGCCAACGGTGCTGGGCCAATAGGTAATAGCCGCTGAGTGCACAAAGCACGATCAGCAGAAGCAGGCCTAGCCGCCGAGTCATACACTCAAACCTTTGTGTTGATCGAGCTCGCCACGGGCTTCTAGCAGCAAATCACAGACCTCTCTCACCGCGCCAAACCCACCACCAATGTGGGTGACATGATCAGCACGCGATTTTAGCAGTGGGTGGCCATCTGCGACGCAACAAGACAGCCCCACTTTTTCCATCACTGGCCAGTCAATCAAATCGTCACCAATATAAGCTGTGTGTGCGGGAAGTACATCACAGTGCGAACACAAATCTTGGTACGCGGCTAACTTGTCGCTTTGGCCTTGATACACATGTTTGACACCCAGTGCGCGCATTCGGTTCTCAACGATCTGAGATTGGCGGCCTGTAATGACAGCAACTTCAATCCCGGCGTTCATCAATGATTTTATGCCGTAGCCGTCGCGGGTATGGAATGCTTTGAGCTCTTCGCCTTGATTGCCCATATAGACGCGACCATCAGAAAAAACCCCATCAATATCACAGATGAGTAATTGAATGGCAGCGGCACGCTGGAATACGTCGGCGGCGATAGGGCCGTACAGCGTTTCAATTACGGTAGAAGCCATTAGATCACTCCGGCTTTTAAAAGGTCATGCATGTTAAGGGCGCCAAGCAGCTGGCCGTCTTTGGCAACCAACAGCCCGTTAATTTTTCGCTCTTCCATGAGTTTAAGTCCTTCTGCCGCGAGCAACTCCGGCTCAATCGTCACCGGGCCTTTTGACATCACCGAGCCAATGGTGGTGGTATGCAAATCAATTCGCATATCTAACAAGCGGCGTAAGTCACCGTCGGTAAAAATGCCGGTCAGCTGTTGATCAGCATCGACGATAGCGGTCATACCCAAGCCCTTTTCAGACACTTCTAATAAAGCATCGCGCACGGTGGCTGTTTCGGGTACCACGGGTAAACGCGCGCCTTGATGCATCAAATCACTAATGCGCAGTAACAGCTTGCGTCCTAATGCACCGCCCGGGTGCGAAAGCGCAAAGTCATTCGCGGTAAAGCCCCTTGCTTGCATCAAGGCCATGGCAAGGGCATCGCCCATTACTAAGGTGGCAGTGGTGCTCGAGGTAGGAGCTAATGCCAGTGGGCAGGCTTCTTGCGGGACATGAATGTTGAGATTCACTTTTGCTAACTGCCCCATGCTAGATTGCGCATTGCCCGTCATACAGACCAACGGAATGCCCAAGCGTTTAATCACGGGTAGCAAGGTTAATATCTCACCGGCCTCGCCGGAATTAGAGATCGCGAGCACCACATCGCCTTGGTTGATCATACCTAAATCACCATGGCTTGCTTCGCCAGGATGGACAAAAAACGCAGGCGTTCCAGTGCTGGCGAGGGTGGCGGCAATTTTTTTGCCAATATGGCCTGACTTACCCATTCCCATCACCACCACTTTGCCGGTGGCGTTTAGCATCAGCTGGCAAGCCGCCTCAAAACGATCATCAATGGCGGCTTTTAATTGTGCAATCGCGTCTTGCTCAATGTTAAGGACATCCAGCCCGGCGCGGCGAAAGTCAAAACTGTATTCACTCATTGTACTGTGTCCGTTTAGGCGGCAGCGTTAATAAATAGGTAACTTTGGTAACCGATATAACAAAGTAAGAAAACGGCGCCTTCGATGCGATTAATACTGCGTGATTTGCCCAACGCAAACACTAGCAACATAATAGACAGCACCAGCATAATATAATAATCACGACTCATGGCATATTCGCTGATCGCTGAGGGGTTGAGTAACCCAGGAATGGCCATGACCGCGAGAATATTAAACACATTCGAGCCGATGATATTACCCACCGCCAAATCATCTTCACCCTTCATGACGCCGGCAATCGAAGCGGCAAGCTCAGGAAGGCTGGTGCCAATGGCGATAATGGTCAAGCCAATCACCAGATCACTCATGCCAAAATACTGAGCGATGGTAACCGCGGAGTCGACCACTTGATCCGATGACAGCAACAGTAAAGGCAAGCCGATAATAATCCATATCGCCGCTTTCAGGTTGCTAACATCATTAGGAATGTCAGACTGCTGATCGGCCAATATTGGGTCGGAATCACCTGAATCTTTACCAATTTTAATCATCATTAAAATAAAGATCACAAACAGTGTGATCAGTCCCACCCCTTCGAAAAACCCTAGATGATTATTCCAAAGCAAGGCCCCCGCGAGGACGGTGACCCCAAGCATCAGTGGCAGTTCACGGCGAATAATGGTCGACCCAATCGACAGCGGCTTGATCAGCGCGGTAAAACCAATAATAAGCGCTATGTTGGCGATATTTGAGCCTAAAACGTTCCCCACTGCGGTATCGGTTTTATCGGCGAGGGCTGCGTTGGCAGATACCATCATTTCCGGTGCCGACGATCCCATGGCGAGAATCGTCATGCCGATGATTAAAGGCGAAACGCCGTAGTTTTTCGCGATTGCAGCCGCGCCAAAGACCAGTCTATCGGCACTCCATACCAGCACGATGAGCCCAACAATGAGTATGGCAACCGCTATAACCATGACACCTATCCTTTGCGTTGTGAATTTGGTTCAAATGAGGGGCAATTCTGACGGTTAAAGGGGGAAATGTGAAGCAAAAAGCCCCCATGTGAGTTATCAATTCCGGCATTTTCCATCCACTGACTTACGGCTACGATAAAGATGGTTCACCATGAAGCGGGTTGCGGTGACAGGATCATCTTGATGTTGCCGCCGTGGAACGGCCACCGATAAACGGCCGCCTGCTCGCGATTAACGATTGCGCCACGGTTAAGGTTTGTATTGCAGCTAAGGCTGGTATCGTCGCCAAGGCTTATATCGCGGCTAAGGCGCGTCACAGGGCAAGGGGCGCACATTGACCTCGTCTTGACATATAAACCGTTTCTTGGCTGCTATTATCAGGGATGGGTCACGTCCTGCTTGGCCCGATACGCAAGCTAGCTTGTGTTAGGCGGGGTGACACCTTATTATCAGCCACTTCATTTTGTTCCTTTCCAACCATGAGATGCGGCCATGGCAGCAAAGAGCCTGATAGATATCAATGGGATGACATTCTCACGGGGTGACCGATGCATTTTTGAACATGTCGACTTGCAGGTACCACGTGGGCAAATCACCGCCATTATGGGGCCCTCAGGTATCGGTAAAACCACGTTACTACGCTTGATCGCCGGCCAGCTAAAGCCAGACGCCGGTGATATTATTTTTGATGGCCACTCCATTCCCTCGCTAGGGCGTCGCCAATTATTCGATGTCCGCCAGCGCATGAGTATGCTCTTCCAATCAGGCGCCCTGTTTACCGATATGTCGGTATTCGATAATGTTGCCTTCCCGCTGCGCGAACACACAGACTTGGATGAATCCATGATTCATACCATTGTAATGCTAAAGCTCGAGGCGGTGGGATTAAGAGGGGCTGCCGCATTAATGCCCAGCGATCTCTCAGGCGGTATGGCCCGTCGAGCGGCTCTGGCCCGTTCAATTGCCCTTGATCCTGAGCTCATTTTGTTTGATGAACCCTTTGTAGGACAAGATCCCATTACCATGGGCGTGCTGGTGACCTTGATTCGTCAACTCAACCAAGCACTAGGACTAACGTGTGTGGTCGTTTCACATGACGTGCCTGAAGTGATGAGCATTGCCGATAAAGTGTATCTTTTGGCCGATAGCCGTATTATCGCCAGTGGATCGCCGCAATCGTTGCGAGATAATCCAGACCCTTGGGTGCAGCAGTTTTTAGAAGGGCATGCCGATGGGCCCGTGCCATTTCGTTATCCCGCGGGTGAGTTAAAGCAGGAGATTTTCGGTGATTAAAACACAAATCGCGGACATGGGTCGTCGAACCATGCGTGTGGCCGAGTCAATGGGCCGCGCCACCTTTGTGATGACCGGTGCGCTGGTGGGGCGTCCTCAACCGAGTAAAACTTTCCCACTGCTTATTCAACAACTCTATTCTGTCGGAGTACGCTCACTCGCGATCATTATTGTCTCCGGGTTATTTATCGGCATGGTATTAAGCCTGCAAGGGTATTTAGTCTTGTCGGACTTTGGTGCCGAGACCAGCCTTGGGCAAATGGTTGCTTTATCGCTACTGCGCGAGCTTGGCCCTGTGGTCACAGCACTGCTATTTGCTGGGCGGGCGGGATCCGCGCTGACCGCTGAAATTGGCTTGATGAAAGCCACCGAGCAGCTATCGAGTTTAGAAATGATGGCGGTTGATCCGCTGCGTCGTGTCATTGCGCCCCGGTTTTGGGCCGGCGTCATCGCCATGCCCTTACTGGCGGTGATCTTTATGCTGGTCGGGATTTGGGGCGGCGAGCTGGTCGGGGTAGACTGGAAAGGCATTGATCATGGCAGCTTTTGGTCGGTGATGCAGGCATCGGTCGACCTTGGCTACGATGTGGGTAACGCGCTGATCAAAAGCCTCGTTTTTGCTATCGCCGTGACCTGGATTGCACTTTTTAACGGTTATGATGCCACGCCAACCTCGGAAGGGATCAGCCGCGCGACCACACGTACTGTGGTACATTCATCGCTGGCCGTACTCGGCCTAGACTTTGTCCTTACTGCACTCATGTTTGGGAATTAATCATGCAACAGAGTCGTAAAACAGAATTTTGGGTAGGCTGCTTTGTGATCGCAGGGATTGCAGCGCTATTAGCCCTTGCGTTTCAAGTCGCCGATGTTCAGCGTTGGGGGCGGGCAGACACCTACACCCTCACCGCTGAGTTTGACAATATTGGTGGGTTAAAAGTGCGCTCCCCTGTCAAAGTGGGGGGCGTTACTGTTGGCCAGGTAACGGATATTTCGCTCAATCCAGACACCTATGTCCCACAAGTGACACTGCAAATCAGTGAAGAAGCGGGACGTTTCCCGGAATCGAGCTCGGCGTCGATCTACACTGCAGGGCTGCTGGGCGAGCAATATATCGGTATTACCCCAGGGTTTGTCGATGAAGCGCTCGGCATTGGCTATTTAGAGGCGGGAGAAAAAATCCAAGACACCAAGTCGGCCCTTGTCTTAGAAGATTTGATTGGTCAGTTCCTCTACAGCATGGGTGACAAGGAGTAAATGGCATGAGAAAGACACTTATCGCATTTGGCTCGGCGCTGAGCTTGATGTTAGTCAGCCTTGGACAGACGGTACAGGCCAGTGAGCCGGTCGACCAATCCAACCCATATCAGTTGATTGAACAAGTCGCAGAGAATACGTTTTCGCGCATACGCAAAGATCGTACCTTGCTCCGCGCTGATCCCGATTTATTACGTGATGTCGTCAAAGACGAACTCCTACCTTATATCCATACGCGCTATGCGGCGTCGCTGATATTAGGCGCCCAGTATTATCGCAAGGCAACGCCTGAACAGCGCGATGCATTTACCGAGGCCTTCACCGAGTACATGATTGCCTCCTATGCACAGATTTTACTCGAATATGACGACCAAACCATTGAGGTTCAAAAGGATAAACCGATTGATCCGAATGATAAAATTGTCAAAGTTCGCGTCGATATGACTGACGCATCACGTCCTCCTATTCGTCTGGATTTTAGCTTACGTAAAAATACGCGGACAGGAAATTGGCAAGCGTATGACGTGACGGCTGAAGGGGTCAGTATGATCCAATCGAAGCAGTCTGAGTGGAAGACACCACTGCGTCGTGATGGTATTGATGCCGTGGTCGAACAATTAAAAGAGATCGCCAAGCGGCCCATCCGTCGTGAAGATAAACAAAAACAGGATGCATCATGAGCGTCAACTTGACGGCTGGCAGCGAGCAGCACTATCACTTGTCAGGACGGCTTGATCGTGACACAGTGCCTGCCTTTTGGCGTCAGCGTCACCAATGGATCCCAACCGATAACGCCTTAACGTTAGACTTAAGTGCGTTATCACGTGTGGATTCAGCAGGAATGGCGATGTTGCTCCACCTTGATCGTACGCTGCGTCATCAAGGACAGCAGGTACGGTATCAAGGGATGCCTGAACAGCTAAAACTATTGTTAACGCTGAGTAATTTAGACACATTTTTTGACGATGCGGAGCATCAACAAGGAGTTTAAACGTGGAAGCAAGCGACGTTAAAGCCATTTTAGAGGCCGCTTTTTCAGAACAGGCTCAGTCAGTGGACGAGCTGCATGTGAAAGGTGATGGCAGCCACTTTGAGGTCATCGCTGTTGCAGAGATGTTTGACGGTATGTCACGCGTAAAAAAGCAACAAACGATCTATGGTCCGCTAACGGATCACATTGCGCGTAATGATATTCATGCGGTCAGCATTAAAGCGATGACACCGGCTGAGTGGGCACGCGATAAAAAGCTGATGCAGTTGTAAGAGGATATGATGCAAAAGTTTCGAGTGACGGGCAATGGCCCGCTTAAAGGTGATGTGGCCATTTCTGGCGCAAAAAATGCCGCCCTCCCGATTTTATTTGCTTCATTACTGGCTGAAGAGCCAGTCGAAGTCGCGAATGTCCCTAAGTTACGCGATATTGACACAACGATGGCCCTGTTATCACGCTTAGGGGCCAAGGTGAGTCGCAACGGGTCAGTGCATGTTGATGCCAGTGAGATTACTGAGCTCTGTGCGCCTTATGATCTCGTGAAAACCATGCGTGCGTCTATTTGGGCACTTGGGCCGTTAGTCGCTCGCTTCGGTAAAGGCGAAGTGTCTTTGCCTGGCGGTTGTGCGATTGGCGCGCGGCCCGTGGATTTGCACATTAACGGCCTTGAACAGCTCGGTGCCACCATCACGTTGGATGAGGGCTATGTGCGTGCAACCGTCGATGGTCGCTTGCAAGGCGCGCATATCGTGATGGACAAAGTCAGCGTCGGTGCGACAGTCACCATCATGAGTGCGGCGACGTTAGCGCAAGGCACCACGGTGATTGAAAACGCGGCGCGTGAGCCAGAAATTGTCGATACGGCCAAGTTCCTCAACATGTTGGGGGCAAACGTCACGGGAGCAGGCACCGATCGCATTGAGATTGAAGGCGTAGAGCGTCTTGGCGGCGGTAAGCACACCGTGGTGGCAGATCGCATTGAAACCGGCACCTTCTTGGTCGCGGCCGCGGTGTCTGGTGGGCATATTGTGTGTCGCGATACTTCGCCAGAGTTACTCGAAGCGGTCCTTCATAAATTGGAAGAAGCCGGTGCCAAGGTGGTGACGGGTGATGACTTTATCGAATTAGACATGACAGACCGCGAGCTCAAAGCCGTGAACGTGCGTACCGCGCCACATCCGGGCTTTCCAACCGATATGCAAGCTCAGTTTAGCTTGCTGAACTTGGTGGCCAAAGGCACTGGAATAATCACCGAAACCATCTTTGAAAACCGCTTTATGCATGTGCCGGAATTACAACGTATGGGCGCTCATGCAGAGATTGAAGGCAATACCGTGATCTGTGGTGACACCGATAGCCTAAGCGGGGCACAAGTGATGGCGACGGATCTGCGCGCCTCTGCCAGCTTGGTAATTGCCGGCTGTATTGCAAAGGGCGAAACCTTGGTGGATCGTATTTATCATATCGATAGAGGCTATGAGCGTATCGAAGATAAACTGCAGGCTTTAGGAGCTAAAATAGAGCGCATTGACGCCGATGAAGCGAACGAGTCCAGTGATATCGCAGGCTAATTGGCCTTCATGCCTTAACACAAAAAACGCCAGCCCTCACAGGCTGGCGTTTTTTATGGGCGCCTATTTTCGCTATGCGTTGATTAACGCTGCTGGCGTTCATCGCCCACTTTGACCGGCAAGGTCAGGGTTTCACCGTCTCTGATCAGCGTAATGTTAAGCGTTGAGCCAGGACGTGTATCGGTCACCATATCCATCGCACCGCGTGCACCGCGCACGGGCTTGTCGTTAATTTGAATAATCAAATCTTGAGGCTGAATCCCCGCTTTTTCTGCAGGTCCGTCTTTATCAAGCCCAGCGACCATGACCCCACGTTGCTGCTCGGCATCTAATAATCGGGCCATCACCGGGTTTACATCACGGCCATCAATACCAATATAGCCGCGGATCACTCGGCCATCGGCAATCAGTTTATTCATGATTTTTGCGGTTAAACGGTAAGGGATCGCAAAGGAAATGCCATAGGTTTCAAGGTCGGTTGCTTGTTGAAAAGAGGCGGTATTGATGCCGACGAGCTCACCGCGACTGTTTACCAGTGCCCCGCCAGAGTTTCCTCTGTTAATGGCCGCGTCGGTTTGGAGAAAATCCTGGCGACCATAAAAGCTCATCCCGGTCCGGCCGGTAGCGGAAATGATGCCATAGGTGGTGGTTTGCCCTAAATTATACGGATTGCCGATGGCGAGTACGGTATCGCCCACCGTGGGTTGATAGTTTTGATTGACCGGGATCACGGGGAGATTGTCTGCTTGAATTTTAAGCACGGCTAAGTCCGTACGCTGATCTTTACCCACTGTTTGTGCCGTGAAAATGCGCCCATCTTGCAAGGCGACGATCACTTGGTCGGCTTCGGCGACAACATGATAGTTGGTGACGATATAGCCTTTAGCGCTCATGAGCACCCCTGAGCCTAATCCTTGGGTATTAAGCTCTAATTTATCGTTACCGGTATAATTACGGGTGTAGATATTGACGACCGCCGGTGAGGCGCGCTTGACCGCATAGCTAAATGACACCAGTTCTGCCGTGTCTTGGCCGCCGCTTTCAATAAAAGACAGTTCGGATAACACGCCCGAGCGCAAATCAGGCACCGCGACTAATAGCAAGGCAGCCGTGACTAGGCCAATAACCACGGAACGAACAAGTAAAGCCAGCATAAACAATGCCATCCTCAAGCAAAACAAAGCGAGGCTAGAGAATAGCATTGTGAGGTCGGGTTGTGGAAATCATCACCGTCCTGGGCGGATAAAAAACCATGAGCCAATAAAAATGCCTGCCGACGTGGCAGGCATCAATATTAAGGTGTGAATAGACGCCGGTTTATCGAATCACGAGATAAAGCGAGCTGTTATCACGCACAATATTAAGGGCGAGCACACCCGGTTTATCCTCGAGCAGCTTGCGCAGATCGCCCAAGCTCTCTACTTTGTGTCGATTGACGCCAATAATGACATCGCCCGCGCGTAATCCATATCGAGCGGCAAGCGAGCCTTCTTCAATCGTGGCAACTTCGACACCTGCTGGTTTCGCATCATGGTTTTTCAACTCTGCGCCAGCCAAAGCTTTGTGCAGGTTATCCGCTTTAGTTTGCGTTTGAGCCGCTTCTTTAAGGGTTGTTTCCACCTCGAGGGTTTCACCGTCACGGATCACGCCGAGCGCAACGGTTTTACCTGCCCCTAACGTCGCAATTTTGGCGCGTAACTCACTAAAGCTGCGAATACTCTTACCGTTGACAGAGACAATAATGTCACCGGCTTTGAGCCCGGCATCGTCAGCGGCAGATTCAGACATGACCTGACTAACAAAGGCGCCGTGCTGGGTGGCGAGCCCAAAGGCATCGGCTAACTCAGCGGTCAATTCACGGCCGGTCACGCCAAGCATGCCGCGTCGTACCGAGCCATATTCGATGATTTGGTCGACCAAGCTTTTCGCCATATTCACCGGTATCGCAAAGCCAATCCCGACATTGCCGCCGTTCGGGCCCAAAATCGCGGTGTTGATCCCCATCAGTTCACCATTGAGATTGACCAGCGCACCGCCGGAGTTACCACTGTTGATCGCCGCATCGGTTTGAATAAAGTTCTCGAAGTTTTCTAAATTCAAACCACTGCGCCCCAGTGCTGAGATGATCCCCGAGGTGACAGTTTGTCCGAGCCCGAATGGGTTACCAATCGCAACGGCAAAGTCACCAACACGTAAACGATCCGAATCAGCGAGTGGAATTTGCGTCAGATCTTTCGCATTCTCATCGAGCTGCAACAAGGCAATATCAGACATTTCGTCGCTGCCGATCAGGGTTGCATCGTATTCGCGGCCATCTTTGAGTTGGACACGGATCTCATCCGCATCATCAATCACATGATGGTTGGTCACGATATAACCTTTATTGGCATCAATAATCACCCCCGATCCCAAACCACGAAAAGGGCGCTCTTGGACTTGCTCAGACGGAACGTTGGGACCAAAGAAAAACCGAAATGCATCAGGAATACGTTGCTTAGACACCTTGTTGCCTTCCACCGCAATACTGACCACGGCTGGTGAGACTTTTTCTAACATTGGCGCCAAACTGGGCATGGCTTCACCGCTTACCGCTTGAGGCAAGGCGGCATAGCTTGGTAGAGGAGAAAGGGCCGCGCCAAGAGTTAGCGCGGCGACGCTAATTGCGAGTAAAGACTTTTTCATCATGGGTTAACTCCAATTGTCGACGTACCAATAGAGAGTGGGGACAATCTGAAAAAGTTCAATCCTCGATCAGCTGGCGCGCGAGCCTTCGTCGCTTTTTAACAAGCCCGAGGCGCTGCCAGAATAGTCACGAGGTGGATGACTGGCGGTGTCTACTTCCAGGTTGGTGATTTTCCCTAGACGCTTGGCAAAGGGATTATCTTGGTCGGGCAAGTCAGGCATCAGATCCGACGATGTCTTGGCCATATGTTGATAGAGCTTATTGTAGTCTTTCGATAAGGTATCAAGCAGTTCAGCACTTTGCGCAAAGTGATCCACCAACTCTTGGCGGTATTGCTCGAGCTCGTAACGTGACTTTTCTAGCTCCCTTTTCATATTTTTTTGTTGTTTGAGATCGCGCGTGGTCATACGGGCAATAAAAAAGCCCACCGCGATACCGATGACGAGAAAGATCAGGCTATTAATCCAGGCCATAACTGCTCCTTGTGCTCTCACATTGACTGAACACCCTGGGTATCCGGGAGTCAGTCAGGGCAAGCGAAATCACTTGCCTACGTATAATAATATCGTACATCTGCTGGTGGCTTAGCAAGATGAAACGTGTGTTCACTATACATGCCAGATCGCGAACGTGGTACTCCTATACGCGCGTATTTCTCTTTCTCGCTCGCGTGTTAATATGAAAACGATGGCGATAACCAACGAGGCTTTCAAGGAATGACGCCCTTAGAACATTATAATAACGATCTGACCCACCACCATTTTATCGAAGACCCCGCGCAACGTATGGCGGTCGAGAAACTCGATGAGCTCTACCACCGTTTACTCGCTCATCCCATCCCCCCCACTACGCCGGAAAAGCGCAGCTGGTTGCCTTGGCGAAAGCGCGAACCGGCCTCTGTGACCCCAGTAAAAGGCCTATACTTTTGGGGCGGTGTGGGACGCGGGAAAACCTATTTAATGGATACGTTTTTTCATGCACTCCCTTTTGATAACAAAATGCGCATGCACTTTCATCGCTTTATGCATCGGGTACATCAAGAGCTAAGAATACTGGATGGCGAAGCGGATCCATTGCCGCAAATCGCCGATAAGTTTGCACAAGAAACCCGCGTGCTGTGTTTTGACGAATTCTTTGTCTCGGACATTACCGATGCCATGATCTTAGGGACCCTGATGGAAGCGCTATTTGCCCGCGGGATCACCTTGGTCGCGACCTCAAATATCGTGCCTGATGAACTGTATTGGAACGGGTTACAGCGCGCACGCTTTATGCCCGCCATTGACTTAATCAACCAGCACTGTGAGGTGGTCAATGTTGACTCAGGCGTTGATTATCGCCTGCGTACTCTGACCCAAGCGGCTATTTTTTATCACCCGCTTGGCGATACCGCCACCGAGACGATGCAGGCGTATTTCAAAAAACTCAATGGGGAAGGGGGGCAGCGCGACCAAGTGATAGACGTAAATAACCGCCCGCTACATACCATTGAAAATGGCGATGGCGTGGCGCATTTTAGTTTTGCTGAGCTGTGTCAGTCCGCCCGCAGTCAAACCGACTACATGGAAATTGCGCGGCTTTATCACACGGTATTAGTCGCTGACATGCCGCAATTACACAGTACACAAGACGATGCTGCGCGTCGGTTTATTGCGCTGGTAGACGAGTTTTATGAGCGTAGCGTCAAACTCATTATTTCAGCGGCGGTGCCACTCGATAGCCTCTATGATGGCGACCGTTTAGCGTTTGAGTTTAAGCGTTGCCAGTCACGCCTGATTGAAATGCAAAGCCATGACTATCTCGCATTGCCTCATTTGCCCTAAGGCTGTCTGCTGGCGAACAGTCAAACAATAACCAACTGAGAAAAACGGCGGAATTTTTTTGCGAAAAGGAGGTGATTTTTTCTCCACTCTTCCCTATAATCTCGCGACCCACCGTTACTGTTGAAAGGCTTTGGCCGGGTGTACCACCACTCGAAGGGGTGATGTATGGACGCTTAACAGTGGGAGCTTAGGCTCCTGAAGTGAAACTTATTAATCGGGTAATTATTAGCATGAAAACTTTCGTTGCTAAACCAGAAACTGTAAAACGCGACTGGTTCGTTGTAGACGCTGAAGGCAAAACGCTAGGCCGTCTGGCCACTGAAATTGCAACGCGTCTGCGTGGCAAGCACAAGCCAGAGTACACGCCTCACGTTGACACTGGTGACTACATTGTTGTTATCAACGCTGAAAAAGTGGCTGTAACTGGCCGCAAAAAATCTGACAAGATGTACTACAGCCACACTGGCTACATTGGTGGCATCAAGTCAATCAGCTTTGAAAAACTGATCGCGCAAAAACCTGAGCTGGTGATTGAAAAAGCCGTTAAAGGTATGTTGCCACGCGGTCCTCTAGGTCGTGCTATGTACCGTAAACTGAAAGTTTACGCAGGTTCTGAGCACAAGCACGCGGCACAACAACCGCAAGTACTAGACATCTAAGAGGAATAAAGCAATGGCAGAACAATACTACGGCACCGGCCGTCGCAAAAGCTCCGCAGCTCGTGTCTTCATCAAGCCGGGTAGCGGCAACATCGAGATCAACAAGCGTTCTCTCGACACTTACTTCGGTCGTGAAACCGCTCGCATGGTTGTTCGTCAGCCACTTGAGCTGGTAGAAATGACTGAGAAGCTTGACCTTTACATCACCGTTTCTGGTGGTGGTATCTCTGGTCAAGCAGGCGCAATCCGTCACGGCATTACTCGTGCCTTGATGGAGTATGACGAGTCACTACGTCCTGCACTACGTGCAGCTGGCTTTGTGACGCGTGATGCGCGTAAAGTTGAGCGTAAGAAAGTGGGTCTTCGTAAAGCACGTCGTAGCCCGCAGTTCTCGAAGCGTTAATCGACGTTATCGTCAGATTTGCTACAAAAAGCCTGGTGTTCACGCCAGGCTTTTTTTATGCAATTTTTTCTGATCCAATAAGGTAGGGTATTACCTCTTTATTCCCTTTTAAAACAGTGTATAAGCGCGCACTTTCCAACATTTTTATTACCCTTTACATAATTCTGTGCACACCGCTCACATTTGTTACAAAAAGGTAGCTTTATCTTGTCAAAAAGTAGGGTTTTCTCTATCATCTAGCCGACGTAATAGCAGCTAAGATTTAATCG
This sequence comes from Salinivibrio sp. EAGSL, assembly GCF_013366455.1. NCBI lineage: Bacteria > Pseudomonadati > Pseudomonadota > Gammaproteobacteria > Vibrionales > Vibrionaceae > Salinivibrio > Salinivibrio sp. EAGSL. The sequence continues at coordinate 9,080 of NZ_JABWMG010000019.1, read as the reverse complement.
AACTGATCCCAGTCAGCCGTTATTACATATTCGTTTTTAAGTAAGCCGTACGCTCCATGGACGCAAAGGACAAAATAAAAATCCAAGCGGGAGCACATGGGAGAATGTTGGATGAGCAATGCGCCAGTGAATACCGGCCGACGCCGCTTCCTGACTGCGACGACGTCAGTTGTTGGCGGTTTAGGGGCCGTAGCAGTTGCCGTGCCTTTTATTAAGTCATGGAACCCAAGCGCGAAAGCCAAAGCGGCGGGCGCGCCGGTCGAAGTCGATATCAGTAAGCTGCAAGACGGACAAATGATCCGTGTCGAGTGGCGAGGAAAACCTGTGTGGATTGTGCGCCGTAGCGACGCCGTGGTTGAGGAGCTTTCAAGCTTTGAAGACCAATTGCGCGATCCGCAATCAGCACAGCCGCAACAACCGGAATATGCAACCAACCAGCTCCGCTCTATTAAACCTGAAATTTTTGTCGCGGTTGGTATCTGCACCCATCTTGGTTGTTCACCAACCTATCTACCAGACAGCTTCAGTGAGCAAGTGAGTGGAGTGAAAGCCGGGTTCTTTTGTCCGTGTCATGGGTCAAAATTTGACATGGCTGGACGTGTCTTTCAAGGCGTACCTGCACCACTTAACCTGGTCGTTCCACCTTATATGTACTTGGACGACAAGCGAGTGCTGGTGGGACAAGATGAGGGGGCTGCGTAATGGAAAGTTTTGCTAACTGGATTGAGAAACGCCTTCCCGCGATGAATGCGTATCGCAAGCACATGACCGAGTACCCAATGCCGAAGAACTTTAACTTCTGGTATATGTTTGGTGTGCTCGCGATGATTGTTCTGGTTAACCAAATTGTTACCGGGATTTGGCTAACCATGAACTACAACCCTTCAGCGGAAGGTGCGTTTGCCTCTGTTGAATACATCATGCGTGATGTCGAGTACGGTTGGCTGCTCCGATATATGCACTCCACTGGGGCCTCGGCGTTCTTCGTGGTGGTGTACCTGCACATGTTCCGCGGCCTCATTTATGGCTCGTACCAGAAGCCGCGTGAGCTACTGTGGCTGTTTGGGATGCTGATCTTCTTGGTGTTAATGGCAGAAGCGTTCATGGGCTACCTGCTGCCATGGGGACAGATGTCTTACTGGGGAGCACAGGTTATCATCTCCTTGTTTGGTGCGATTCCTGTGATTGGTGATGACTTAACGCTTTGGATCCGCGGTGATTACGTGGTATCAGGTGCAACCTTGAACCGCTTCTTTGCGCTTCACGTGGTGGCCTTGCCGATTGTCTTGCTGCTGTTAGTCGCGTTGCACGTCTTAGCGTTGCACGAAGTGGGCTCCAACAACCCAGATGGTATCGACACCAAACTGCCTAAAGGCGAAGCGGATGACGATGGCCAGCAGTCACAGTTTACGTTCCACCCTGATTACACCAAAAAATATAAGATCATTGACTCGATTCCTTTCCATCCATACGGCACGGTGAAAGATCTCATTGGCGTAGGTGTGTTTGGTATCTTGTTCGCGTATGTGATTTTCTTTAACCCTGAGATGGGCGGTTACTTCCTTGAGCCACCGAACTTTGAGGCCGCGAACCCGCTGAAGACCCCTGAGCATATTGCTCCGGTTTGGTACTTCACGCCTTTCTATGCAATTTTGCGTGCGATTCCTGACAAGCTGATTGGTGTTATCGCCATGGGTGCGTCGATTGTGGTGCTGTTTTTGTTGCCATGGTTAGATCGTTGTCGCGTGCGTTCGTATCGCTACCGTAGCAAACTGCACTTGGCAAACATTGTGCAATTTGTGATTGCGTTTGTAGCTCTCGGCATTCTGGGCGCGTTGCCAGCGACTCCAACGTACACCTTGCTGGCGCAGATCTTCAGCTTCTGTTACTTCATGTTCTTTGTGCTGTTGTTCTTCTACAGCAAAAATGAGGCAACAAAACCGCTACCAGAGAGGGTGACATTCAAATGAGAAAATGGATTGTAATCTTGTGCGCGCTGTTGCCCTCTTTGGCAATGGCCGCGGGCGGTAACGTTCACTTGGACGACGCCAACAACGATTTAACGGACAAAGCCTCATTGCAACGTGGCGCAAAAATGTTCATGAACTACTGCTTCGGCTGTCATGCCACGCAGTATCAGCGCTATCAGCGTGTCGCAGAAGATCTGAACATTCCACAAGACTTGATGGAAGAACACCTGATTGTCGACAAGAATGCGGACTATGGTGAGTTAATGACTAACGCCATGAGTCAAGAGTCGGGTGCACAGTACTTCGGTGCGCCAGCGCCTGACTTGACGCTGGTCGCGCGTGTACGTGGTACTGACTGGATCTATACCTATCTGCGTTCATTCTATGTTGACCCATCGCGTCCGTTTGGCGTGAACAATACGGTATTCCCTAACGTGGGCATGCCGCATGTGCTTGAAGAGCTTCAAGGCACCCCACGTAAAGTGTACGAAACACGCATGGTGGATGGTGAGCCGGTTGAGGAATTTGTCGGCCTGCAGTCTGACGGCAATGGCGAGCTGAGTGAGGGCGAGTATGATAATGCCGTCCGAGACTTGGTCAATTTCCTCGAGTATTCCGGTGAGCCGGTGAAGCTTGAGCGCCAGCAACTCGGTTGGTGGGTGATCGGTTTCTTCGTGGTATTCTTGATTTTGGCTTACTTCCTCAAGAAAGAATATTGGCGCGATGTGCACTGATCGGTTAATCTAGTGTGTTGCTAATCCGCAATGGGGGCTTTGAGTCCCCATTGCTTTCTATTGATATTGAACATCCTGGAGGGGTTGATGGCTGTTGCTGCCAATAAACGCTCGGTGATGACGTTATTCTCTGACGCATCTGATTTATATAGTCATCAGGTACGCATCGTCCTCGCAGAGAAAGGTGTCAGTGTAGAAATCGAGCTGGTGGATCCGAATAATCTGCCAGAAGATCTGGTTGACTTAAATCCTTATAACTCTGTTCCAACCTTGATTGACCGTGAGTTAGCGCTGTATAACGCAGACATCATCATGGAATACTTGGATGAGCGTTTCCCTCACCCGCCATTGATGCCGGTTTATCCTGTCGCGCGTGCACAAAGCCGCTTGATGATGTATCGCATTAAGCGTAACTGGTATACCTTGGTGGATCAGATCATGCAGGGCAGTGCGGATGAGGCGGATAAAGCCCGTAAGCAATTACGTGAAGAGCTCCTGGCTCTGGCGCCTGTCTTTGCCGAAGATCCTTACTTCTTAAGTGAAGAATTTAGCCTTGTTGATTGCTACTTAGCGCCACTTTTATGGCGTTTACCTGCACTGGGTATCGAACTGACCGGTCAGGGCTCGAAGCAAGTCAAAGACTACATGACGCGTCTGTTTGAGCGTGATTCGTTTCTCGCCTCACTGACAGAAGCTGAACGTGAAATGCGACTAACAGGTCAATAATGTCTACATCTGAATTTGCCATGACACCGCGCCGTCCTTATTTGGTTCGGGCGTTTTACGACTGGTTACTGGACAACGATCTCACGCCACACATTGTGGTCGATGCGACCTTACCAGGAACGCAAGTACCGTTTGATTACGTTAAAGACGGGCAAATTGTACTGAACATCGCCCCGCGAGCAGTCGGTAATCTTGAACTCAGTAACGAGCATGTGTGTTTTAACGCGCGCTTTGGCGGTAAACCGCAGCAAGTGATGGTGCCAATGGCAGCCGTGCTTGCACTGTATGCGCGTGAAAATGGCGCCGGGACCATGTTTGAAATGGAGCCTGCCTACGCCAACGCTGATGACGAGATGTTCGAGGACGAGACGTTCGAGCCGGCACCGACCGAAGAGGACGAGCCATCGCTTGTCTCTGTTGACAGTGTTGACGATCCAGACGCACTGCCGCAGGCCGATGACGAACCAGAAGCGCCAGCGGCGCCGAGTAAAAAAGGCAAGCCGACGCTTACCGTGGTGAAATAACCACTTGGCAGGTTAAACGATGACAAAAACCAGCACCTCGATGCTGGTTTTTTTATGTGTTACGCGCGCGGCAGGCGCAGTGCAAGCGCGCCCGCAACCGAGCACCCTCGCACTAGGGTTAGACAGCGAGGACTAGTGACGCTCGGTCATGATCTCGCGTGAGAATACCTTCTCACAGTACTTGCAGCAGAGCTTCACATCGTCGGCCTCCGTGAGCACTCGGAATGAGCTATCGACAGCCGGCTCGCCATGGGTAATGCAGTTAGAGTTTGGGCAGCTAAACACCCCTTGAATCACCTCAGGCAATGTCAGCGGCAGCTTGGCGACCACTTGATAATCTTCAATTTGATTCACCGTTGCCTGTGGCGCGTACAGGGCAAGCTGACTGGCTTGATCTTCGCTGATCACCACGTTCTCGATTTTGATCAAATCTTTACTGCCGAGCGCCGACGAAGGCAGATTCAAACCAATGGTGATCCGCTGATCGCTACCATGCATTTGAAACAGGTTTAAGATCTTAAAGCCAATGTGCGCGGGGATATGATCAATCACAGTGCCGTGGCAGATCGCTTCGACTTGTAGTTTATTATCCGTGCTCATTTTGCAACTCCTTCAACCTGTTCATTTAACACCAGCGCGAGTAGAGCCTCTCGGGCATACACTCCATTTTCTGCTTGCTCAAAGTAATACGCGTGCGGGGTTTTATCGACATCAACGGTAATTTCATCCACGCGTGGCAGCGGATGCATCACCTTCATATTCGGCTTGGCATCTCGCAGCATGCCGGCACTTAAAATAAACGCTGATTTAATGTGGGCGTATTCTGACTCATCAAAGCGCTCTTTTTGCACCCGTGTCATGTAAAGTACATCTAACTCAGGCACCACATCGCTAATGCTACTGTGTAGGCTATAAGGGTGGCCGCCCGCGGCAAGCTCATCAAGCAGGTGCTCTGGCATGGCGAGTGCATCCGGGGCGATGTAAAAGAAGCGGTTGCCCTCGAACTTTGATAACGCCTGGGTCAGCGAATGCACGGTACGGCCGTATTTAAGATCTCCCACCATGGCGATATTTAAGTTATCCAAGCGGCCCTGGGTTTCGTAAATCGAGAACAAATCGAGCAAGGTTTGGGTCGGGTGCTGATTCGCGCCGTCGCCACCGTTCACCACCGGCACGCCTTCAGAAAACTCCGACGCTAATCGCGCAGCGCCTTCTTTTGGGTGACGCATGACAAAGCCATCAACGTAAGAAGAAATCACACGGACCGAATCGGCCAAGGTTTCGCCTTTTTTGCCTGACGAGGTATTGCCGCCGTCGGGAAAGCCAATTACCGAGCCGCCAAGGCGCTGAATCGCGGTTTCAAACGACAACCGCGTGCGGGTTGACGCTTCAAAAAAGCAGCTAGCAATCACTTTATTTTTTAACAGCGTCGGGTTCGGGCGGGCTTTAAGTTCGCCCGCCGTGGCAACGATTAACTCTAGCTCGTCGCGGCTGAGCTCGGGAATGGAAATAATATGTTTGTGATAAAGCGTATTGGCCATAACGCGAGTCCCTTTCTTTGCAGTGTGCTACAGGCAAAAAAAAACCTCCGAAACGGAGGCTTTTACGATCACGACCAATGCGAATGCCGTCCCGCGATGGGGCGGATAAATCGCTGTTTGTGGGTGGAATAACCAACATAACTTCTGGCCGTGTAGTGAAATCTGGCCGAATTATACGCCCCTATTTGTGCTGTGCAAGCAAAAGTGCAATCGTTTACGCGCTTGCTTTGACGAGTGTGGCAATCATCACAGCCTTGATGGTATGGAGGCGGTTCTCGGCTTGATCAAAGACGATCGATTGCGCTGATTCAAATACCGCGTCGGTCACTTCCAGGCCATTGAGCCCGTATTGATCGGCAATTTGTTTACCCACGCCGGTCTCGTCATTATGAAACGCGGGCAAGCAGTGCATGAACTTGGCATCTGAGTTCTCGGTGGCGGCCATCAAACCGGGGTTGACTTGATAAGGGGTGAGATCCGCCACCCGCTGCGCCCAAACCGATTCTGGCTCGCCCATCGACACCCAGATGTCGGTATAAATAAAATCACAGCCTTTCACCGCCGCCGTATCTTCCGTGAGTGTGATCGTTGCTCCAGTACTGGCGGCAATATCTTGGCAGGTGGCAATCAAATCCGCCTCAGGCCAATAGGCTTTAGGACCAATCAAGCGTAAATCCATCCCCATTTTGGCCGCGCCCACCATCAACGAATTGCCCATGTTATTGCGCGCATCACCCAAATACGCAAAGGCGATTTGATTGAGCGGCTTGTCACTGTGCGCTTGCATGGTGAGTAAATCCGCCAGCACTTGAGTGGGGTGAAAGTCATCGGTAAGGCCATTCCACACCGGCACACCAGCATGGGCGGCTAAGGTTTCCACCACCTCTTGACCAAACCCACGATACTGAATGCCATCGTACATTCTCCCTAACACCCGCGCGGTGTCCTTCATGGTCTCTTTATGGCCAATTTGGCTGCCGCTGGGGCCGAGATACGTAACTTGTGCGCCTTGATCAAACGCCGCCACTTCAAACGCACAGCGGGTGCGGGTTGAGGTTTTCTCAAAAATCAGGGCAATATTTTTGCCCGTCAGCTGTGGGGTTTCCTCACCACAGGCTTTGGCCGCTTTAAGGGCGGCGGCATCATTAATCAGATCGTGGATTTGCTGAGGTGACAAGTCGAGTAAGGTGAGCAGTGATTGCTGGTAGAGGTCGCTTTTCATATTTATCCCTAAATAACGCGCTAAATTGAATATTAAATCGATATTTATGTTTAATTATTCTTTGATAGTAAAGTGCGTGTCAACAAGATGCAAGCGACAAATCCGAGCGTAAAGGCCATCAATTAACCATTAACACACCGTTTTGAAGGTTTTCTGACCGCAGGAGGGGGATTTAATCAAGGACTGACAATGCTGATAAATTGGCGACAAACGACACAATCCTTTTACCGCCTTATAGCGAGGGAATGACAGGGCAGTGCGGCGAGTGCGAGATAGTGTTTCTGTCCTCAAGGGCAACGACACTATTAGGAAGGAGAACACCATGAAAACATACAACCAAGCACTGACTCTGAGCGCACTGATGATGATAGTTGGCCTAGCGGGCCCGGCAATGGCGAATGACGAGCCGATGCAGCCTGCAGACGGCCAGCCAGCGGTGACTTGCCCTGAAGGTGGCACGGATTGCGACACCCAGCCAATACCAGAAGACGACAACAGCGCCTGGCCACCGGAAGAAGAAACCTGGCCCGCCGATGACAACAGCGAAGACCCCGCCATGCAGTAAGTGGTGTCACAGAACTCAGTAAGTAAAGCATGAGTGCCGTCACACTGGCGGCGCTTGTTTTGCCACCATTGCGCTAAGTGCTCAAAAACCATACTGAATTGACCCCCCTTACAACTAGACACCCTGTTTGCCTTCCCCTATAATCCCAATCCACTCGGCCCCTTAGCTCAGTGGTTAGAGCAGTCGACTCATAATCGATTGGTCCCCAGTTCAAGTCTGGGAGGGGCCACCAGTTATAGCAAGGCGTAGCAGGTTAGTACCTACTACGCCTTTTTTGTACCTGCCGATTTTTAGTCAAACACTTAGTCAAACAAGGAACGGGTACAACTCGCGTTTTCGCATTAGAAAAAATCAGCGGAGTAGCATTGAGGGGTGCTCAACACTCCGATCCTACTAGCAGTCCTCTTTCCACTTGCTTATACAAGCGCCCCCTAAAACGATTCACCATTGTTCCCTAGGCAACTTCTTGTACCCACCTCACAAAATATGGCTTATCTAACACTTTGGACAATAGGGCACGAAAACCAAAACAGCCCTTGATACACTAATCCCAAATTTGCCAACTCGATGGCGTGTTAGGTGCCGACAACTGATCGGCGGTAGCATGGCTAAACACTGGACGGTTAACCAGCTTATCTGCCAGATACACTCATTTGCGTGCGCGTTTATCCGTGACCGATTCACACTATCCCAGAATGGATGATTAAAAGAGTCGATAAGTCATGCGTTTACAGACTCACGCTTGGGGATAGTGTGAATACCAGAATAGAGATAGGCGGCATGCACACTTTCGCGGAAGAGTAGTATCCATTAGAGGTGAGAAATTATATTGGTAACAGCCAGTTAGGTAGGAAATAGTGTGTATAACGATTTTGGGAAATCGCGCATGCGCACTAATACAATGTTAGACCAACGAAATATTTCGAGGATATTGTGAATTTTAAATTAATAGTTACAGGTACAATAGAGTTGTTACTTTCTCCTACGTATTTTTTCGCAGATTACAAAAAGTCTAAGTACGGAAGTGAAAATAAAAACATAAGTCCGTTGATCAAAAGATTTAACTCAATTTACTTACTCATCGCCTCTTTAATTGCTTTGGGGCTGTTTTTTTATCCTCCGACAGAGGTTTATAAAACTGAACTAGGTGACGCATTCTTTTGGTTTGCTATGTTTATTGTGTGGGTCTACCCACTATCTCGCGCGAATGAAATTATTTATGCTTTCTACCGCGATGCTATAGAAAAACTAAACGGTGAACCTAGTAGAAGTGATTTGAAATATGGAGAACGTATTCAATTAGCGGTTAAAAGCTATATTGAGCTGATAATTAATTTTGCTAGTATCTACATGCTTTTACCACCATGCTATTTTGACAATAAAATAAACTCCTATATAGATGCCCTGTACTTTAGTGGCGTTACAATTACTACTTTAGGCTATGGCGATATATCTCCTCGTTATGCATTTCCTCAATTTTTATCAGTTTATGAAGTTTTGTGCGGGTTTACACTTATCGTTGTTAGTTTTGCTGTCTACACTGGTCGTGGAATTGAAGCAAGTGGTAGTGCATAGTTGGTCTAACAAACGAGTATGTCGTCAATCCTAAATTTTAGCGAGATTTTTATCCCACATCACGCCGTCTCTGAGCATCGAATTTAAGATCACTACCATCTTGCGCACACAGGCAATAATGGCGACTTTTTTCGGCTTTCCAGCGGCGACTAATCGGGTATACGTGGATTTAAAAACAGGATTACATTGCATCGCAGACATCATCGCCATATACAACACGGTA